>RPRC01000134.1 GCA_003857395.1 Geobacter sp.
ACATCCGCGGAGGCTTTTTTCAGACCGCTCGTGAATTGCACGGCCGCCGGCCCTGCCACCATCCCGGAATAGATACACGACAAGAGTGCATTCGCTCCGAGACGGTTTGCCCCGTGATACTGGTACTCGCACTCTCCCACGGCGAAAAGACCGGGGATATTGGTCATCTGGTTATAATCAACCCACATCCCGCCCATGGAATAATGAACCCCGGGGAAAACCCGCATCGGATTTTTGCGCGGATCTTCACCGGCAAATTTCTCATAAATCTCCAGGATCCCGCCCAGCTTCCTGTTCAGAAAATCGGCCGGAAGATGCGTAAGGTCCAGATAAACCTGGTTCTTGCCATCGATTCCGAGCTTTTCGTCAACACAGACATGGAAGATCTCTCGCGTGGCGATATCGCGGGGGACGAGATTTCCGTAAGCCGGATACTTTTCTTCAAGGAAATACCAAGGCTTGCCGTCCTTATACGTCCAGATGCGCCCCCCTTCGCCCCGGGCGGACTCGGACATGAGACGCAGCTTGTCGACGCCCTGGATAGCGGTTGGATGCACCTGAATGAATTCGCCATTGGCGTAGCGAACACCCTGGGCATAGAGTGAGGCAGCAGCGGTTCCGGTATTGATGGCAGAATTGGTCGATTTGCCGAAGATGACTCCCGGCCCGCCGGTTGCCATGATCACGGCATCGCCAGGGAAGATATGAACTTCCATGGATCGCATATCAAGGGCGGAAATGCCACGACACACCCCATCGTCATCGATCACGGCACCAAGGAATTCCCAGAATTCATGTTTGGTAATTTTTCCTTGTACTTCAAAACGACGTACCTGCTCATCAAGGGCATAGAGAAGCTGCTGTCCGGTTGTCGCTCCGGAATACGCGGTTCGTCGATATTTCGCGCCGCCAAAGGCTCGGAAATCGAGATTTCCCTCCGGGGTACGGTTAAACATGACACCCATACGGTCAAGGAGATTAATAATCGCGGGTGCAGCATGGCACATATTGCGTACCGGCGTCTGATTGGCCAGGAAATCACCGCCGTACACGGTATCGTCAAAATGCTCATCAGGAGAATCACCCTCGCGGGTTGGCTGCACACAGCCATTGATGCCGCCCTGGGCGCACACGGAGTGGGAACGTCGCACCGGAACGAGGGAAAAGAGATCAACCTGACAGCCTGCTTCGGCAATCTTTATTGCCGTCATAAGGCCCGCAAGCCCTCCCCCTACGATAATAATCCTGTTGTTCATGCTAAACTCCTCGCGTAAAAATCGAAAACCTTCAGCCCGCTGCCGACGGAAGTCAGGAATCATGGAAAGACAAACAGAGCACACACCCACAACCGAAAAAACGGGTCAGTGAAGAATGTGGCTATCCCTCAATCAGACAAAATAACTCAGCGCGGCAAGACCGAAACCGACCAACCCCAGTGAAACAAGACCGCAAAGAATACTTACCGCCCTCTGAGTCTTGTCCCCGATCGCAATGCCCCAGGTAATCAGAAAACCGAACATCCCGTTACCCAGGTGGTAGGATGCCGAGACAATACCGAGTACATAAAAACCGAGCACCAGCGGATTTTGAAGACTCTGCTGCACAAGCTCGAAGCTGGCGTGATGCCCTGTCAGGAGGCCGCTGATACGGGTTGCGTACACATGGTAGACGATAAAACAGAACGCCGTAATACCGCTAACCCGCTGTAGAAGATACATCCAGTTGCGGAAGAACCCGTAGCGGGAAACATTCGCCTGCCCGGTGTATACAATATAAAGACCATACAAGCCGTGGAAAAGAATCGGAATCCAGATCAGGCAGACTTCGATCAGAAGGATGTATGGTAACCCCATGAAAAATTCAATCTTGGAGTTATAAACCTCCGGCCCAAACATGGCAAAACTGTTGGTAAAGAAATGCTCGACAAGAAATGCACCGATGGGCAGCACACCGGTAATGGAGTGGAGCCTTCGGAGAAAAAAGGGATACATGTTCTGGGTAGCCAAGTGATGAAATCTCCTCTCTCTAAGCGATATTACAGACGAAATATCTCGACGTAACTGATGGAAAGCTGACTGGGGACTACGTCGAATTTGCGGACAATGCGGCGGGCCAAGAAACAGGAACAACCCTGATCGCACTACGATATTGCATTTACGGAGCCTATCTGATAATAAAGGCAGGTCTTTGCACAAGTGCGAAAAAATACCAACAAACTCTGGTTGTTGTCAATATCAGAATTAACAGGGAAGACTATCTTTATGAAATCATTCAACTTTACCCTCTTGTCAAAGGACCGGCAGACATCGGCCCGCCGGGGCGTTCTTGAAACACCCCATGGCAAGATTGAAACGCCTATCTTCATGCCGGTCGGCACCCACGCGGCCATGAAAGCCATGACTCCGCAACAGGTGAGCGATTGCGCAGCACAAATCATTCTCTGCAACACCTACCATCTCCATCTCCGTCCCGGAGAAGCACTTGTGGAAAAAGCCGGAGGGCTCCACCAGTTCATGGCGTGGGACGGTCCCATCCTGACCGATTCCGGAGGATTCCAGGTCTTCTCCCTGCCCAACAAGCGCATTACCAAAGACGGGGTTTTTTTCAAACACGAAATAACCGGAGAAGAAATTTTCCTCGACCCGGCAAAGGCAATGGCCATCCAGCAATCACTAGGGGCCGATATCATCATGGCCTTCGACGAGTGTATTCCGTATCCGTGCGATAAAACCTATGCGTCCCGTTCCACCGTAAAAACCATCCGCTGGGCCGAGCAGTGCAAAAAGGCCCATACCCGTCAGGATCAGGCGCTCTTTGCCATTGTTCAGGGAAGCGTTTTCGAAGACCTCCGGGCCATGTGCGTTCGGGAACTGGTCCAAATGGACTTTCCCGGATATGCCATTGGAGGTGTCAGTGTCGGAGAGGGACTGGAACTGCTGAAGAAGGTCGTTGACTTCACCGCCCCCCATCTGCCTGAAAACAAGCCGCGCTACCTGATGGGAGTCGGCCTCCCGGAAGACATACTCGAAAGCGTCGAGCGGGGCATGGACATGTTCGACTGTGTTATCCCAACCCGCTATGCCAGGAGCGCCACGCTCTTCACCAACAGGGGCAGAATTCGCCTCACCAGCAGAAAGTACCGGCGCGATTTCTACCCTGTTGAACCGAACTGCAGCTGCTATACCTGCCGCAATTTCACCAGGGCCTATCTCCACCACCTCTTCGTATCCAATGAAGTGCTGTCAGCCATTCTGGCAAGTATCCATAACGTCCACTTCTACATGAACATGATGGCAGAAACCCGTGCGGCAATCGAGCAAGGACGCTTCGCCAGTTACAAGCAAGATTTTCTCGCCGAGTATCGTGAGGGGGATAAGAAATAGTGTATCACCATTGAATATCCGATTCCGAGACCTGCCAGGTTTTCAAAACCTGGCAGGTCTTTCATCACCTCACCATCTTTTCCCGCCCCGCATATTCCCGGCACGAAATTCGCGACAACAAAATCGTAGTAACGCAACCCAATTGACCGACAGAACCGAATGCCGGATCGTATTGAATATATTCGTCCCTCCTATCGTAGGGGCACCCCCATGTGGGTGCCCGCTTCTCAATTGCAAACAAGGCAAACACACGAAATAGTTTGGTCGTAAGTTCATCCCCGCGCCTGCGGGGAACAAGCCGCACAACCTGAGGGGTGCCGGTCTCCCGGAAGACAGCATCGAAAGCGTCGAGCGGGACATTGACATGTCTGGCAAGCGGCCATAACGTCCATTTCTACCTCAACATGATTGCGGAAATTCGCACGGCAATCGAGGAATGAACAGGGCGGCCACATGGGGCCGCCCCTACGTAGGATAATCCCAGGAAATAATCAAGCACAGTTGCGCTCCCAGAACATCACCGTACGGTCATTCCCGACTCTGAATATTTCTGGAACGATTCAAGCTCCACCAACAAAAAATCGAAGCCCCGCAACCGAATTGAGCGACTGACAGTATTGATCATACACGTCCTTCCCACCGTAGGGGCACCCCCATGTGGGTGCCCGCCCCTCGATTACATTCAAGGCAAACACACGAAATGGTTTGGTCGTAGGTTTATCCCCGCGCCTGCGGGGAACACGTCGTACACTTTTACGAGTGCCATAATCAGTCCGGTTCATCCCCGCGCCTGCGGGCAACACCTACCAGGCCCAACTGCCGCCTCGCCTTCTTGAGGTGTCGAAGAGTTCGTAACGGTGAACAGGGTTATTGACGGGAACGAATTTGCTACGCAGATCAGGGAAAAACAGCGAAACATACCGTTCTGTTCTCTTGATGACCTAAGGGAGGCGGACGGAATCCTTTTTGGATCACCGACGCGTTATGGGAACATGGCAGCGCAGATGAAGCAGTTGATCGATTCGACCGCAAGTCTCTGGCTCAAGGGTGAATTGGAAGGAAAACCGGCCGGGGTATTTACCGCAACGGCATCGACCCATGGAGGCCAGGAAACTACCCTGCTCACCATGATGGCACCGCTTCTCCACCTTGGCATGATCGTCGTCGGAGTTCCCTATTCCGTGCCGGGTATGCTTCATACCGAAGGCCGTGGAGGAACGCCCTATGGGGCATCTACCGTTGCCGGTGCGCGGGGTGAACTGAGACCGGCCACAGAAGATCTGGAAATTGCCCAGGCACAGGGGCGAAGGATTGCGGAGATAGCGAAAAAACTGCGGGGATAAATCAAAGTTGAACTGAAACAACCCGGTTTCGGCCTTCTTTTTTAGCCTGATAGAGACACGTGTCGGCTCGTTTGACCAGTACCGCCGCTATGGTCAGATCCTCTTTCTGGTCAGCCGGGGTAAAGCTGGTCACCCCGAAACTTGCAGTAACGAGAAGCTCGGTACCTCCGGCATCAATCACATGGGAGGAAAGCCCGGCACGGCTCCTCTCCGCGGCAACCAGAGCACCGGCAAGCGGGGTTTCGGGAAGTACAATAACAAACTCCTCGCCTCCATAGCGGGCAACCCAGTCAATTTCTTTGCGCACGCAATTACTCATGAACCAGGCACACTCCTTGAGAACCTGATCGCCGGTCGAATGGCCGTAAGTATCATTAATTATTTTAAAATGATCGATATCAAGCATGATGAGCGAAAGCGGGCGTTCAAAACGAAAAGTCCTCTTCACTTCATGGACGAGTCTCTCATCAAGATAGCCGCGGTTGTAGACTTTGGTGAGAGGATCCTTGACCGACAAAGCCTTGATTTCTTCGTAGCTTTTTTTGAGGGAGCTTTCGAGTGACAGGATCCGGTCGGCAGTTTTCAACCGCACTGTCAATTCGGCACGGTTTACCGGTTTTATCAGATATTCGTCGGCACCGGCTTCCAACCCGCGCACCATCTCGTCCTTGGTGTCCTGAGCAGTGAGCACGACAACATAGGTATATCCCTCGAAATTCCGCGCTCTGACTGCCCTGCACAGTTCGAGCCCTCCAATTTCCGGCATGACCAGATCGGTAATAACAATGGGAAAGTGACTGTGGTCCAAAAGCTCCAAAGCTTGGCGGCCGTTCTCCACGGCTACAACCGTATGACCGAGGTCGCTAAGATGACCCTCGAGAATCTTCCGCATCAGCAGGTTATCTTCGACTATCAGTACAGAATATGACTTTGCCCTTTCTTCACGTTTCATTTTCAGGAAGATCCCTTCCTCTACCTTTTTCGCTTATCCAGAACATAACAGCTTTTGCCGGATTTCTTAGCGATAATTTTTAATTCGGCAGCCATTTCGACCACTTTTCCGCAGTGATGAATCTTTGCCTGGTCGGTCGGCACAATCGAAATCGCAATGGACAGAAGCGGGAAGCGCTCCTGCTGCCCCTTCCGGTTCAACGCGACATAGTAGCCGTTATCACGGTCTCCGTCATCAAAAAGGTCAAGAGCAATGGTGGTAAAATTATCGATAATAGTTGAACAGACGGTCTCGGCCCTTTCCAAGGGAACGATAAACACAAAGTCATCCCCGCCGATATGCCCCGCAAAACCGCCACCTGCCTCCTTGACGGCATTAGACATTAATCTGCCGAGCATGCGCAGCACTTCGTCGCCACGGGTAAACCCGTACGTATCATTATACGGTTTGAAGTTATTGATATCGAGATAACAAACTCCCATCGGCTTGCCAATTGCATCGGCAATGGCGTTCTGTACCGAGGTATTCCCAGGAAGTCTCGTCAGCGGGTTATTGTCGAAGACCCTTTGTATCCTGCGAATGGAAAGCTCGATACGGATAAAAAGTTCCGAATACTTGATCGGCAGGAACACAAAATCATCCAACTGATAGTCGTCCCAAGGGAACTGGTCCGGATCCGATGCACTGATAAGGCCGATGACCGGAATAGCACTGAAATAAATGTCACTTTTCAGGCTCTGTATGAGACTCTTGATTTCCTTGTTCGGGGAAGAAATATCGATAATGATGAGATCGGGAGGGTCTGAATAGATAAAACCGAGGATTTGGGCCAACTTATGATGGGTCAAAACCTGATACGCCCGGCTTTGAAGACGAATTTCAAGGGTGGAGCCAAAGCCTGGATCATGGGAGTACACCGTAATTCTACGTTTTTGTTTCATCGGTAGACTGTATCTCCAAACTGAAATTTTTTGTATCAACCAGCTTTTCTTCAAGTTCCTCGACAATCTCCGCAAGAAGTGGCTCGGTCATTCCGAGCATGTTCCAGGCTACCGGCTGCAGAGCAGGAACAAAAGGGTCGCCACTAAAACCAAACCCGCTGGCTTTGATGAGGACATCGGCAAAATGTACAACGGCAGTCTTGACCTGGTGACAGAAAGCGCCCGCCACATTATGGTGAAAAGTGATCGGTACTACCAGCTTTTCCGGTAGAAACCAGTTTTTGCCAAGCCAGCCCCCCACTTCTGAGTGATCGGTACCTAACATTTCCCGCTCCAATTCGTGCAGGGTAGATCCGCTCTCCGCGGTCTTCGCGAGCAGGACGTCGTACTCATCCTGAAGCTTGAGCCGGACAATAACCTTTCCGATATCATGGAGAAGCGCGGCGGTGGCTATCTCTTCGCAGTCCGGGAGACTGAGTCGTTTGGCAATAATATTGGCTGCCACACCTGCGCCAAGAGAATGTTCCCAGAGCCCCAAGGCACTTTTCTCCATGATCTCGAAGATGGAAGAACTGAGTATGAGACTTTTTACAACATCTACCCCAAGCAGTATCATTGCATTGGAAATGGTCGCAACTCGATAAAAACCATAGGAAGGGGAGTTTGCAAGACGCAATATTCTGGCTGAGAGAACCTGGTCGGAAGAAACGAGACGGGCCATCTCCTGTATAGAAGATTTTTCGTTGTCAGCAAGAGAATTGAGTTTCGTTACGATACCTGGAAGTGTCGGCAACGTCCGGGTATCCATGATGAATTTTCTGATTTCAGCTCTCATGTCTTCCACGTTACTCTCCCATGGAGTTGATTAGATATTTCCGGCAGATATCCTTCAAACTCCGAGTAAGCGGGTCTTGGGAAACGCGACTGAACCGATGGTCCAATTCCTGGAGTAAATCCTCCAGGGTTTTATCCCCTTCCATCCATATCGGATGTCCCTCCACGGTAATGGATTGAATGCCCATATTCCGTAAACGCTCGACAAGAGACTCAGTCAGTTCCATGCCCTTTCCACATATTGCCGGACCGGTTGGGTTTTCAGGACGGACGAGATCTTTGGCAAGCACCATGCCCGGTTTGGCAAGTGAAATAGGAATTCGCTGCATGCAAAACCTCATCTACAGAAAAGAAGTATAAAATATTTTTTGTACTATGATACCCATGGCAAATCAACTTAAATTCGCCAGATCTTAGTCAGTTTCAAGTCACGTGCGTATTACTATCGCGAGACTGTGCAGAGTCATTATGGCCGGCTCATTGCCGAAAGAATACACGATTTAGTTATTATTCTAAAAAATGCAGATGCGTTGATAGTGGTTTCAGGTAATTAGGGAGGGAAAATAAGCAGAAGCCGAATTGAATATTCTCAGGTTACTCTTGAGGAGAGGAGAAGTTTGAAAAAATCCGGTGCATATAAACTATGCACCGGATTCGAAAAATACTTTCAGTCAGATCCAGCAATCGCCGCCTTCATAAACAAAGGCATCAGGTTTCGTCTTTGGACTGAGTTTGAACTTTGCCTCACGGGCACATATCTTGATTTTTTCAACAGCCTCTTCCTTGATGTCCCCGATGTTATCGCGGATCTGGCGACCCGTTTTGGGACTGAGGAGAAGTGTCACACCGGCAGCCAGTGCGGCTCCGGCAACAAATGCAGCAAAAGCAGTTGTTTCAGAATATTTTGTTTTTCCCATTTTCCGTTCCTCGCAAGCAAATAGTAACGGCTCTAAATTCTTACCGGTAACCATCAACCCAGACCGTAGCGGTGAATCCAGTCACCCACGAGTCAATCTGTTGGCGGTACCACGGAATCAGAAAAAGCCGTCTGGTTCTCTCGAAGACCCTGCCAATATAAGTGTCTCTATACATTTACCACATAACGAGGGAGATGAAAACCACTTGTAACTAAATTTACCAAAAAAAACATTCCTTGAATTTCCCGGCCTGGTTCAGTAGGAATGTTCGTCCTCCAGCACATCCTGCACTCCGACTTTTGCACGAAAAACCCGGTATACCCAGATTTTATAAGCAATAACGATTGGAACAAATATCAGCGCAACCGCGGTCATAATCTTCAACGTGTACAGACTTGAAGAGGAGTTATAAATTGTAAGACTCGAGACCGGATCAATCGATGAGGGGATAAGATTAGGAAACAGGCCGATGATACCGGTAGCCACTACCAGCAGTATCGTCAGACAGGAAGCTGCAAAAGCGGTAAGCAGCTTGCCCTTTGCCGTACTGATTCGAATCATCAGCAACGTCGTGACCGCTAGAAGAGGTACGGCAAGAAGGAGCGGAACACTCAGATAATTGTCATACAGCTTGGTCGCAGGATAGGCGGCAGCCAGAAACAGTGCGGCGACAATCAAAAGTGCCGGCCAAAAGCGGTTGGCAGTGGCAAGTGCGCGGGCACTCAACTCACCCTCGGTCTTGACCGTCAGGAAAAGAGCTCCATGAACAAGAAACAAGAGAATAAAAAGTGCTCCGGTAAGCAGACCAAAGGGATTTAGTAGTGATAGAAAAGAACCATGATAACCAGCGGCATCCATCGGCAACCCCTGGAAGATATTACCAAATGCTACACCAAAGAGAAGCGCCGGAAGGAAACTGGCAATTACGATGGCCCAGTCCCAGACCCCTTTCCATTTATCGCTCTCCAGTTTTCCCCGAAACTCAAAACTTACACCTCGAACGATCAGCGAGAAGAGCAGAAGAAGCAACGCGGTATAGAGATAACTGAACATCAGGGCATAGGTGGTGGGAAACGCAGCAAAGGTCGCTCCACCAGCTGTTACCAGCCAGACTTCGTTGCCGTCCCAAACCGGGCCAAAGGTATTGATGACAACACGACGTTCGGTATCATTCCGGCCAAGGAATCGGTGCAGCATCCCGGCGCCGAGCACAAACCCGTCCAACATGAAATAGACTGACCAGAGAACCCCCCAAAGAACGAACCAGATAATCTGAAATTCCATTTCATGCCTCCTTACGTGCAGATTGAATCAGGGAGGACGCATCCGCGTCCGGACCCTTTCTGGCATATTTCGCCAGCAGGAAGATATCGATACAACCCAGAAAGCCATAGAGCAGAGTAAAACCAACCAAAGAACCGGTCACCTGAGCAACACTAATTGAAGTCGAAACCGCATCCGACGTCCTCAGAACATTATAGACAATCCAGGGCTGCCTCCCCACCTCCGCGACAATCCAGCCGAGCTGGTTTGCAAGATAGGGAATCGGGAGGGAATAAACCATTATTCGCAATAAAAGCGTGTGCTTCTCGATAGTCCCCCTCCAGGAAACAAAGACCGCCATAATCGCAAGGAAAGTTAGAAAAAACCCCATCCCCACCATGGCTCTAAAACTGAGAAATACCGGAAGCACAGGCGGTCGATCTTCCTTGGGAAACTCCTTTATTCCTTTCACCACGGCATCAGTCCGGTGATATGCGAGGTAACTGAGTAACTTTGGGATAGTCAGAGATTCAACATGGTTTCGCTCATTTTCCGAATCAGGCCATGTAACCAGATTCATCCCGGCACCGGCCTTGGTCTCCCACATTGATTCCATGGCAGCGAACTTGACGGGCTGTGCATCTGCAACCACGACGGCAGTGTAATCTCCCGATAGTAAGACAAGAAAGATAGAAATCAATCCAAAAACCGCTCCCATCCGGAACGACGATTTGAAGAATTCAGGCTTGCTGTTCCGCAACAGATGCCAAGCCGATATGCCCATCACGAAAAAGGCTGCCACCACGTAGCCGGAAACAACGGTGTGGGCAAACTTCAGCAATCCGTACGGATTGGTAAGCAACGCCAGAAAATCTACCATCTCTGCCCGGCCGTTTCGCAGGACAAACCCAACCGGGTGTTGCATCCAGCCGTTGGCCAGCAGTATCCAGAGTGCCGAAAGGGTAGAAGCAAAGGCAACGAGCCATATGGAAATAACGTGCATTCTCTTTGACAGCTTGTTCCAACCGAAGACCCAGACTCCGATGAATACCGATTCCAGGAAAAATGCCAGGGTGGCCTCTATGGCTAAAGGCGCGCCGAAGATATCGCCCACATAGCGTGAGTATTCCGCCCAATTCATTCCGAACTGAAACTCAAGCGTAATGCCGGTCACGACACCCAGGGCAAAGTTGATGAGAAACAGCTTGCCCCAGAACTTTGCCATTCCCAGGTAGAGTTCGTTTCCTGTCCTGACATAACGTGTCTCCATGATGGCGACCAAGATGGAAAGCCCGAGCGTCAACGGCACGAAAATGAAATGGAACATACTGGTAACGGCGAACTGTAACCTGCTTAACTCCACCACATCCATTCTTCACCCTCCTTTTCCGGTTGCCCGGCTTTTACTGTGTGCATCCAAAACTACTATTTCACCATCACACTATCGTATGCGACTCGAGTTACGAACTACTCCCCCTTACCGGCATACCTGGTAAAGTCGGATCAGTTCGACAGAACAAAGCTCAATCTGAACTTATTATTCTCAATAATTAAACAAAGTTCATTGTGACCAGTATATTCATAAATTAATCCCGGGCAAGATCTTCAATGGTAACCCCGTCAAGAATAGCGGCTGTTTGCTGCCTCACCCGTTCCCAGACGGGGTGCACTCTGCACGTACCATCTCTGTCACAGGCACCTTCGCTGATGAGACAACGGTTGGGCATAATAGGCCCCTCAACCGCTTCGACTACTTGAAGCAGCGTAATTCGAGCCGCAGGTAGTGCGAGCATAAAACCGCCACCTGATCCCCGTGAGGAAGAAACGAGCCCCTTCTTGACAAAATCCTGGAGAATTTTTGCCAAGAAGGTCTTCGGCACATCGGATGCCGCTGCAATCTCACCAACCAGAGATACTTTCCCCTGTGGTTGCCGGGCAAGATAGAGAATGCCCCTGATTGCGTATTCACCCTTGCGTGTCAGTCCCATCATAACTACACCTTGTGGATCTTTTTTGTCCTTTTATAGCGCATGACCTAAGACCTGTCAACGGGATTTTTGGATTATTTTATGATTATTCCGCAAAAAGTCGCACTACCCGCGTGGGCAGAAATCCCGTCTGCTCAGAATTTTCCGAAATTATGGTATGTCCGCTTAGCTCCTTTGTGTAAGGTACTGCACGCAAGGCCCGGAAATGACGGATGTGACTTTTTAGCGACGTAGTGCGGAAGCATTATACTTGACGATTAAGAATCGGCTCTCAGCAGACCAGAAACTCCCGTATTTTCCGGGCAATCCCGTCTGCATCCAGACAGTACAGGGCTCGCAATTCCGCCTGCTCTCCCTGTTCGATGTATTTATCGGGGAACCCCAGTCTCCTGACCTTTACCTCGTCAAGCCCCTCCTCTTCCAGCAACTCTAAAACAGCGGTACCAAAACCTCCTTCGAGGACATTCTCCTCGACTGTTATGATAACTCCGGTCCGCTGAGCAAGTTCAAGAATCCTCTCACGATCCAGTGGCTTCACAAACCTGGCATTCATAACGGAAAGTGACAGGCCTTCCCCTGCAAGCCTTTCGGCGGCCGCAAGGGCCGGACTGACCATCGTTCCCACCGCAATAATTGCTCCCTGCATCCCCACCCTGAGAATTTCACCAGCGCCAATCGTCAGAGGAGCAGGTACCTGATCCAGCGGAACACCAAGCCCACTGCCGCGAGGGTAGCGTATCGCTATGGGACCGTCATGCTGAATGGCCGTTACAAGCATATGGCGAAGCTCGTTTTCATCCTTTGGTACCATAACAATCATATTGGGGAAGGTACGCAGAAAGGAAAGGTCGAAAAGGCCATGATGTGTCGGCCCATCGTTACCAACCACTCCGGCCCGGTCAATTGCAAAGGTTACCGGCAGGTTTTGCAGACAGACATCAAATATCTCGTCATAGGCACGCTGAAGAAACGTTGAATAGATGGCGAAAACAGGTTTGAAACCCTCTGCAGCAAGACCGGCGGCAAAAGTAACGGCATGCTGCTCGGAAATGCCCACATCAAACAACCTCTCTGGAAATTCACGGGCAAATCCGGAAAGGCCGGTCCCTTCTGGCATAGCCGCGGTGATGGCAATGACGCGCTCATCCTCGGCAGCGATCAGCTTCATTGTCTCGCCAAAGATTGCCGTATAGGAAGAAGGAGCCCCTTTTGAAGAGCGAGGTTTGCCGGTCTCTCGGTCAAAAGGCCCGATGCCGTGAAAGAGCGACGAATTCTCCTCGGCCGGCGGGTAGCCCTTTCCCTTCTTCGTCAGAACATGGATGAGAACGGCATTGTCAAACCGTTTCACACTCTCCAGGGTAGCGATGAGACGATCCAGGTTGTGGCCATCGATTGGTCCGATGTACTCAAAGCCGAATGCCTGAAAAAGCATACCAGGCGTAAAAAGTCCCTTGAGCGACTCTTCAGCCTTCCGGGCAACATGAAGAACACTCTGTCCGACGCCGTCCAATCCCTCGAGAAAATTCTGCACATCCTTCTTGATGCGATGCACAAATTCATTGGTCATGGTCCGGCTTAAAAAATTCGAGAGAGCGCCCACATTCTCGGCAATTGACATTTCATTGTCGTTAAGAATGACAATCAGGTCCTTGTTCAAGTGGCCGGCATGATTAAGCCCCTCGAAAGCAAGACCACCGGTCATGGACCCATCGCCGATAACGGCAATGACTTTGCTGTTCTCATGCTTCAGATCACGAGCTGCTGCAAAACCGAGGGCTGCGGAAATAGAAGTGGACGAATGGCCCACACCAAAGGCGTCATGGGAAGATTCGCAACGTTTTGGGAAACCACTCAGTCCACCAAATTTGCGTAGCGTAGGAAACGTATCGCGACGCCCTGTGAGCAACTTGTGGGCGTAGGCCTGATGACCCACATCCCAGATAATCTTGTCGTGAGGGGTTGAAAAGACCTTATGCAGGGCAATCGTCAACTCCACGACTCCAAGGCTGGGAGCCAAATGTCCGCCGTTAGCTGCGCAGACATTGATGATCGTTTCACGGAGTTCTCCTGCCAGAAGCTCCATGTCCGCAAGAGTCAGCTTTTTCAGGTCATCCGGAGAATTGACGGAAGTAAGTATCTTTTTCATCAGGATTTCCGCTTGACGATGTATTTGGCAATTTCCCTCAAGGGATCGGCCTTTTCGCCAAAACAGGACAGGGCCTCAATGGCGAAATCCACAAGTTCATCAGCCCTTCGTTTTGACTCGGCAAGACCTGTAACCGCCGGGTATGTTGCCTTCCCCCTGGCCTGATCGCTACCAGCATCCTTGCCGATCTGCTCGGTGGTGCCTTCAATGTCGAGAATATCGTCGGCTATCTGGAAAGCGAGTCCTATGGCTTCGGCATAACGGGTAATTGACTCGAGTTCCTTGCCGTGAGCGCCGCCGACCAGGGCGCCACTCCTTACGGAAGCCTTGATCAGGGCACCAGTCTTATGGGTATGAATATAAAGGACGGTTGCCAGATCAATATCTGCCTTCCCTTCGCTCTCCATGTCGACCACCTGCCCCCCGATCATCCCACGAGAGCCGGAACAGACAGCCATCTCATGGATAACCTGTCGCATGACACCAGGATCAAGATCTTCCGAACAAACGGGATTACTTAAAAGAATGAATGCCTCAGTGAGGAGTGCATCGCCGGCAAGTATTGCAGTCGCCTCGCCAAAAACTTTATGATTGGTTGGATTGCCTCGGCGAAAATCGTCATCATCCATCGCCGGCAGATCATCATGGATTAAAGAATAGGTGTGGATCATTTCCATGGCACACGCCGCAGGCAGTGCCTTGCTGATATCCCCTCCAACCGCTTCGCAGGCCGCAAGTACAAGGATCGGACGAACCCTCTTTCCGCCGGCAAAAACTGAATATCGCATGGCTGAATGGATGGACAGAGGCAGCTCATTTTTCTGTGGAAGATGTTTTTCCAATGATTCATCAACCAGTTTTTGTTTTTCCTTCAAGTAACACTTTAAGTCCATTTTTTTCTCGATTCGAATTGATTTTTACTGTTCTTCATCCAGGGAAAAATCCCTTTTCACAAAGGCACCGTCTTTCTGTTTCAGCAGGAGTTCCACCTTCTTCTCAGCTTCGTCAAGTTTCTTGACACAGAAGTTGGCGGAACGGACACCCTCTTCAAAAACCTTCAGCGACTCCTCAAGGGTAAGATCACCGCTTTCCAGTTTACGCACCGCCTCTTCCAGCTTTTTCAGGACCGTTTCAAATTTTTCAGCCGCCATACCAGCAATTTCCTCCCGATACTGTTTTGAGCATTATACGGAATCCTCCCAGCCAGTCAAGAAAGACGGAGAATGAGGTTCAGGGTTCAGGGTTCGAGGCTCGACCAGGGTCAAGAACCACTTTCAAGGGTTTCAACGACACAGGATGCTGAACCACGCCTGAATGTTACGACAACATAGTCTCCCGAACAGAGCTGATCAGCGCTTCGAACGATAACTCCGTCAGTACTGGAACGGGTAATGGAATAACCCCGCTCAAGAGTCGCCAACGGAGAAAGAACCGAGAGTCGCGCCGCGTTCACTGCGTTTTTTTCCCGGGCGCCTTCTACCATGCGACGCATGGCGATTGCCATCCGGTCGGAGGCAATCAGCAACCTCTCCCGGAAACGCTCAACCTCCAGAGCCGGGTTTCTGATATGCAGGCGGTGGGAAAGCCCGACGAAACGCTCTACGGCAAGGGAAACCTTTCCCCGCAGAGCACGATCTGCACGGTCGGACAGTTCATCGACTCTCTGCATGAGATGTCCTACCCAGAGAGCAGGATCTTTCAGAGAAGCCAGCATCCCTTCTGTCTTGTCACGAGTTCCCTCTAGAGTTCGTTCCATTGCCATCGAAAGGCGGTGGGACAAATTACTTAACTGCGCATCCAATTCCTGGCGACTTTTGACTACCAGTTCGGCGGCAGCAGACGGTGTGGGAGCGCGCAAGTCGGCAACAAAATCGGCAATCGTATAGTCCACTTCATGGCCGACAGCGGAGATCACGGGAATCCGGGAAGCATAAATTGCCCTGGCAACCTGTTCCTCGTTAAATGCCCACAGGTCTTCCATGGAACCGCCTCCACGACCGACGATGAGCACATCCACCTCACGATAGCGGTTAAAATCGCGGATCGCAGCTGCGATCTCTGCCGCGGCACCCTCTCCCTGCACGGTAACCGGACGTATCAACACCTCTACACCGGCATGTCGGCGTCGCAATACTGTCAGGATATCATGGATGGCAGCACCGCTGGAGGAGGTGACGATACCGATTCTGCGCGGCAATCCGGGCAGTGGTTTCTTGCGGGATTCGTCGAACAGCCCTTCCCGGGCAAGCTTCTCTTTCAGCTGAACAAAGGCAAGCTGGAGCGCCCCTATCCCCTTTGGCTCCAGATATTCGGCAATAAATTGATAGTCGCCACGCTGATCGTAGACGGACACCCTTCCTCGCAGGACCAGTGCCATGCCGTTCTGAACCTTGAACTTCAGAACCCGGGATGAAGCTCGGAACAACACGCAACGGATCTGGGCTCCGGCATCCTTCAAGGTGAAATACAGATGTCCCGAGGCAGGAACAGCCAGATTTGAAACCTCGCCCTCTACCCAGACATGCTCGAAGTTTTCTTCGATTACTTCCCGGATAAGAGAGGTCAGCTGGCTAACGGTGAGAATTCTCTTTTCGGTAAACACGTCCCTCCCTCCTGCCCTGGCTGACGACATCACACACGCAAGGAAAGCATGCCGCCGGATGAGCGGACGCTGTCCATCCCCAACCAGTCAACTGCCTGATATCACGAGTGGAGTCTTGCCAAATCAAAATCAAATAAAGTATCGGTTGACCACTCTGGATTCTTTATAGTACCATCTCAAGCTATGAAAAAGTACCCCTATGTCATAACAATTTCATCGGAAAAAGGCGGAGTCGGCAAGACCACCCTTGCCACAAATCTTGCAATTTACCTGAAGGCTCTTTCAGAAGATCTTCCGGTCTCGGTTGTATCGCTGGACAACCATTTCACCGTAGATAAAATGTTCGCTTTCAAGGGGCAAAAAACGACCGGCGATGTAGCGGATCTTCTCCTGGAGACTCCAGGATACAGTCTTCTCCATACCGGCCAGTACGGTGTCGACTATATACCCTCATCTATGGCCCTCGATGATCTGAGGAATTCCATAAAAGGTACGATGATCTTGTCCCGGCTTCTGGCCATCTCTGACATACCGGGCATCCTGATCGTCGATACGCGTCCTGAACTGAATATTTTTACCCAGAATGCCCTCTACGCGGCCGATCGAGTCATTATACCGGTGAAAGACATGCCGAGCCTCGAAAACTGCCGCAACATTTTTGCTCTCTTCGAAAAAAAGGGCCTCGACAAAAAGAGCCTCAGTATCATACCCTGCCTGATCGACGCCAGGATTAAATACCAGGGCCCTTTCAAGGACCACAAGTCGCTGCTCCGGGCTTTTGCCATTAATCGCGGTTATCGCTGCTGTGAAGGATATATTTCCAAAAGTCCCAAGGTTGAAAGCCTGAACACCAACCCAGAAGGCAAGATATATCCGATTCTGACCCACGCACGCGGAACCGATGTCTATAGCCAGTACACCCAACTCAGCCGAGAAATCCTCGAAGAATACCGCAGCGTGCAACAACCCCGCGCGCTTCTTTTTGACCAATGGATGCAGGCCGAAGAAAAGCGGAAAAATGAATCCTACCAGAACCGGCTTTCACGCCTGAAAGACAGTTGTCTGCTCTGCGGAAACAGCCTGTCGTCGGAGAACGTCAGGAACAAACCTTTCTATTTCGAGACCTCGGACGGCGGTGCCAGTGGTTTCCTCGAAGAGCACTGCAGTTCGAGATTTCTTCTTTCCTGCCTCTATGATGCACGACCGGACCTGCCCGAAAACGACCCGCTCCTGCTCATGTTCCAGGAATCGGTTCGGGACTCGATCTATACCATGCGACCCTTCAGCAATGGCGAAGGTCCATGCGTCGAGGTCCGGCGATTCAACCTCGAAGGTTCGCTAGTACAGAAGAAGATCCACCCGCTGCGTGAGTATGAAGAAGCCGGCGTATTTCGGAAGAAGAATGCGTTGTATTCATTCCTTTTCGAGACGCTTGGTGAGATTCCGGGAAAGATGCGCGAAGCTTTTCTCCTCATCCACCCGACCAATCCGTGCAGACCTGAAGCGATTCTCGCGGAAGAAAACTACCGACGTATGATAAAAATGATGCATCACATCGGGGAGGGAATCGGAGGAACCGTTCACTCCACCAACTTCGAAGCATAAACAAAGCGTATTCCCTTTTTTTGCATGATCGGCAACTCTTCCGTCAGAGCACGAATCGTGCCCCGATGCGGATGACAGATTGCTACAGCACTTCCTTTTTTCATCGCCAGTTTCGTAAGAAGTGCCAACTGTACCTTGATTGCGGATACATCTTCGCTATTATCAAGAAAAGGTGCGGTTCTGGCTGATGCCCGCACGCCCATTTCCCGTGACAGGCCCAAGCCAACTGATTTTGGCGTGGTCACACTGTCAATGAAAAACATTCCATTTTCCCTCAGGACCCTCAGCACAATGCTCATTTTACCGCGATCTTCGGTAAAGCGGGAACCCATATGATTGTTGGCGCCGACCGCATGGGGTATGACATTCATAAAGCCACGAATCCGGGTCTCAATCTCTTTATCCCCGTATGACAGAAGCAGGCCATTTCTCTCCAAGCGGCGCTGCGGGTAATCCTGGGGTTCCATGGGGATATGGAGCATTACTTCATAGCCGTTTCCGTGGGCAGCAGTTGCGACCTCCCGTGCCTGCTGAAGACCGGGAATAATGGAAAATGTCAGGGGAATGCCGATATTCATCAACTCGCGGACTTCTGAAACACTGGAACCCATATCGTCAATAATTATTGCCACAGCTCCGGTTCCGGTTACCTTCGGCAGGTGAACGGCGGGAGGAGTGATCGCAGGGGAGGTATACTGTTTGTGTTCCGGCTTCCTGGTAACAGGCAGTTCTTTACTCGCGGGTTTTTCCTTTTCCGGCAAAAGACTCGATTTTTCTGGCGAGGGCACTGCCTTTTCCGGTGCCGTAACCGGGGCTTTGGCCGAAGGTTTTTCCGGAGCTTTTTTCTTGCGGTAGTCGAGTAGATACAGTACCGACACGATGAGGATCAGGGTGACCAGAAGATAGATGAAAGGACGCTTCGAATTCTCTTTTTTTCGTCTATTCCGAGGGGATGGTTTTGATTTTTGCACGCCGGGCTACCCTTCTCTGTTCGATTTGCAGGAGCGATTCTTTCCAGGCGCCTCACAGCTGAAGACACCAGGCACATTCTAGCACAGCAGGCAAACTGATGAAAGCTGTTTGGCGGCAGGTTCCCCGCCTGGATTTCGGCACAGCAGGACAAAAAAACCGCCGCACCGATACAAGCGGACAGCGGCGGTTTTCACTTCTTCTCTGGAGAGATGATCAGATCCGGAGCACACAGAACCCCTTTTCACGAAAACTTCACGATACCTGAAAAAATGCCTTGCTTCCAGCTCCGCAGACCACGCACTTCTCAGGGGCCGCTTTCTCTACCGTATGACCGCAAATGGTACAGACGAAGTAGTCAAAGACCTCGCCTTTTTGTCCCAAGGTCTCCAGAGCGTTTGTGTAAAGTCCGGCATGGACCTTTTCCACTTCGTTGGCGAATTTGAAGGAACGGAGTGCCTGGGTATTACCTTCCTGTTCAGCTTCGGTAATCATTTGCGGATACATGCTTTTGAACTCGTGTGTCTCTCCGGCAATGGCCGCCTGAAGGTTCTCTTTGGTAGTGTTGATACCACCCATAGCCTTCAAATGGCTGTGAGCATGCACTGTCTCGGCTTCTGATGCTGCCCGGAACAGTTTTGCCACCTGAGTGAAGCCTTCCGCATCTGCCTGCCTGGCAAAAGCCAGATACATTCTGTTTGCCTGTGATTCCCCGGCGAATGCCTCCTGCAGATTAGCCATTGATTTCGAATTATCAGCCATTTCATACCTCCTGTGAGTAAAATATCAAAGCCCGTTAGAGCCTCGTCAAATCCTTGTGTTTCTCATTATGGGGATTTATGTGTATCATAACATCCCCGACATTGGGAAAGTTTTTGAAGATGCTTTTTTTTACCAGAGTGGAAATTTCGTGGGATTTTTTTACCGTCATCTCTGGATCCATGTCCAGCTTCAGGTCTACAATCACGTACTGACCGGAACGTCGGGCCCTGATTTCATGGACATGCTCCACCCCCTCTACCGCTTCGGAAAGCAAATGGATTCCGGAGATGAGGGATTCGGACGGCCTCCCGTCCATCAAGTCATGGGCCGCGGAACGGAATGTTTCGTAGCCGATGTGGAAGATAAACAAGGAAGTCAGACCAGCTGCGAGGGGGTCCAGAAATCCGATCCCGAAAAAGGCTCCCGTTACCCCCACGAGTGTTGCAATGGAAGTGATAGCATCCTTGCGGTGATCTTTCGCAATAGCCAGGAGAGCAGGACTTCCCAGGCGTGAGCCGATCCTCACGGAGAACCGGTAGAGAAATTCCTTCACGCCGATGGTGACAGCGGCCGCCAGCACCGCGATCAACTCAGGAGAAGGGTATGCTCCTCTCACAATCGTCAAACAGGAACGACCGAGTATCCATACTCCGGTCAGGAATATCACCAGAGAAACCACCATAGCCGCGATGCTTTCGGCTTTGCCATGACCATAGGGATGTGTTCCATCAAGGGGCCGCTTACCGATCCGAAGAGCTATCAGGACCGATATAATGGCAATAAAATCGCAGGCACTCTCAACGCCATCGGCAAAAACCGCCTCGGAATCTCCAAAATGGCCGCACGCCAGCTTCATGATCATCAGGAGTGCATTCAGCCAGAAGCCGATCCAGATGACCCGTTCGGCATCAGCAAACCGATCCTCTCTTTTCATCCGGATCCTCCACCAAACTATCAGCGTTCTATTTTACCAGAAAAAGTTGCAGCTGCTGGTTTCGTCAGGCATTTCGTTCGATAGCGAGTTGACTCAAATTAAATGTAACCGAAGCTGGCAGTAAAAAGAGAACGTTGCATCATATTACAGGTAACCGAAAGGAGGCTGTAGT
>RPRC01000135.1 GCA_003857395.1 Geobacter sp.
CGCTGAGTGTTTTGAGCGTGAAAAGCGGCGACAGGAGGAGAGCTTTTCCGCCATATATCGGATGGATGGCCCGGAGAATCCTTTCCGCATGGCCCATGAACTGGGAGAGTTAATGACGGAAAACGTTACAGTTGTTCGCTATAACGACCGTCTGAGGGCTGCCGACCAGAAGCTTCAGGACCTCCAGGATCGTTGGAAGTCACTTGGCGTGCTTGATACTTCGCGGGGTTCTGCGAATCAATCTGCCCAGTTTGTTCGCCAATTGCGGCACATGCTTGATCTGGCGCGGGTCATAACCGTTGGAGCCTTGCTCAGGGATGAATCTCGTGGTGCTCACTACAAACCTGAGTTTCCTGAACGAAATGACGAGAAGTATCTGAAAACGACAATTGCCGAATATAGCCCTTCCGGCCCGAAGATTACCTATGAAGAGGTGGATATTCAATTTATCAAACCCCGCCAGCGGGTCTATAATGTTGAAAAGCATCTCGACCCTCAGAACGGAGGAAACTAGTATGTCGGAAAAGCAGATCAAGCTGAAGATTAAAAGACAGGATACGCCGAACTCTGTTCCTTACTGGGAGGAGTTTGTCATTCCGTATAGTCCGGGTCATAATGTCATTTCCGTTTTGATGGAAATTCAGAAAAATCCGGTTAACGCCAAAGGTCTGAAGACGACGCCGGTTGTATGGGAATGCAACTGCCTGGAGGAGATCTGCGGGGCGTGTACGATGTTGATCAACGGCACCGTGAGGCAGGCATGCTCCGCCCTGCTTGACCAGGTCGGGACCGAACTTACCCTTGAACCGATCACTAAATTTCCCGTTGTCCGTGATCTTCACGTGGACCGTCAGACAATGTTCGACGCATTGAAGAGGGTTAAGGCCTGGATCCCCATAGATGGCACCTATGATATGGGAGAGGGGCCGCGAATGGCGTCCCGGGATCAGGATGAGGGGTACCAGCTTGCCAAATGCATGACCTGTGGTTGTTGTATGGAAGCCTGTCCCCAGTACAATTCCCGCTCCACGTTCATTGGCCCGGCAGCTATTTCCCAGGTTCGCCTCTTCAATCTCCATCCTACCGGCGCGATGAACCGAGTCGAGCGACTCGAAGTGCTGATGGAAGAGGGCGGTATTGCGGAATGTGGTAATGCCCAGAACTGTGTCCGGGTCTGTCCCAAGGAGGTACCGCTGACAAAGACACTGGCAGAGCTGAACAAGGATGTGAATCGTCAGGGAATATTCGGTTTCTTGAAGAAATAGCGGTTCTCCTGATATTCTCTGCCTGATTATTTCCTGCTGAAAGGCTGTTCGGCTGAAAATGCAGCAGTGGGCTGACCTTATTGTCAGGGATTGATAGGGGTACAATGGACTTTCTCCTTGCCAAACTTATTGTTACTCTTCGCTCACATGCGCAGGTAGTAGACCCCTATGCCCTTTTTTCCCTGAAAGGCGATTTTGCTCAATCCTTCAAACAAGAGGTCTGCCATGCAGGCGGCCTCTGTGCGGAGTGTGCGACCAGTCGGAAATGTTCCCACCGGGCTACTTTTTCCCGGGAACTCGCCACAGACCCCACCGCTTTGAAGCGCCACCAAAAGCCCTCAGTACCCTTTGTGTTCCAGATTCCCGTCCTGCAGACACCGCTTGCGAAAGGGGCCGAAGTTGAGGTTTGCCTGATCCTTGTCGGCTCTGCCACGCAGTATGTTGCCGAGTATTGGGGCGCCCTTCAGCACCTTTTTCAGCAGAACTCTGCAAATGCCGGTTTGCCTTTTTCGGTTGTCCGGCTGGAATCGACCGGCTGTTCGGGGTTCAGAACCCTTCTTGCCATAGCGGCAGGACCTCTGAAGACCGATCTTCTTACTACCATTTCCTTCGACGACCTCGCTGCCCTGAATACCCTCGACCCGCAACGGATAGCGCTGCGGATTGCAACTCCCCTGCGCATTGCCCGTGAGGGATGTTTTTTCAGAGAGTACTCTTTTCCTCTCTTTGCCCGCACTCTGCTGAGAAGAATATCTTCCCTGGCGTATTATTATTATGGCAGTATTCTGGAAATGGATTTCAAGCGACTCTCGGCCCAAAGCGAATCGATTGAAATTACGGAGAATTGTTTCCGCTGGGAAGAATGGCGCAAAGGTAGGTTGTGTGGAATCATCGGAACCGGTGTGCTTTCCGGTGAGCTGACCGATTTCCATCCGGTCCTTCTTCTTGGTGAATATCTCAACTGCGGGAAGGATGCGCCTTTCGGCCTCGGAAAATATGAGCTTTATCGTCAACCAAGTGGCGGAAGTAGTGTCGTTGCTCCCGCACCGTCTCAGTAAGGGGAGGGGAGAGTGCTGAAGGTTCGTCTTCTCAAGCAGCTTGATCGATATCTCGGGAACGTTGCTGTTTTCTTCATGCGAAAACCGACGCCGGTTGCTTTACAATCGCCTCGCAACATGCTGTTTATTCGCCCAGGCGGCATTGGCGATGCCGTTCTCCTGTTGCGTGCCATTCGTGCCGTAAAGGATAAATATCCTTTGTGCTCGATTACCGTCCTTGCCGAAAAACGGAATGCTTCGATTTTTTCCTTCACTGGCTCAATCAGCCGAATACTTCTCTATGACCGCATTCCCGACCTCTTTGCGGCGATACACGGCAATTTCGATGTCGTGATTGATACGGAACAGTGGCACCGGCTTTCCGCAGTGATTGCCCGTCTAACGGGTGCAACTCTCCTGGTGGGATTTGGCACCAATAACCGGAAAAAACTCTTTACCCATCCAATACCCTATTCTCATGATACTCATGAAAGCAAAAGCTTCCTGGCGCTCCTGGCGCCGCTTGATATATTCCCGCAAGAACCGTTTGAATCTTTGATTGAAATTCCCCCTCAGGCCGTTGCTGCAATAGAGAAAAAACTTGCAGTCCTGGCTGGGAAACCCTATATTATTCTTTTCCCCGGAGCCAGTATTCCCGAACGCCGCTGGGGAACGGAAAAGTTCCGGGAACTTGCTCAGCGAATTCACGACTGGGGGTTCCCGGTTGTTGTCGTGGGTGGGCGGGGTGACGAGTTGTCTGGAAACGACATCGTCGCCAATGGTGTCGGCCTCAACTTTGCCGGGAAAACGTCCCTGGCAGAGACTGCCGCTCTCTTGGCACACTCCAGACTTTTGGTAACCGGTGATTCCGGACTTCTGCACATTGCTGCGGAACTAAAGGTTCCCACCGTTTCCTTGTTCGGTCCTGGAATCGAAAAGAAGTGGGCTCCCCGCGACGACCGGCACATTGTTCTTAACAAGCATCTCAGCTGCTCTCCCTGTACCCGCTTCGGCTCTACGCCAAGATGCCGTATCGGTGCTCGCTGTCTTGGACTCATTACGGTCGAGGAAGTGGAAAGGGCGGTACGCCGGATTCTGGGGTAAGTTCTGGCTTGGGCGCTTCCGGAACTGAATAAAATTCTTGACAATATTGACCTTACCTGTTAAATAAACTCTGCTTTAGATGAAGGCGCGTAGCTCAGGGGTAGAGCACTAGCTCGACACGCTAGGGGTCGGCGGTTCGAAACCGCCCGCGCCTACCATTCTTCATTACGGATTTATCAATGACAGGGGCATCGACGTTTGATGCCTCTTTCTATTAAGGGGCCTAACATGAAAGAGATAGGGGTTGCGCTTCCGGACGGCTCGAACAGGTCTCTTGAGGAAGGTGCCACAGTACTCGACCTTGCCCGTGCAATCGGTGCAGGTCTGGCAAGGAATGCCATTGCTGGTAAGGTGAATGGCGCGCAGGTTGATCTTTCCGCGATCCTGCACGATGGTGATCAGGTAGAAATTGTTACCGAAAAGAGCCCAGAGGCTCTTGAAATTATCCGTCACTCCACCTCGCACCTCATGGCTCAGGCGGTGAAAGCCCTGTTTCCTGAAGCAAAGGTTACCATCGGCCCCTCCATTGAAAATGGTTTCTATTATGATTTTGATGTGGAAACCCCGTTTAGCCTGGATGATCTTGAAAAAATAGAAGCAAAGATGCGTGAGCTGGCGAAGGCAGGTCAGTCTGTTACCCGTGAAGTACTCACCAAGGCAGAAGCTATTCAACTTTTCAAGGACATGGGGGAAGGTTATAAGGTTGAACTTATTGAGGACCTGGATGCTCCAACGGTCTCTTTGTACCGACAGGGAGATTTTATTGACCTTTGTCGCGGACCGCATCTGCCGTCCACTTCGTTTTGTAAGGCTTTCAAGCTTACTTCCATCGCCGGTGCTTATTGGCGTGGTGATGAAAACCGGAAGATGCTGCAGCGTATTTACGGTACTGCTTTTGTCGATAAGAAAGCCCTTGACGAGTATCTTGCCCGACTTGAAGAGGCAAAGCGCCGAGATCATCGAAAGATCGGCAAAGAACTTGATCTGTTTTCCTTTTCCGATGAGGTTGGGGCCGGTCTTGTCATCTGGCACCCCAAAGGTGCAATGCTCCGTACCATTCTTGAGGATTTTGAGCGCCGTCAGCACCTGAAGCGCGACTATGATATCGTGCTGGGACCGCAGATTCTCAAAAAAGAGTTGTGGCAGCGTTCCGGGCACTACGAGAATTACCGGGAGAACATGTACTTCACCGAGGTTGACGGTCAGAGTTATGGCATCAAGCCGATGAACTGTCTCTCTCATATGATGATCTATAAATCGCAACTTCGCAGCTATCGCGACCTTCCTCTCCGATACTTCGAACTTGGAACAGTGCACCGTCACGAGAGGGCCGGGGTTCTTCACGGTCTCCTCAGGGTTCGTGGGTTTACCCAGGACGATGCACATATCCTCTGTACGCCGGAACAACTTGACTCGGAAATCAAAGGGGTGCTTTCCTTTGTGAATGATGTCATGGGGATCTTTGGATTTGATTATGAAATGGAGCTCTCCACTCGTCCGGAGAAGTCAATCGGAACCGACGAGGACTGGGAACGTGCAACCAAGGCGCTCCAGGCTGCTCTCGAGGACTCGGGTCGTCCCTTTGAAATTAATGAGGGTGACGGAGCTTTTTACGGTCCGAAAATCGATATCAAGCTTCGCGATGCTCTTGACAGAAAGTGGCAATGTGCTACAATCCAGTGCGATTTTACGCTCCCTGAACGTTTTGACCTTACGTATGTGGCTGCAGACGGTGAGAAAAAACGACCTGTCATGGTCCACCGGGTAATACTGGGCGCAATCGAGCGTTTTATTGGTGTCCTTATTGAGCATTACGCAGGCAACTTTCCCTTGTGGTTAGCTCCTGTTCAAGGGTTGCTGGTGACAGTAACCGATAATCAGATTCCTTACGCTCGGGAAGTTTACTCACAGTTGCGTGAAGCTGGCATTCGCGTGCAACATGATTTCCGAAATGAGAAGTTGGGATTCAAAATACGTGAAGCACAGCTGCAAAAAGTTCCCTATATGTTTGTCATTGGTGACAAAGAGGTCGAGACGAAAACTGTTACGCCGCGATATCGCGATGGCAGTAATCTCCCCGCCATGAGCGTAACGGAACTTGTCGAATTTCTCGAACTAGAAGTAAAACGTTTCAAATAGGAGGTGTCGCCATAGCGAAACCCACAGTAAACATCAATCAGGCTATTCGTGCGCGGGAAGTAAGGGTTGTCGGAGCTGAAAGTGAACAGCTCGGCATTCTTCCGCTCAGGGATGCCCTTGCCTTAGCGGAAAGTCAACATCTGGATCTGGTGGAAGTTTCGCCTACTGCCGTTCCTCCTGTCTGCCGGATCATGGATTATGGGAAATTTAAGTACCAGCAGAGCAAGAAGCAACAGGAAGCCAAGAAGAAACAGGTTCAGATCCAGTTAAAGGAAATAAAGCTCAGGCCGAAAACGGACGAGCATGATCTTCAGTTCAAGATCAAGCATGCTCGTCGTTTTATCGAAGAAGGGAATAAGGCCAAGATTTCGGTTGTTTTCCGCGGACGGGAAATTACCCATATGGAGTTTGGTCAGAGAGCACTTGATCGTTTTGTGGCAGATTTGGAAGATATTGCCACCATCGAGGTGCGACCCAAGATGGAGGGACGCAGCATGTATATCATCATCTCTCCAAAAAAATAGCCGAGCGTAATATTTCTTAGATATTCATAAAGGAGAAGAATATGCCGAAAATAAAAACAAACCGTGGCGCAGCAAAGCGCTTCAAGAAGACTGGCAGTGGAAAGATCAAGCGAGCTTGTGGGTTTACCAGCCATATTCTGACTTCGATGAGCCGGAAACGGAAGAGGAACCTCCGTCAGGGTGGATTGGTCGCTGCTGTTGACGCAAAGAACATCGCAAAATTGATTCCGTATCTATAGTTGGGGAGACTGTCCGTTAGCGACAGGTTCCCAGAAGAAGTCCGTGAACCGTGAGGAAACGTCTCCCCTTGCGGATCCGGCTAAATACAAGCAAAAGGAGTAACGTATGCCAAGGGTAAAAAGAGGGTTTAAAGCGAGACAGCGAAGAAACAAGGTCTTGAAACTGGCGAAAGGGTATCGTGGTGCCCGCAGCAAACTCTTCAGGAGCGCAACTGAAGCTGTGGATCGCGCCCTTAAGTATGCTTATCGCGACAGAAAGGTGAAAAAGAGGGATTTCAGAGCTCTCTGGATTGCACGTATTAATGCTGCATCCCGCCTGAATGGCCTGGCCTACAGCAAGTTTATTTATGGACTGAAGCTTGCTAATGTCCAAATTGACCGAAAAGTGCTTGCGGATCTTGCAGTTTCCGATCCACAGGCCTTTACTGAAATAGCGGGTATGGCAAAGACGAATCTCTAGTCGGAAAATGGCATGAGAGTAAAGAAATGGGATACAACGTATCCCATTTCTTTTTTGACAATGGTTGTTCATCCATTCTTTGTACCTGCCCTGTTGTCAGCGAAAAGATCGTCAAGATCATTGGTTTTCGTAGCTGCGATGTGTAGAACCCCTTGAATACTGCGAGTCCACCAGGTGCAGCGTATTTACAATTGGAAGGTAGCTGATTATGAAAGAAAAACTGGAAACCTTGCTGCAAGCTGGGTTGTCTGAGCTTTCAGGTGTGACCTCAGAAGAGTTGCTTCATGAGTTGAGAGTCAAGTACCTGGGGAAAAAGGGCCTGCTGACTTCAGTCATGAAGGGCTTAGGGGCTCTTTCGCCGGAAGAGCGTCCGGTAATCGGGCAGATGGCAAACGTCGTGAAGGCTCAGCTTGAGGAAAGAGTTGACACTGTTCTTCAGGAAATTCGAGCGAAAAATAAAGAGGAAAAGTTACGAAGCGAACGACTTGATGTTACGCTGCCTGGCCGTCGAAGACCTTTGGGCACCAAGCATCCCATTTCCATGGTGATTGAGGATATAACCGAAATCTTTGCCGGACTTGGTTTCAAAGTGGCTGAGGGGCCTGAAATCGAAATGGATTATTACAACTTCGAAGCCCTCAATATCCCGAAAGATCATCCCGCCAGGGACATGCAAGACACTTTCTTTGTCAACGACTCCATCGTACTCAGAACCCATACTTCACCGGTTCAAATCCGAACGATGCTCAAACAGGCACCGCCTGTCAGGATAATCGCGCCCGGAACTGTCTATCGCTGCGATTCCGATGCCACCCATTCGCCCATGTTTCATCAAATAGAGGGACTGCTGGTGGACAAGGATATTACCTTCGGCGACCTGAAGGGTATCCTGACAATATTTGTTAATCAATGTTTCGGCTCGGGAACCGCGGTGCGATTGCGACCCAGCTTCTTTCCGTTCACAGAGCCGAGTGCCGAGGTTGACATTGCCTGTGTGATGTGTAAAGGGAAGGGCTGCCGTATTTGCAAGAATACCGGCTGGCTTGAGATCCTGGGTGCTGGTATGGTTGACCCGGAAGTATTCCGTCATGTTTCGTATGATCCGGAAGCGTATAGTGGTTTTGCTTTTGGGATGGGGATTGAGCGGATAGCGATGCTTCGCTATGGCATCAGTGATATGCGATTGTTGTTTGAGAATGACCTCCGTTTTCTATCACAGTTTTAACTCCAGGTACTTAAAGTGATTCTTTAAGGTTAAAATCCAACCTTCAAAAAGTGTGAGACTATGATCGTAACCTACAATTGGTTGAAAGAATTTGTTAATTTTGATTTGTCCTCTGATGCCTTGGCTGAGCTCCTAACTATGATCGGTCTCGAAGTCGAGGGCATGCAGAAAGTTGGCGCTGACCTTGACGAAGTGGTCGTGGGAATTGTGCGAGAGAAGGCGCAGCATCCCAATGCTGACAAGCTTTCTTTGTGCCAGGTGGATAATGGCAAAGAGTTCTTGTCTATTGTCTGTGGAGCACAGAATTTCAAGGTAGGCGATACGGTGGCCTTGGCACAGATCGGTGCTGTTCTCCCGGGGGATTTTCGCATTAAACGTTCGAAAATCCGTGGATCTGAGTCATTCGGTATGCTTTGTTCGGAAAAAGAACTCGGTCTTGCTGATGAATCAGAAGGGATCATGATACTTCCTGCGGGGCTTCATCCAGGTACGCCGGCCTTTGAAGCCTTGGGTCTGAAAGATGTTATTTTCGAAATCGGACTTACCCCTAATCGTGCTGATTGTCTCAGTGTGATCGGCATTGCTCGCGAGATAGCGGCAATGCTCGGCAAGAAGGTTACCTATCCGTTGACTGATGTGGTGGAAAATGGCCCGTCAATAGATGCTGTTGCAAGTGTCAAGGTTAACGATCCGGATCTTTGTCCCCGCTATATGGCGCGTTATGTTACCGGGTGTACGGTTGGACCTTCCCCTGCCTGGATGGTTAATCGATTGAATGCTGTCGGAATACGCTCCATCAATAATGTGGTTGATATCACCAACTATGTCCTGCTCGAATATGGTCACCCGCTCCATGCCTTTGATCATCGCCTTCTTGCGGCGGGGACTGTTATTGTCGAACGTGCCGCAGAGGGAGAGTCATTTGTCACTCTCGACGAACAGGAGCGGGTTTTAACTCATCAGGATCTCACAATCCGTGATGCTGATAAGGCAATTGCCCTCGCTGGAATTATGGGCGGTGAGAACTCGGAAATCTCTGATACAACGACCGATATTCTGTTGGAAAGTGCCTATTTTGCGCCTTCAGCTATTCGCAAGACAGCACGTCGACTTGGCATGCATACCGAGGCATCTCATCGCTTTGAAAGGGGTGCTGACGTCTCGATCCTTCCCCGTGCCCTGGATCGAGCTGCTTCCCTGATGACGGAACTCGCTGGCGGGAAGCTTGCTGTCGGCACCATTGACGTATACCCGGCACCGATTCAACCCCGGATGGTTCCCGTCCGACTTGAGAGGATTGAACGCATACTGGGTATTGAAATTCCGCATGATGATGTGAAGAGGATATTTCACAATCTGGAGTTTAGTGTAGAGTGCCCTGAGCCCGGTATTTTCCATGTTACGGTACCTACCTACCGGGTTGATATCGAACGTGAAATTGACCTTATTGAAGAAGTTGCCCGGCTGAACGGCTATGAGAACATTCCCGTTACCATGCCGAAAGTTCGCACTTTTTCTGATCGCCCATCCCCTCATCAGGCACTTGAGAGGAAGCTTCGCGATCTCTTTATTGCACACGGACTATCCGAGGTGATAACGTATTCTTTTGTCAATCCTTCTGTTTTTGGCAAAATTCTCTTTGATGAGAATGACCCGAGAAGGAAGCACATCAAAGTTCTTAACCCGCTTTCGGAAGATCAGTCGGTGATGAGAACTACCCTTTTGCCGGGCTTGCTCGAAACAACGGCCCGAAACCTGAGTTTCAGGTTGATGAATGTTCAGATCTTCGAAATGCGACGGATCTATTTGCTGGCAGAGACCAAGGAGCTGCCGGACGAGCCTGTTTATGCGGCCGGTTTACTGACTGGTCTGCGCGATCCGGAAAGCTGGAGTCGGAGCGCAGAACTGTTGGATTTCTATGACGTCAAGGGGCTGCTGGTAAATATTTTTGAATCACTCGGTATTTCCAACGTTGTGTATGAAGCTCGGGAGTTGGAGGCATTTTATCATCCGGGGAAGGCATGCAGTGTGTACTTTGGCAAAGAGCACATTGGGTCGTTTGGTGAAATTCACCCGACTGTGCAGGAAAACTATGCCATTGAAAAGCCCCTGTATTATTTCGAATTGAATTTTGAAAAACTGCTTTCTTTCTGTAAGGATGTTACTTCCGTGTCACCGCCTCCGCGCTTTCCTGACACCTTCCGTGATATTGCGATGCTTGTCGAAGACGCTGTCGAGACGGGCGTTGTTTTGGATTGCATTCGGGGGAACAACATAAAAGAGCTTGAAAATGCAGAACTCTTTGACCTCTACAAAGGTCCTGGTATTCCCGATGGACATAAAAGTATTGCTGTCAGGGTCCGGTATCGTTCTTTGGAGAGGACTCTCACTGACGAAGAAGTTAATCGACTACAGGAGCAAGTCGTGCAAAATCTTCTGAAAAAAATAAAAGTCACAATCAGGTAGAAATGGGTTGATAAACGCAGTCTGCTATGCTATAAATCCAAACGCACTGCAGGCTTTATGTCTCTTTCTAACCATTTAATATTATTGATTTTGAGGGATATTATGACAAAATCCGATATGGTCGAAAAGATTTACGAAAAAATCGGTTTTTCAAAGAAAGAATCCGCCGAGCTTGTAGAGATGGTATTTGATATAATCAAAAGCACGCTTGAGTCTGGCGAGAAAATCAAAATCGCAGGTTTTGGTAATTTTGTTGTGAAGGAAAAGGCCGATCGACGCGGTCGTAACCCCCAGACCGGTGAAGAAATCGTCATCTCCGCCCGGAAAATACTAACCTTCAAGCCTAGTCAGGTTCTTAAGTCGGCGATTAACACAAAATAGTGCCTCTGCGGAGGAGTTGTGAACACCAAGCTTCCAGATAAGCAGTACATGAAGATTGGTGAAGTTTCCCGCTTTACCGCGCTGAATTCATCAGTGCTACGTTTTTGGGAGACCGAGTTTACCCAGCTGCGCCCCATTAAGAGTCGCGCAGGTCAAAGACTTTATACCCGGGAAAATCTTGAACTTATCCTGAAAATTCGCCATTTGCTCTATCAGGAAAAGCTAACAATAGCCGGTGCTAAAAGCCGGATTGCAAAGTTTGCGGGCTCTACAGAGTTGATTGTAACTGAAGAGGTGGAGGACGCTGGCAAGAATAAACTGCTGGATGAGGTGCGACAAGATTTGCGGGAATTACAGGAATTGCTTCGCTAGGGTGTTCCCCCATTTTTTGTGCCGAGATCCCAGCGGCATATACCAGAGAAAGTATCGGGGCGTAGCGCAGCCTGGTAGCGCACTAGACTGGGGGTCTAGTGGTCGCTGGTTCGAATCCAGTCGCCCCGACCATACTAGAAAGAGAAACGGTTGGCTTTCATTACTGCCCAACCGTTTCTCTTTTTTTTTAGAAAAATTCGAACTGTTTGTACGGTTAAGTAGTTTAATATTTAAAAACACAGATTAGTAATGTATAAGTGTGGTAGGTTTCTTCTGAAGGGAGACTTGTCATGTTGATACAGGTGATTTATCAAAAGGAAAAACGGTTTGGCGCTGTTCATTCATCTCGTCTTGCTTCTCTTATCCATTCCGGTCAATTGTTTGCCTTCCGTCGCGCACATGAGTGGGTTGTCGTCGAAAATGACCCAGTCAGGGGGGTAGGGGGGAGTTACTCCGGTCCTGAGAGGAGGAACGCTATTCCTTGCATCGGCAATGCGTATCTCTCTGCTGGAGATGAGGATGGCCAAGATACTGCTACGAATTTGAAAGCAGATAGTTCTGAATCGGAATGTATGAAGATTCTGGAATCGTACAATAAGTTCTAATGGTGCACTTCCACTTGTTGTTTCTTGCTGTAGCCAAAATTCCGCTGCCTGGTTCTGCCTGACATATGACATAAATATTTGGAGTTTCAATGATTACTCACATCGTATTATTTAAATTGACTGACCCCTCACAGGCAAATGTTACTGCGGTTCAGGAAATGTTATCAAGTATGCATGGCAGAATACCACAGTTGCAACATCTGGAAGTTGGCGTTGATCTTGTCAGAACAGAACGATCATATGATCTTGCCTTGGTGACGCATTTTGCTTCCCTCTCAGACCTTACTGCATATCAGGTACATCCCTATCACGCGGAAACTGTTGTTCCCTTTGTCAAGAAAACAGCAATTTCATCGGTAACAGTAGATTACGAGAGTTAGATCTTTCTTGATTTTATTGAAAGAGCTTCCATAGCGGAATGAAAGGACCTTGTCCTGTGAAAGATATCAACGACCAGTTACGTAATTATCATAATCTCGTCGCCAAAATCGATTCCCTTTGCACTGAAATAATGATGCAGTGTGCGGATAGTATCAGTTGCAGCAAAGGCTGCGATGCATGCTGTCGTCATTTCTCAATATTTTGGGTCGAGGCTGTCAATCTGGCAAACTTTGTGGCTAATTTACCGCAGAAACAGGCTGCTTTGCTGCAGAGTAAGGCACAATACCTAGCTGAACAGGATGTTTGCCCCTTGCTTGTGGATGGAGTATGTGCACTCTATTCTGCCCGCCCGATCATCTGTCGAACACATGGTCTGCCGGTTCTTGCTCGCAATGAGACTACGCAGATCGTCGACTTTTGTCCTCGGAACTTCACTCTGGCAGAAACTCTTCCGGGGCATCTGATTATTGATCTGGATCAGCTTAATACTACTCTCGTTGCGATAAATGCGCTTTTTGTTTCCTGTTATTTTAATGGAAACCCGCCTCCGACCGAACGTCTTACCATTGCAGATGCACTTTGTTTGAAAATCTGATATGTATTCCCCGCGTTGGTTCTGGCATACAATCCATTGCTGGTTCTCCGGTGTTCCGGTTCTCCGTACTTCAATAATTATCCGGGGAAAATGTATTTTTTCATAGAAAACTGTCCGTGATCTTGGTACATATACAAAGTTACATCTGGGCCTGGAATAGTGCTGAACTGATTCCTGCTGTGGGTAGTAAAAATCTTTGTACAAGATGTTTATTCTGTGCGAACCAGTTTTGATTTGAATCGTTTGTGATATTGCGGGCTCTGCCCCAAGATTAAGTTTGTAAGGAGAAAGTTTTCAGTGCAAAAGATCGGGAGAAATGAACCCTGTCCCTGCGGCAGTGGAAAAAAGTACAAGAAATGTTGTCTTGCTAAAGAACAGGGAAATGCAATTCGTCTTCGTGATGAATCTACGGTGGCGAAAACTGCACTTGATTGGTTGAGCAGCTTATTCCCTGAAGCTGTCAGAACTGCGGTTCAGACAGGCCTTTTCAGTGGTTTGAAAAAAGCAGAAAAGCAGCTGCTGGACGAACTTGCAGCAGAAAAAAAGGAATTACTGACCATCAATATTGGCGAATGGTTGCTGACAGATGCTAAAATTGCAGTGCAGGGCGATGTGAAACCTGTGCGGGAACTGCTTCTAGGTCAGGATGGCCTGTCTTTAAGTGATGTTGGTCGTTCCTGGCTTACAGCTTTGGGAACGCGCCCGCTTAGTTTGTACGAGGTACACCAGGTCAATCCCGGGGTAGGTATTCTGTTAAAGGACCTGTTGTCCAGTGAATCTCCTGATGTCTGGGTTGCAGAAAGCAAGCTTTCGCGAAGTCTTGTCCTCTGGGATATTTTTGGAGCCAGACTAGTTCAGAATGAGGAAGAATGTAAACTTTCCGGAGCGGTTTATCCTTTTCTGCGTGAGGAGGCTACTTCCTGTAAGGCAAAGATACTCAGAAAGATTAAAGGGCTTGATCCCTGCTCTGAATCTGCCCGGGAGATTTGTTGCGGAGTTATTACTACCGAATGGCTGCGTAGCTTGGTGATTTCGCACTCTGCAGACTCAGCGGAGGGTACGGTTTTAGATCAACTGATTGACCTTTCGTCTGATTCCTTCGATAAATGGGCTGAGGAGCCGCTTGATGTTCTGGGAAGCAGATCACCCCGGAATGCTCTTCGAACTGCTGCCGGCCGAAGGGCCGTTGTTGAACTTCTCAAAAACTATGAAAACCAGAATGCGCACCATGTGCGATTATTTGGCGGTGAGGCATTTGCCTTTGAACCTCTTTGGGATTTGCTGGGACTGAAGAGGGACGGGGAATAGGATCCGTGAGACGGGGCTTCTGCTGCCCCGTCTCAGACTTGAACCGCGAACCTTGTTGCCTTGTCCCATGATGATCTTCTTCCCATGCCGTATGATGGACCCTCCTGCAGTTTTGAAAAGAATATCTCATCAATCATGGTATCTGGTAAAACACTACTTCCTCACCCGTTGAATACTCGTCAGTACTTTCTGCTGGGCCATCTTTGGCACATGATGGAAATTCTGCTTTGACCAAGGCGCTTATCATGGAAACGTGGCAGAAAAACCTCGAAGCGGCAATCACTGATCCCGATGAACTGGCTTTCTATTTTCCTTGTGATCGGGAATCCCTCAGCCGGGTTGTCGACAAATATCCAATGCGGATTTCACCCTATTACTTCAGCTTGATACAAGCACCCGGGGATCCTATTTGGCGACAGTGTGTGCCTGACATACGCGAACTGCAAGAAGACGGACTTCTTTCCGACCCCTTGGAAGAAGAAAACCTGAGCCCAACTCCTTGCATTATTCATCGCTATCCTGACAGAGTTGTTTTTCTTGCGACCACATGCTGTGCCGTCTACTGTCGTTTTTGCATGCGTAAAAGAAAGGTCGGCTGTTCCTCCGTCGATGTGGAGAGGGATGTTCTTGAGGCCGCTATTCGCTATGTTGAGGAAACTCCCGTTGTTCGGGATGTGATCCTTTCAGGGGGAGATCCTTTACTTCTGCTGGACGATCAACTGGAGCATCTTCTCCAACGACTCCGGAAAATACCGCATGTGGAGATTATTAGAATCGGAACGCGAGTTCCTGTAACGCTTCCGGAAAGAATTACCCGGAAACTCTGCCGGATGCTTACGTCGTATCACCCGCTTTATGTTAATACCCATTTTAATCATCCTCGCGAAGTGACTCCGCAGTCTTCGGAGGCTTGCTCGCGTCTGGCGGATGCCGGCATTCCATTGGGAAATCAAACCGTACTTTTGAAGGGTGTAAATGATGACCCGGAGACGATGAAGCGTTTGATGCAGAAACTTCTCACCATCAGGGTTCGACCGTATTACATTCATCAGATGGATCAGGTGCAGGGTACGGGACACTTTCGTGCTGAGGTGAAACGAGGTGTTGAGATAATGAAGGGACTACGCGGGTACACTTCGGGATTGGCAAATCCCTATTATGTAATTGATGCACCGGGAGGTAAAGGGAAGATCCCGCTGCTTCCGGATTCAGTGTGCTTTCAGGAAGATATGTTGGTGATGAGAAGTTATCAGGGAGATATAATCGAGTATCCATTGTAGCATTCGCAGGGAGAAAAGATCGGGATACAACTGAAGGGGGATTGAGCGGTTTACAGTTCTTCGGGTGTGAAAGCCACAACCTGGTCGATCCTGTCTGCGTCGAGTACCAGCATTACCAGGCGGTCAATGCCAAAGGCGATGCCCGCTGACGGTGGGACGTTCGAGAGGTCTTGCAGAAACTTCTCCGGTAATGGGTAGACGGTTTTTCCCGCGGCGGAACGAAACTCTTGTTCCTGTACAAACCTCGTTCTCTGCTCTTCGGCATCCACAAGCTCGGAAAAGGCATTGGCAAGTTCAAGGCCACCGATATACAGCTCAAATCGTTCGGCAACATCTTCCTGTCCGAGCTTCTTCCGGGCAAGAGAGCCACGCTCTGTTGGATATTCCATCAGGATCGTTGGCGTATCCATGCCCAGTTGTGGTTCAATCTTGCAGACCATTATCTCATCAAAAAGATCTTTTTCCAGAGCTACTTCAGCGGATATTCCAGCATAGCGGTAAAATGCTTCGCGTACGGTAAGTCTTTCCCATGAACCATTGAGGCTGATCGTATGCCCCTGGCGACGGATTGTTCCCTGCAGACCAATGGCTTCAGCCGCAGCTCTGACCAGGCCCTCGCAATCGTCCATGAGCTGCGAGTAATCGGCGTTCGTCCGATACCATTCCAGCATGGTGAATTCGGGGAGATGGAGCGAGCCACGTTCAGCATCTCGCCAGCAGCGACAGAACTGGAAGATGCGCTCGAAACCGGCGGCCAAAAGCCTTTTCATGCAGATTTCCGGGGATGGGTGCAGGACCCAGGAACCTGAATCAATCAGGTCGATATGGGCCTCGGGAATGGGAAGGGGAATCCTGTGGGGCGTCTCAACTTCGATAAAGTTGTTTTCGCTGAAAAAGCTTCGAATCGCCCCGAGGATTGTTGCCCTGTGCTTGAGGTTTTCTTTGCGTCCGGCAGGGTAGGAACCGGCAAACATGGTGTTAGCCTTTTACTCTGGTGGAATATTCCCCGGTACGTGTATCTATGGTGATAAGTTCCCCTTCTTCGATAAAAGGCGGGACCCGCAACACATATCCGGTTTCAATGGTGGCCGGCTTCGAATCGCTGCCGGTGGTGTCTCCCTTGAGCCAGGGGTCGGTCTGGGTAACCCTCAGATTGACAAAGTTCGGCAGGCTTACGCCAATCGGTTTATCTTTGAACAGGAGAATTTCCGCCTCAATGTTATCGATCAGGAAGTTTTTAGCATCGCCAATGGCGTCTTCACTGATACTGAGCTGCTCAAAGTTTTGATTGTCCATGAAGCAGTAATGATTGTCTTCTTTGTAGAGATATTGCATTGTTCTTTCTTCAAGAAACGCAGGTTCGAAGGTTTCTCCCGAACGATAGGTTCTGTCCAGGATCGTGCCGTTGATCATGTTTCTCATTTTTGTACGATAGAGGGCTTGACCTTTTCCCGGCTTGACAAAGTCAAAGGCAATCACTATGAAGGGATCGCCATCAAGGGTAATTTTTAAACCCTTTCGCAAATCAGCAACAGAATACATTGTCGGTTGTTCCTTTTGAATGAAATTTCACGATTATCTTCTTCAATCGCGATGTTGTTCGATTGTTCTCAGTATTCTTTCGGCAGCTTGCGGCAAAATCAGGGGCAACGATTTTTATTATGATTCAGCCCATGATAGTTGCTGGTAAAGAGTAATCACACAGTCATGCGTCTTTCTTTACCGTGACTCTTTTTAGAAGCCCATGTTATATCATGCTCGAAAAATATAGCAATCAACCCGCGCATTTCAGAGTCAGGAGTGATGATGTGCTCCTGAAGGCCGAACATGCATACGGTGTACAGGTGAATACAGGTTTCTGTGCCCGATATTTCTGAAAAATTCGATGAAGGGATTGGCTGACAAAGAGAACCAGGATATGAAAAACGGGACTATTTGGAACGGTAGGTGATACGTCCGCGTGTCAGGTCATAAGGGGAAAGCTCAACCGTCACCTTGTCTCCGGGAAGAATTTTAATGAAAAATTTTCTCATTTTTCCGGAAATGTGAGCGAGAACCATATGTTCATTTTCCAGTTTAACCCGGAACATTGCATTCGGGAGCGGTTCAACAACCGTTCCTTCTACTTCAATTGCCTCTTCTTTCGACATGAAAACTCCTTGCTTGTACTAGTTCTTTCGATCTGATTACTGACATAGTTAGTCTATAGTATATAGTCGTATTTGGTAAAAATAGCAAGGATGAAATAACTGTGCAGAACTTGCTGCGTACTGTTATTGCGCCGTAAGGCACGTCTGGTAGTATTAAAGAACTGAGGTATTCTTTGGGAGGTGTTATGGAAAGCATGGTGCGAAATTTCATTGACGGCACCTGGGTCGATTCTCGAAGCGGGAAACGCTTCGAAAAGACAAATCCTGCCGATAGTCGAGATGTGGTTGCCTCCGTGACCATTTCCGATAGTGATGATGTGGATCTAGCTGTTGCGGCTGCGAGGAGAGCGTATCCTGCCTGGAAAGCCCTGCCTGCGCCAAAACGTGGCGAGATTCTGTTCCGGGTCGGAGAGTTACTCCTCAAGAAGAAGACGGAGTTGGGTCACCTCGTGACGCGGGAAATGGGAAAAGTTCTTGCCGAAGGCTTGGGTGATGTTCAGGAAGCCATTGATATGGCCTATTATATGGCAGGAGAGGGGCGGCGGCTTCATGGGGAAACGGTGCCTTCGGAACTCCCTGACAAGGACTGCAAGAGTGTTCGTGAGCCACATGGTGTGATAGCATTAATCACTCCTTGGAACTTCCCGACGGCAATCCCTGCCTGGAAGCTCTTCCCGGCACTCATTTGCGGAAACACCGTGGTGCTGAAACCTTCTTCATCTACACCCGCCTGCGCTGCGGCACTGGTCCAGGCGCTCGAAGAGGCGGGAGTTCCGAAAGGCGTTGTAAACCTGGTCTGTGGACCGGGTGAAGATGTCGGGGAATATCTGGTTACCCACCCCGGAGTTGACGCAGTTTCCTTTACCGGTTCCTGTGCGGCCGGTGAGCGTCTCGAGTCGTTGCTTGGCACACTGCACCGGCCACTTGCTCTGGAAATGGGAGGCAAAAATGCCATTATCGTTATGGATGATGCTGACCTTCACCTGGCTTTGGAAGGGGTCCTCTGGGGAGCCTTTGGGACCAGCGGTCAGCGCTGCACTGCCTCCAGCAGGGTTTTTGTGCACGATTCACGTTACGAACAATTTCTTGCCTTACTGAAGATGGCAGCGGCCGGTCTGAAAATCGGCCCTGGTTTGAATTCTTCGACAGATGTCGGGCCTCTGATCAATGAGCCGCAGTTGCAAAAGGTTTTGAAGTACATCAGTATCGGCCAGGAAGAGGGGGCACGCCTTGTTGCCGGCGGGAGTCGAATCTTGGGCGGCGACTGTTCGAATGGCTATTTTGTTGAACCGACGATTTTTGCCGACGTCCTTCCCCTGATGAGAGTCGCTCAAGAAGAAATTTTCGGCCCGGTCGTTTCGGTTCTTCGTTTCTCCACTCTGGAAGAAGCAATCGCCTTGGTAAATGATGTCAAGTTCGGGCTTTCATCAGCTGTCTACACCCGCGATGTCAACAACAGTGCCCGGGCAGAAAGGGATCTGCAGACGGGAATTGTTTACATAAATGCTTCTACGATAGGGGCGGAGATTCAGCTGCCCTTTGGCGGATGGAAACATTCCGGCTCAGGGCATCCGGAGGCTGGTGGGAGAGGCGGCGCACTGGATTTTTACAGCAGGGTGAAAGTAGTTTATCGTGATTTCAGTGGTCGCCTGCAGAAGGCGCAGATAGACAGATAAGGCACCGGGGGTTTGATGAAAGTTTCTCTTGATATTCTTCAACGCGCTGCGCAGGTCTTTACACCGGCACTTCATATCTATTACCCGATCCCGGTTATCCGTGGTGAGGGTGTGTCAGTCTATACCTCAGACGGAAGGAGTTGGATGGATTTTTCTTCGGGGCTTGCCGTCCTGCCGGTGGGTCATAACCATCCGCGGGTTGTGGCTGCAGCAAAGGCACAGATAGATACCCTGATTCATACCGGGGGAATTTACTTCAATGAGGCAACCGTAGTCGCTGCGGAAAAACTTGTTTCCATAACTCCGCCTGGCCTTGACAAGTTGTTCTTCAGCAATTCCGGTGCTGAAGCTGTGGAAGGGGCCTTGAAAGTTGCCCGCTTTGTGACCGGAAGACAGGGCATACTATCTTTTACCCGCGCCTTCCATGGTCGAACCCTCGGAGCATTGTCTGTAACTACCAGCTCGGCGGCGTATCGAAAGAGGTATCATCCGCTTCTTCCTTCTGTCTACCAGGTACCCTATCCCTATTGTTTCCGTTGCCCGTTTCGACAGGAACCGGACAGCTGTGGCCTCTGCTGTCTCCAGGATCTGGAAGATACGCTGAAACACAAAATTCCCGCTGAAGAGGTTGCTGCCATCATCATTGAACCTTTTCTCGGTGAAGGCGGCTATTTCCCGGCGCCATCAACCTTCCTGACAACACTCCGCGAGATATGCGACCGACATGGAATCCTCCTGATTTTTGACGAGGTTCAATCGGGAATGGGCAGGACAGGCCGTTGGTTTGCTTCAGAGATATCCGCTGTGGTTCCCGACATACTGACTATTGCCAAGGGAATTGCTTCCGGTTTCCCGCTTTCGGCAGTTGTTGCACGAAAAGAAATCATGGATCAATGGCCTTCCGGTGCCCATGGAACGACATTTGGCGGCAACCCTGTTTCCTGTGCCGCTTCTTGTGCCACCATCGACGTTATCCGGGAAGAGGCCCTCCTGGAAAAGGCTTTATCCAGGGGAGAGATGGTAATCGACAGGGTACGGAAATTGTCAGTCAAGCATCCAGTGATCGGTCAGGTTCGCGGCTACGGTTTTATGATCGGGATCGAGTTTGTCCTGCCTGATCGCGCCCCTGATACTGCCTCCTGCGAAAAAGTGATCAACTATTGCCTGGAGAATGGCTTGATCCTGATTAACTGCGGAATTGAGCGTAATGTTATCCGCTTTATTCCGCCGCTCGTGACATCGGACAAAGAACTGGATACTGCCCTGACCATTTTTGAGAAAGGAGTAATGCGACTGGCATGAAA
>RPRC01000136.1 GCA_003857395.1 Geobacter sp.
ATGGCAGGCGGTGAACATTACCTGGTACGGTCTGATCCTCTCGACCGCCACGATCTTTGCCGTGGTCGTCTACCTGATCATGCTCGGTGCCGTCGGCGTGCCGGTTGAAGCCGCGCTGTCACTGATGGCACTGCTGCTGCTCATCTGCGTACCGGCCGCCAGCCTGGTTGCGCGCCTGGTGGAAAAGAAACCGGCCACCCTTACCGTCGGCGGGGCCGCTTTTGTCGGTGGGATTGTCGCGCCATTTCTCATCCTGCTGCTGAATCGCTTTGCGGCACAGGTCTTTGGCGCGGAACTGCCGATGGCAGAGACCCTTGCAGCCTGCGCGGTCGCGTTCCTCTTCGGCGAAGGGTTAGGACGACTCGCCTGTCTCAGTTACGGCTGCTGCTACGGCAAGCCGGTTGCTGAATACCGGGGAATTCTCCGAAAGATCTTTGACTGGTCCGCGGTGGTGTACGAAGGGGAGAATAAAAAAATCGCCTACGCCGCGGGCCTCGATGGTCAGAAGATCGTGCCGATCCAGCTGATCACCATGCTGGCGTCATCGTTTGCCGGCGTACTGACATTGGTACTGTATGCAGAAGGAAAACAGATCCTGGCCTACCTGGCAGCAACAATCTTCGCCGGTTTCTGGCGGATTTTCTCAGAATTTTTCCGCAACGATTACCGGGGCGGAGGCAAAGTTTCCGCCTACCAGCTCATATCAGGCTTCTCGGTTGTCTACGCTTTGGGGGTCAGTCTGCTCTTTCGGGGTGAAAATCCTCTGCTGACCGTCGATCTGCTGCGTGGCACCCTCTCCCTCTGGTCGCCCGGTATCCTGCTCGTCCTGTTCGCGACCTGGCTCGGGCTCGTTGCCTTCACCGGCATCAGCACCACCACCTATTCACGGGTAAGCTTTCACCTGCATCGAGACAGGATATAACAGCGAAATCGATTGGCCCTCTTCACCACAGCCCACCACCATGAGTTACCAAACCAACTCTCGCAATGAACTTCTCTCCCGTAGAGCCTGCCTATTCGGTAAAATTCGTGACGACTGACAACAATAGGGAACCGAGACTTCCTTCGTACGGCAAGTTTCGGAGGATGCGTACCCGCCTAACCCGGAGCCTAACTTTTTCAGCGATATTACGACGGCAATTAAACATATCAATGGTAGGGGCAGTGCTTGCCCTGCCCAATTGGGGCGCGGCAAGCAGCGCCCCTACATCAGAGTTGTACTGCCGGAGTAATAACAGTGTCATAGCGATAACAGCACGATAACAGTGTCAGGGCTGCACATAAGACAAAACAGCTTTAGCTGATAGCCTTATTGTCCATCAAAAAACCCCTGGCCGGGAGAAAATCGGTCAGGGGTTTTCTTTTATCTCATGTGCTACAAATCCAGCGGACGACTCTCTCCCTTTTCTGTTCTGAAAGGTAGACAGTGAGTATAGTCATTATTATGTGAAACCGCGTGTGCAACCAATTTTCTTTGTTTCTCCGACTGTTTCTTTACTTTCAGCTTATCGCAGTACATCGTTTACCCGTGCTGCCCTGTCAGCGGAAACCGGATATTTATCGATGAAATCAAGGTAGTTTCCATCCGGAAACTCCGGATGTGAAACTAGCAGTTTCCAATTTGGAAACGAGGAATTTTTTGTCCTGACAAGGAAAGCAAGGGATTGTGCGGAGACGAACTACTGTACGTCGCACAAACAAGACCGCTGATTGACGCTGTCAGGGCGAAAAAGGACCGTTTCCGGATGGAAACAAGGTAATAGCGCAGCCATTTCTTGTACTCAACAAATCGGGGCGGTGAAAACTTCTTTTTTTGAGGTGGGATACATAATTGTCGAAGAGGACGTTTGGAATTTGCAGCAAGAAAATCACCTTTGACTTAACTCATGAATGGCAGTATATTTCTGCTGGTTCGAAAACCGAAAAAAGCCGAAATGAAATGTTTATCGTTAAACTCTCAACTACTTTTTCGGCATGTTATTCGGAAGCCATATACTATAATTACCAGGCACTTACGCTAAAATTAAATTGTCATGAATTAATTTGTTAAAATTGGGTAGTTGAGCAGGGGCGCATCAATAAGTTGTTACAAAAGGAGGATGAATATGATTCCGAGAATCGCATTATTGATTGGTCTTGGTCTTCTGCTAGTAGCCGGTATTGCCACAGCCCAGAACTCGCAAGATGAGAAAGCGGCTGTCGCCAGTGCGGAGAAATGGCTCACGGTAGTGGACAAGGGAAAGTATGCGAATAGTTGGCAGGAAGCGGCCGTATTCTTCAAAAACGCTATCACGGAGGAACAATGGGAACAGTCGATGCTGTCTTTCAGAAAGCCTTTGGGCAGGCTTGTCTCTAGAAAGGTTGAGTCCACAGTATACAAAACATCTTTGCCCGGAGCTCAAGACGGTGCGTATGTGATTATTACGATCAAGACTGCTTTCGAGAACAAAAAATCGGCCATCGAAACCGTAACGCCAATGCTTGAAAAGGATGGCAAGTGGCGCGTATCGGGGTACTTCATCAAGTGATTCAACCCAATATGCTACTTGACCGGAGAAGCCCGGTCAGCAGCAATGCCGTTGTATAGAGTAATAAAGGATATTGCCGCGAAAATAATGCAAGATAGGCTCAGGGGTTAACCCTTGACATAGGACTGAATTATTGAAACTGCGTGAAGGATTAGTTCCCAGCGAGGCAGTTGCCGTAGGCAGGTAAACCGCCCGCACATTCACACGACGCGATTACTTGACGTAACCAGTCGGATAAAAAGGAGAAATATGAACATGAAAAGCATTTTTACTACAAAAAACGTAAGAATCATGACGAAACTGTTTTCCGGCGTGCTGTTATTGGGCTTACTGGCATTGACCAGCGGTTGCGCCAATCGCGCTACGGCCTCCTTAACCCCTGGGGCTGACTTAAGTAGAATCAAAAGCTTTTACCTGATTCCGGGAGCCGAGGACAAGGACAATTACCTCCTGATCAAGGCAAACTTGGAAAAAAGAGGCTACGCAGTGACCACAGGCCCCGAAATGCTCCCGCCTTACAAATCAGACGCGGTTGTCACTTATGTTGACAAGTGGATGTGGGACATAACCATGTATATGCTGGAACTCACCATTACCTTCAGAGACCCGACCAATAATTCACCTCTTGCCATCGGCAACTCCCTGCATTCATCACTGACACGAAAATCGCCGGAAGAGATGGTAGATGAAGTACTGACAAATATCTTTAAAACTAAGGCGGCTTCACAATCGGAAGCCAAGTAAAAAGGCACAGTGAACAGTTATTTCCTCAATCATTATGGAGAGAACGCATGAGCAAGATTCTAATTCTCATTGTGACAATATTTGCCTGTGCCGGTTGCGGTGGCGTGGCTGTCAACAGCAGTAAGCCCTCATCAAAATACAATAAATTGATTGTGCGGGATATTAACTGGAAAGAAACGGCAACCAGTGATATTACAGTCGATCAGATGAAGGAATTCATTTCTTCGCAGCCCATGCTGAATGAATTATTCCGCGCCGAGTTCGATAAGAACATAAGAAAGACCGGTGCATTTGACGTCGTAGTCTACGGAAATGCACTGCCCGATGCAGATACTCTTACCCTGGTTCCCAAAATCTACACGTTGAAGCCAATTGGTTTCATGCCGGGTGCAAGTTTTACCGGTTTCTTGCTGTCTGCGGACGGGAAACTGCTCGGAACATATTCCGAGGAAAGACGTTTAAACAGTACAAGCTCGGATCCGGAAAAGATAAAGTGCAATATAGAAAAACTTGTCAGAGAATTGGGTGAAGATGCTGCTTCCAAGCTGCCCTATGCTCCCTGACTAAAAATACGAAGAAGGAGAAAATGAGAAAAGAGAAAAAGGGGGACGGATTATTTTTCAGTGAATACAAGGGAAAGACGGTTCCCAACCGAAAACAAGACCGTTAAATTTCCACGCCTGTAGGCCTCGCTCACTGGGAACAGTTTCAGTCTCCAAAGGAGTTCATCAAATGAAGATTGGAATCATCCTCGAAACAAATGAACCTGAGAAGGCCTGGAATGGTGTTCGCTTTGCCAATACGGCATTGAAGCAGGGGCATCAGGTCCAACTATTCCTAATGAGTGCAGGCGTTGAAGCCGCATCCATCACGCACGAGAAATTCAATGTGAGAAGCCAACTTCTCGACTTCGCCGACAACAAGGGCATCATCTTGGCTTGCGGCACATGCATCAAGGGACGAAACCAAAGCGAATCTGATATCTGCCCGATATCTACAATGACGGATTGCCTCAACATGGTCGAATGGGCTGAGAAGGTCGTTACCTTCTAATAGAGAATGTCGATGATTCTATGCCGGCCTAACCCTTCGTTCGAGGGAAACCTTACGGGACACGTCTCAACGACTCGACCGGCACCGTTCCAGCAGTTTCCTGCCAGAACAGGTAATTGTTGGCAGGATGCTGAAGGTTATCCGTTCCAGCGGGTGACGTCGGCTCCAGATAGAGCCGGCAAGATAAACTTCCGAACTATCACAAAAAAAGTGATTTTATCTGCCTCAAAAGCTTCGCCTGATCACAATCCATTGTCGTATGGTCTGGCATGTCTAGACCCAGATTTGATGGCAAAAAAGATGAAGACCTGCCCCTTATGTTGCTTCTGTTCTCGCCATAAGGGGTCCTCACAACAGCAAGCAGTGAAATGGAGACTTGAGCGTTTGAATAAGAGGGAGGGATCAAGTTGTCAAGTCCCTGCCCCTGACCCGCTCATTGTTAAAACCTGCAATAACAGCAGTTTTTTGCTGGACAAACCTTACTGAAGGAGGTTGTAAATGAAGAAGACAATGGCATTTTCGTTGGTTATGGTTTTGTTTTGTATGTCGCTTAGCGATCTTGTTCATGCGGAAATTGTCGAGAACAAGGGCTTGTTTCATCAGAACATCAAGCTCTTTTCGGGTGATAGCAAGGATTCCTATCTTCTGCTTTTTCCCATTCAGGTGACGCAACCAGGTCGCGTCGAACTGGAGTTCAAGTTACTCAGGCCCGATAAAGAGAGATATCAACGGACACTCGAAAAAGCCCAGCAAGGAAAGCATGCTGCGCCCGTATTCCGGTGGTCTTTTGTCGATTCGCGATTCTTTGACAAGAATAAGCCGATGCAACCGGGAAAGTTTCAGCAGTGGATCAATGAATTCAATAACTACAATCCGGCTGAATACCTGGCAGGCGATCAGATCCGCAGTTTAGTCGGCGCGGCGAAAGCCACCTTGGATTTTGTCTTTGGAAAGAAGAAAAAGAAAGAAGCGCCGGTGTACCTCCATGGTTATACCCATTCTGTCCGGTTCCCTGCCACACCGGAAAATCATATTAGCGTCGGCCGAATGCGTCATGACATTGACTTTACCGAGCTTTCCCAGACGCAGGGGATGTATTTTCTTGTAATGGAAAACTTCAGCCAGCTTACTCCGGAACTGGAAGTCAAGGTTTCCTTCCCGGGAACCCAGTATCAGGTCGACAAGACTTTTTTGCAGTCGCGCGATCTCGGCATTACGATGCTGAAAGTGAATACTGATACTGTGTATGTCGAAGTTCAAAACCTTGGTGAAGGGAAGCTTAGTGAGGATCTGTATGCGAGAAAGGGTACGGATGCGTTGACTCTGATGCTGTCCCTGAACGGTAAAGGCTGGGGAGGTGTCACGTTGGCAGGCCTTGATCCCGACAGAAAACTCATGGAGCCTCGCGGAAAAGTGGGGTATACGTTCACTGTAAAAGGTATCAATGATGCGGAAGTGACGGCCGGACTGAAAATGCCAAAATTTGAAGACGCGAACGCCGTTAATAATGAAAAAAAATCTGCCTTCAGAACCCAGAAAATAATAATGAAGCCAATTATTCAGCACTAAGAACCTACAGCGGTCACGTCGCCAAATAGCAAATTTGCTATTTGGCGACGTACCCCTGATGATGCTTTTTGGCGAGAGTGCGGAAAGCCATCAACAGACTGAGCCCTCCCAAGTTACTGCACCAATAGAGCCTCCATCTACCTTGTGAGTGACACTTGACATCCGCCACAAGTAAGATACCTTTCACTAAAATACTGTCATTTTAAACGCACCGCTCTTTCATCTGGACCTGAACCCTTTCTGTTCTGATCTCAATTCCGGAAATCCCGGAAAACTTGCCCAAAGCCAACCTACCTCTCCCTTGTTAATGGGAGGGAGAAGATATTTTTCACCATGGAAAAGCCCGGCATTCTGATCATAGACGACGACCGCAACCTGGGGAGAACCCTTAGCGACATTCTCACGGCCAATGGATACCATACCTTTACGGCCATGAACGGCACGGAAGGTTTGGCACTTCTGGAGCGCCATTGCGTCAAACTTGCGCTGGTAGACCTCGATCTTCCTGATATTTCGGGAATAGAGGTCCTGGAGAAAATTAAGGCGCATAGCCCTTTGACCGAAGCAATCATTCTCACCGGGAATGCCACTCTCACCTCGGCGATTGACGCGACAAACAGGGGAGCATTCTCCTATCTTGTAAAGCCTTACGAAATTGAGCAGTTGATTCTCATTATCAGACGTGCCGTCGAAAAGTGCGATGCCCAGGAAAAAATCGCTCATCACAGGCTAGACCTGGAGAAGAAAAACTCTGAGTTAATGGCCCTCTACAACGTTTCTCTGGCAATCAACCGGTCGATTGAGATGGAGGGGCTCCTTTCCGGGGTTTTGGAGACCCTTCTGGAGATGGAGCTATTTCATTTCGAACACAAAGGCGCCGCGTTCATTGTTGAAGGCAGTACGTTGCGGCTTGTTTCCCACATCGGGCTCAGCGATGCCCAGGTTGAACTTTGCGGAAGCGCCTTAAGCATGGACTGTCTCTGTGGACAAGCGGCGACCCAAGGCGAGATACTGTTCTGCCGAAATTGCTACGAGGATGCGCGTCACATCATACATTTCAGCGACATGCCCATACATAGCGATGTGCATCTGCCCCTGAAGACCCTGGATAAAGTTATCGGAGTCATATCGCTGTGGATCCAACCCGAGGCCAAACTTGGCGAGATGGAGATCATGCATCTCACAACCATTGCGAACCTGATTGGAATTGCCGTTAATAACTCAAGACTCTTTGAGGAGGCAAAAACCGGCGCTCTCCATGATCACCTTACCGGACTTCCAAACAGACGCTTCATGCAGATCCAGCTGGAGAAGTGTATCGACGCGGCAAAGAGATACGGTGAATATCTCTCCGTCATCATGCTCGATATAGATCATTTCAAACGCTACAATGACAGGCAGGGGCATGTGCAAGGAGACAGGCTCCTTGTTGATCTTGCCGGCATCCTTTTAAAAGAACTAAGAAGTTCTGATTTTGTCTTCAGATATGGTGGAGAAGAATTTCTGATCGTCCTGCCTAGAACAGATCTAAAATCTTCTTCAGATGTGGCAGAGAGGCTTCGAAAGGTGTTGGAAACGGAAACAACGGTCACAGTGAGCCTTGGGGTTTCTACCTATCAGGACGGCTCCAATATTGAAAAACTAATCCATAACGCGGACACCGCCCTTTACCGGGCCAAAGGAGAAGGCAGGAACAGAGTCGCAGTGAACGCATCATTTTGAGATGGATGCACAGAGGGGTATGCCGCAAAGTTTCAGAACCGGCATAAAACCCGGGAGATCCACATGAATCTGCCTTGGACGACTAAAAACGAGGTACTGATTGAACTCGCGCAACTGCGTGATCGTAACAAAGAACTGGAAGCCTTGGTGGTAGAAATTACTAAGGAGCATGAGGAGCTAAAAAAAACGACTACGCTCCTTCGCAAGGTCTTCGAGACCATTCCTGATCTGTTTACGGTAATCGACAAAAATCATCGAATTCTCCTCTCCAACTGGCATGGCGGCTACGAGTATGTCCCGGAACCTCTCCGAAGCGGCAACCCCCTCTGCTACGAGGCGTTCTACGGACGGAAAGCGCCGTGCGACCAATGCCATCTCAAGGCAGCATTCGAGAGCGGCGAACAGGTGATCCGTGAAAAGATCAACCCAAAAATCGGCTGGGTAAAAATCCACACCTTCCCCATCCCTGATGATTCCGGAAAAACAGCTGTCGTCTTGGAGCACATTCGAGAAATTACGGAGAAGAAGAAGGCCCAGCTGGATCTTCTGCGTTACCGCGAGCATCTGGTGGAAATGGTAGATGAGCGCACCTCTGAATTGAACCAGGCCAACGAAGACCTTACCAGGGAAAATGCCGAACGAAGAGAGGTGGAAGAGGCACTGCGGGCAAGCGAGGAAAAGTTCCGTGCTGTTGCGGAGACTTCTCCCGCTGCAATTTTTCTTTACCAGGGAGAAAAATTCATTTACGTCAATCCTTCCGCTGAACGCCTTATTGGCTATACACATGACGAATTTCTTGCCATGAAGTTTTGGGATTGGGTCCACCCTGACTTTTCCGAACTCGTGAGAACACGTGGTCTGGCAAGACAACGTGGGGTCCCGCTTCCGCCTGAGTACGAGTTCTGCTTTATTACTAAAGCGGGGGAGGAAAGATGGGGAATTCTCTCCGCCAAGTGCATCGAATTCGCGAGTAAGCCGACCGGAATCGCGGCATTCGTCGATATAACGGATCGCAAAAGGGCCGAGATTGAAATCAGCGCGATGAACGAGGAGTTGCAGCAAAGGAGCGAACAGCTCCTGGTTGCCCAGGAGGAACTGGTGCGCAAGGAAAAGCTTGCCATCCTCGGCCAGCTTTCCGGAAGCGTGGCACACGAGTTACGCAACCCCCTCGGCGTAATGAACAATGCGGTGTATTTTCTGAAAAGCATTCAGACGAATGCGGATGAAATGATAAAGGAATACCTGGATATCATCAGTCAGGAGATCGAAAATGCCGGAAGAATTATTTCCGATATACTTGACTTCTCCCGCACTAGGACACCCAATATTATCCCGACAGAACCATTCCTCCTGGTAAAAGACGCCCTCGAAAAATGCGATGTTCCGGAATGCATTGCCATTTCGGTCGATATCCCTGATTCACTGCCCCTGCTGAAAGTGGACCCGCTACAGATGGACCAGGTGCTGCAAAACCTTATCAGCAACGCCTGTCAGGCAATGCCGCATGGCGGCTCCGTTACCATTAGCGCTCGACCAGTTCTGGATTCGCGGTTGGAGATTCGAAATACTGAAGAATACAACCAGGAGAAGGGCACATTGGACGTCGAACCGTGCAGCGATTTTCTGGAAATCAGTGTGACCGACAACGGAAAAGGGATCTCACCCGAAAATATGAAAAAACTTTTCCAACCACTTTTTACCACCAAGGTTCGTGGAATCGGCCTCGGACTGACGGTGTGCAGAAACCTCACCGAGGCCAACGGCGGGAGTATCACGGCTGTGAGCCGCGCAGACGAAGGAACTGTATTCAGAGTGACATTACCGGTTGAGGGAGGTGATGCATGGAAGGAACGGTAACGGTCCTAGTAGTGGACGATGACCGCAGAATGGTCAAAACTCTCTGCGACATCCTGAAGGTCAAGGGCTACAATGCGGAACCGGCCTACAGCGGCGAAGGGGCATTGGAGAAGATCCGGACAAAGATGCCTGACTGCGTGCTGATGGACATCAGAATGCCGGGCATCAGCGGTGTGGAGGCCATGGAGAAGATCCGCACGCAGGCACCGGACCTGCCGGTATTACTGATGAGCGCCTATCCAACCGACGAGCAGAAAGTGGAGGCAAAAAGATACGGGGTGTACTCGGTGCTGACCAAACCTGTCGATCTCCAGTTGGTCTTGTCATTTCTCTCAGTGCTCAGAAAAGAGGAAAGTATTCTCATTGTCGATGATGATGAGGTCTTTTGCAGGACACTCAAAGATATCCTGCAGACAAGAGGGTACCGGGTTGAAACAGAGATCGATCCCGGCATGGTATTGGACCGCATGGAAAAGAACTATAAGCTGGTGGTCATACTGGACCTTAAACTTGGAGACGCCGACGGCCTTGATGTCCTCAAAGACATCAGGGCACGGTATCCATCAAAACCGGTGGTTCTCGTAACCGGCTATGGCAAGGATATGACGGACTCAATTCAAAAAGGGTTCGAGATCGGAGCGTATACCTGCCTGTACAAACCATTTGAAACAGATGCAATGATTGGTATTGTTGAAGAGATAAGCAGGAAAAAACTCCGCTCGTTTCTCGGCGCTGAATTCCCTGCCGCCACTAGGTAAATACTTGTCGGGAGCATCAAACGTCGTACGAACTTCCGACAATTTCTTGGGAGCACGGCCAACCAGGGTCACCGTTGCAACCTTTTCAACCAAGATACTGGCAACCTTCAGTCCCATGCCACGGCTTCCCGCGATGATCAGTACTCCTCCCTGAAAAGCTGATCTTTCTTTCCTCCTTACTGATCAATCAAACACCGCAAACTACTTGACGAGAGCTTATCTAATCATGACCGAAAATCATCTTTTGCACTTCAACGCCATCAAAGGCATTGAGCCGAGCAGCAAGCTCATTGTAGACAGCTGGTTCGCCCACCATTTCCAGGATAACCAGGCCTGAACCGGAACAAAAGCTTTCCGTCACTTCGTGGAGTCCGATCCTGGTCTTGATGTTGCATCCGTAACCGGTCAGTATTTTCTGGATTTCCGGTGCATCTTTAACCCTGTTCTGAATGTGAATCCCTAAAACGACATGTTCACCAATCTTCATGATGTTTCTCCTTTCACGTTTATAATCTTACCATCAGTGACAAGTGTAACACCTGGGGTGAAATTTAAAAGCCGCGCAGAAGCCGCTATGAACAGTCACAGTTTTTGCTTGAGATGCACACCAGGCTGGGGTAAGGTTTTACCGGTAGATTCGACTGGTTCAGAGCGTACTTTGGACCTTCATGGAGAGATACTGGTGACAGGGGGGCCGTACGATGGAGATAACCATTCGCGAACTTGAGGATTTGACGGCCAGGGCCGTAAAAAAGTTCGGATACAGCGATGATGAGGCGAGGGCCATCTCCTTTTACGGCATGGTAGAGGCTTCCACGGCCGGCAGCGAGATCCCGGGCGACGTTGCCTACGACTCTGAAGGAAAGCCGACGACCAACCCCAAGGAGGCAATTCAGGGGGCTATCCGTTCCTTTGACCGGAATCACAAGGGTTCCGGGCTTGCCCTTATGAACGAGATACTGGCCGGCCCCCTCGTTGGAGCGGCATTTTGTGGCCTCGGCGACAGCAAAGGGAACTGGGGACACCTGCTCTATGCCCTTGACCCGGAGATCCTCGGTGACCGCGAAGAGTTCAAACGGAACGCAGGTGAAATCATCGCTCGGGTGAAAGGGACAAAGAAGTTGCCGGGCGTCGAAGAAATATTTGTTCCCGGGGAACGAGGTTCACGCCGCGCACGGCAACACCTGGAGAGTGGAACAATAGAGATCGAGGACAACCTGCTGGCAGAGTTGCGAGTGGCAGCAGGAGGTGAGAAAGGATGAGGCAAAATCAGATCATTGAGAGGATTCCCGGTTCTCACCTGGACAGGCCGCAAAGCTGCTGCTTTTTTCGAGCGCCTAGTGCAGGAAATTCATTGCCTACAGGGTGAATCATCGTTGGCAAATACTGTCATTTCATTATTGTCAAGGTAAGATTTTACCTTAATTTCGTCAAATCGCTTGACATTGCAACCAAAGTTGGTACGGTTACACAATTGTCCGATTCTACTATCGGGTAAAATCACAATTTTCAGGAGAGCGCACGAAAATGGCAAAAGGAAAAGTAAAATGGTTTAACGACGCAAAGGGGTTTGGTTTTCTCGAGCAGGAGAATGGTGATGATGTGTTTTGTCATTTCTCTGCGATCACTGGAGAGGGGTTCAAGTCCCTGCAAGAAGGGGATGATGTAGAATTCGACGTGGTCAAGGGTCCCAAAGGGCTGCAGGCATCTAACGTAAGAAAGATTTAAGCACACCGCACATACGTCACAAAAAGCCCCTGTATTTCAGGGGCTTTTTCATTTCCGGGCGTTATCATTCTCAGAATTGAACGGGCGGCAAACGGTTGGGAGCCCTTCACCGACAGACGACAATATTCGCGGTATTTGAGATACTATCGAAAACCACCTTTACCTTCTTTTCCTTCAACTGTCGAAGCACTTGCTCTACCTTGTCCTCCAAAGAATACCCGGAATCACTCAGTTCAGACCACTCTCGCGTGACAAATTCTTCAATGAGATTGCGCAACGTCTCCGGACTCAAGGCATCGAACGGGACATCTACGCCCTTTTCATGATAATCGGTTCTGGTTTCAGACGTCACCATTCACCCCTGAAAATCTTTTCTATTTCATCACTCCGGGTCACCAGCACAACTCTACATAACAACATTTGCAATTGTCACCGAAAAAACCTTTCCAAGTGACGCAGGAGAAGAAGACTGGTCAGGCTGTTTTAAACCAGGTCGCTGTTTCGACCATATCTTCCGCCAATTTTGCCAGCAGCTCGGCCTTTTCCTGAATGCAATCAGCTGAGGACTCTGAGATGCGGGTACCACTTGCTATTTGCTCGACGCTTTCAGAAACTTGAGCCGTTACGGCAGACTGCTCTTCTGTCGCAGCAGCGATCACACAGATCATGTCCATATTATTATTCGATACTTCCACAATATGCTGCAGTGCGTTACTGGCTTCTTCTGCCTTACTCAAACCGCCGTCCACCTGAGTTTTGCTTGTCATCATGCTGGTCACTGCCAGCGCTGTGTCATGTTGAATCGCATTGATCATGGTACTGATCTCTTTGGTCGCCGTGGTTGTTCGCTCGGCCAAGGCCCGCACCTCATCAGCCACAACTGCGAATCCACGCCCCTGGTCTCCGGCCCTGGCCGCCTCGATGGCGGCATTGAGCGCAAGAAGATTCGTCTGATCGGCAATATCCTCGATCGTTCTGACTATTTCGCCGATCTGCTTACTGGACTGACCGAGTTTTCCGATGGTAACCGACGATTCCTGCACGGTTCCGACAATTTTCCGCATTTCCGACATTACTTCGGCAACAGTATCGAAACCATTTTGGGCCGCTGTGCTGGTTTCCTTGGCGGATTGCGACGCTCGGTCGGCATTTTCCGCAACATCGACACATGTTTGCGACATCTCGGTGACAGCACTTGCAACCTGTTCTGTCTGACCTGTTTGCGCATGCACGCCGCGATTCATCGACTCAGTTGTTGTCAGCAATTCCCGGGAACTATCCGTCAGCTCATGCGTCAACTCATTCACGTGAGTTGAAAATTCACGCAATTTATCGATCATTTTTTTGATAGCCAAAAATATCTGCCCGATCTCCTCTGTACTCTTCACTTTAATTTCTTGTGTAAGATCCCCGTCGGCCAGTCTTTCCAATGACTTGAGCGCCCACCACAGAGAGCGGCAGACAACCTTATGAACGATAAAGTACGTGAGCCAGCCGCCGAAAACAAAGCTTGCGGCCATCAAGCCGATTATCATGTTGCGGGACACTACATACATGGCAGCGGTATCGGCATGTGTCCCAATGGCTTCCTGTAAAAGCCAGAGGCGATAAATGGAAAAAATCCCGAGTGACAGGTTGAAAAAAATCATCACCAAAAATGCAATGGCAAATTTTTTTGCCAAACCCAGACCATAAAACCAGTTCATACGCAGCCCCCTCGCCAAAACAATAGGTTAAAATCATCACAGACACTTCTCACCAGTACAGAGAGCTATTTCCCCGTCGACCAGACCCTGCTCACTTTATCTTGCTTTAATATTATTCGGCAAGCAATGTTCAGACTTTAATTAATTCAGAAATTAGAACAATTTATGTTCACATTTATCCAGAGAAGATGTTCCCGCCTCAAGGTCAGGAACTGCATGTAAAGTTTTTTCAAATAATGCCGATGAAATTAGAAACCAAGTCTCTAAGCCTTATGCCACGACAGGATACGCCAATGATGCAAACTGCCGTTGCCGAGCCAATACCCCGTGAGGTGAAAATGACGCATACTGTTGTGCCGAGCACCGGCTTAATTTTTTTCATAGATGGAGGAAAACTGCTGGCCGTACTTGAAGCGGCCGCTGCCATGGACCCCATTGACAAGGATCAGGTCAATCAGTTACTTGCCTGTCAGGGGTTTTCAGACCTGTTCATCTTTGCTGAAGTATGTGAAGAATTGGTAACTCACTGTAATTCCGGGGCGGCATTCACCTGTATCCTTGGAGAGGTACGCGATGGTGCTTTTTCCATGGACATCGATCCCAACCTTATGAGTGTTCATCTCACTATAACTCCTGCCTATGGCGGCAAGCCTGTCACAGCCGGCCAGATTTACGCAGCATTACTGGAAAAGAATATTACCTTCGGAATCCAGGACGAGACGATACAAGCCGCCATTGCCAAAGGGTACGCCAGAAACAAGTTGATTGCTTCAGGAGTCGCCCCGATACCTGGTGATGATGCCCAGTTTCTCAGCCTGCTCCGTGAAAGCAAAAACAACCGCCTGATTTCCGACGACACAGAGATCGTTGATTATCGAAATTTCGGCAACATTTCCACTGTCAAACAGGGAGCCCCGCTGATGCGACGACTGCCACCTACTGACGGCACGCCGGGCACAAACATTCTCGGCAGCCCGGTGCCGGCTCCCGGCGGGGATGATATCCAGTTTTCAACGTTAGTAAGCGGATCCGAAATTCACCAGGACGATCCCGACCTTTTGGTAGCGGCGATATCCGGTCAACCATTCCTGATACTGAACGGCGTGACGGTGGAGCAGGTCATTACCATAAAGAATGTAGATTTAACAACCGGCAATCTTGATATTGAGGGATCTCTTACCATAACCGGTGACGTTAAGCCCGGCATGCAGGTAAAGGCCACCGCTGATATTGTTATTGGCGGAATGGTCGAAGCGGCACATGTTGAGGCAGGCGGAGACATTGAAGTAAAGGGTGCGGTTATCGGCCAGGGCGAGCCGAGGATTGGCGCAGAAGACCATACGCTGGCAGCCATGGTACGGGCGGAAGGATCCTTCAGAGCGCTCTTTGTGGAAAACGCCATGATCACTGCCGGAGGCGACATCGCAATCCGCGAGTTTGTCATGAATAGCGAACTGAGCGCAGGCAACAGTATCGTGGTGGGGGAACCAGAATCGAGCAAAGGCCGTATCATCAGGTCAATCTGCCGTGCAGCAGCAAGGATCGAGGCGATCAGCATCGGCTCATGGTCCGGTGCCGGCACCGCTCTGGAAGTCGGGGTGGACCCGGCTGTTCTTGAAAAATTCATGGTGGCAAAACAAGCAAAGCACGACAAAGAAAGGAAGTGGGAAGAAGCACGCAAAGCCTTGGAGTACTTTCAGGAGACCCCCGACAGAACCACCACTGAGGCGATTAAAGAGAAGGAAAAGATCTTGCTCTGCCTGCAGACGGAAATCCAGGAATTAACGGGGCAATTACGACGGCTGAAAAAAAGATTCAGCCTGCTCGACAGTGCCGAAATAAAGGCAGTACGGCAGATATTCAGCGGAGTGAAGGTACGTATTGGAGAAAAGACACTGCTGCTGGAAAATGACATGGAAGGAGTGACTTTTACCCTGGGAGAGCACGGGATCATATTCTGACCCCCGGAAGCCTTCTTACAGGCACAGTTTCAGAGTGCGGGAATCTTCCAAGGGAGACAGGTTCATCCCCCCACTTTTGACATGTCGAACGCTTCGCAAGCCTTATCTGAACCAGAAAAATGGCTCTTTCCCGGCTTTCTGAAGACAATTCCACGTAAAGCCTCTTCAAGGGCAATTCGGTTGCCACTCCTCAGGGTAATTTCGGTCTACCGAAATTATGGACTTGTGACAACTTTTGAATCAAGGGACAGACGCTCTCCTGGAGAGCAGATACAAGCCGCATTAGCTATGAATAGCCGTTCAGGAAGATTACTGCGCTTTGGCTTACCATAAAGAAAATGCCTCCCGCTTTGATGAGGGGGGGCATTTTGTGTATGAAACTGTGTACATGATTTCGGACTTGGGGTAAAAGAGTCTGCTTTTCCTCAGCATACAAGGTTGCTGTCCAGCACCATCTCCCCGTCATCTTTGCCGCACGCGAGTCTTACGTACCGGCTATCCTCATGGCATGAACCCTGTTTCTGCCACTCTGCTTTGCAATATAGAGCCCCTTATCTGCCATGCTGAGGATTGCCTCTTTCCCCTGCATTCTGGCGCCATGACGGTAGTAGGTTACCCCCACACTCACCGTTGCCTTGATTTCCACACCATCCACAGTAATCTCAAGACACTCAATGGCTCTGCGTAGCCGCTCGGCAACGATATTCGCCCCGTCCAAATTGGTCTCGGGCATTATGACGACAAATTCTTCGCCTCCGTAACGCGCCATTATGTCGGTATTCCGCAGACATTGCTCTCCCCCCCTGGCAATTGCAGCCAGCACACGGTCCCCGGCGGGATGCCCATACGTGTCATTTATTTTCTTGAAATGATCGATATCGAAGATAAAAAGTGAAAACTCACTCTGGTAGCGATTCGTTCTGTTTAATTCCTTCTCCAGCGACTCCTGAAAATAACGATGATTATAGAGCCCGGTCAATGCGTCTCGGAAAGCAATCTCTTGCAGATTTGCGTTAACGTCATGGAGTTCGCTAGCGAGCTTCTCGGCTTTTTCCTTCGCCTGCTTCAATTCGATTACCAGCAATTCATACGAGCTGTTCAGGTTTGTCAGTTCTTCGTTAGCTTCCTGCAGAATCAAGGAAAACGGTCGCATGTCTCCGGGACAGATATCAAACGATGAAAATACTTCAAGTGACTTGCAGGCAACATCATCAATAAGCCGGTCTACAGAATCGCCCTGAATTCCATACCAGGTATCGAATTTGTTTTTGAGCAGCCTGATCTTTTCAGCACTCTGTCTGCCATGGTAGATAGAAGACAGACAATCTGAGAGCTGAACGATTTCCGTCTCGATGCGAAATCGGTCAAAATCCTGACGGTCAAAATCCTGATCATTCCGGTGATGATGCTGAATGGGCAGATAAACTTCTTCAGGAAGCTGCCAGTTTTTAAGCAACTCTGCCCCCAGAGCCTGGTGATCGAAACCAAAACAATTCTGCTCAACCTCATGGAGGTGCAGCGAACTTGTCAACTTTTCATTCATCACCAAGCGGTACTCCTTCTGGCAACAGAGGTTAAAAACTACGATACCGATATCCTGAAGTAACGCCGTAACAAAGATATCCGGTTTGCGCATTCCCAAAAACTCGGCAACCAGATCAGCGGCAACAGCAGCCGTTATGGCACGTCGCCAATACAGGTCAACATCAAACCCTTTAGAACCGTCTACCTTCATATTGGTACAAATAACGAAGGAAAGAGCTATGTTTTTCACCGCATGAGTTCCAAGAACGGTAAGTGCCATCTCAATATTTGCGATCTTGCGCACGCGATTATAATAGGGGGAGTTCGCCATTTTCAGGATTCTTGCAACCAGCGCGGGATCCGATTCAATGACACGAGCAAGGTCGTTGATTGAAAAATCATCATTGCGGACCATTTCAAGTATCCGTATAGCGATTGCCGGTGGCGAAGGAAGACGTAATTTCCCAGCAATGAGATCTTGCGGATTATTCACCCTGAAAACTCCTTGAGACGTGATTAGATCAAAAAAATCCATACGAATGTCGAAGGATTTGAAACTCGCTATAACCTGACCTACCTAACCAGAGAAGCCTTTAATTACCACACATTATCGTCAGAACCAAACAAAATTTCAAGAAAACCCTACAGTTCACAACAACATTTTAGTGGGAATACAGCCAGCAGGCAACAAGCCACAACCACTGCGAGGGGACCAGTGCTTTCAATGCAGGACGGAATTGAATAGCTCGCACGTTATTTAGAGATCCGGAAAACGAGAAACAATCATCCCTGTGTATGAATTGTTTGGTATTTGAGTGGGAAGAACGTTACTCCCCGTTTATTTCCTGCTTGAGGAGCGTGCTCGGCTTAAAGGTGAGGATCTTGCGGGCGGTAATGGTGAGAGGTTCGCCGGTCTGGGGATTTCGCCCTGTCCGGTCACGTTTTTGCTGGACTACAAATTTGCCGAAGCCGGAGAGTTTGACTTCTTCACCGGAGGCAAGAGATTCCTTGATGATGTCCAATACGGACTCCACAATTTCTTCGGCTTCTTTTCTCTGAAGATTGCTGTTGGCTCGAATATTTTCTATCAGGTCTTTTTTTGTCATAGCAAGGACTTTTACCACAAAAGGCAGGAAAAAGGCAAGTGGGAAACGACGGAAGGCCCGTTGCGGACAACGGGCCTTCCAGAGGATGTAGTAAAGCTTTATTTCTTTTTAGCAGCCGGCTTCTTTTTCTTTGCCTGCACCGCATCCTGAAGAGATTTCCCGACCTTGAACTTCACAGCCTTCTTGGCGGGAATCTTGATTTCTGCTCCGGTCTGCGGATTACGGCCAATTCTGGCGGCCTTATCGTTCACCGAAAAGGTTCCGAAACCGACAAAGGTTACTTTGTCGCCATCCTTGAGGGCCTCTACAATGCTTTCCAGAAATACTGAAGCAGCTTTTTCCGCCTGCGCTTTCGTTAGTTCCGCTCCCTCTGCGATTTTTCCGACAATTTCTGCCTTTGTCATATTTCCTCCCTTTTTGATTGTCCCCTGTATCGGGGTATTTTATTCAACAATCCTAGCACAATTTCAGTAGTTAGAAACACTGCGAACATGTGTATAGCAGAAAATATCCTATTTTTGCTACAAAAACATTGTTTTTATGAAAATAAATCATATGTCAAAAGAAAAAGACTTAACCTGTCCGGCTAAGTCCTTGTTTTTATTGGAGCGGGAAACGAGATTCGAACTCGCGACCTTCACCTTGGGAAGGTGACACTCTACCACTGAGTTATTCCCGCGTCGTGTGATTTTTTAGCCTATTGAACGGCTGTTGTCAACTGGTTTTTCAGAAGAAATTCCCGGGCTTCGCTGGCCACGGTCACCTGACCGGCACTTTCCGCCTCTCGAAGGGTCTCCAGTATCCTGCCAAGTTGCGGGCCGGGCCCGATACCGAGAAGCTCCATCACCTGATCCCCAGTAAGCAACAGATTGGCAGCAGTGGCTTGGTAGTCGTTAAAATAGAAGGAAACCAACCGGACTGCCGCATCAGGCTCGACCAGACCTGCTGCAAGCGGCAGAATGACCAACTCCGGCCCACAGGGCTCTCTATCCCGGAAAAAGCGGAACAGAATGCGCTCTCCTTCTGAACTCTCCGGCAAGGCGGGATTAGCCGCAGCACAATCGCAGAGGACCATTAATTCGGCACGTGCTTTCGTGCCCATCCGAACTCGATCGGCACAGGCTTTGATCTGCTTCCGAGCATCCTTACCAGACAAAAATGCAGCCAGCTTCAGGAGAGAATGGAGCGGAATGCCCCCTTCCACAGAACGTGCCAAATGGACAGCCAATTGCTCCCGGTCGGCGGGGAACAGGCGCTCGCAATATTCCAGCACTCTTTCAGTTTCTGCAGCAAAGGCGAAGCGTCCCGAGAGGTTGGCCAAGTATTCTCCATTACGTAAGTCTCCGGGAATTATCAAAGGGAGGAGTCCCGAGCTCCAGAGCATCTCCAGTGAGGCTGCAACATTCGGGGCTGCGAGGATGAGAAACAGCTCGTCGCGGAGCCTCTCCCCTGCCACCCTTTCGAGGAGCTGCGGACGCATCAGCATCTTCCGCCAGGTCTCCGCTTCGATTGCAAAGCCGAGTGTCACGGCAAAGCGGACCGCTCGAAGGAGGCGAAGCGGGTCATCATCGAAGCACTCGGCGGCACAAGCCCTAACCACTCCTGCAGC
>RPRC01000137.1 GCA_003857395.1 Geobacter sp.
GAGAGGATCCGCGTCAATCAGCAGGACACGATCGCCTCCTTCGGCAAGTGCAACAGCTAGGTTTAAGGCTACCGTAGTTTTTCCGGTACCACCTTTTGAACTAACAATGGAAACAATATTCGCCATTTCGTCTCCCCAATCGGGCTTACTGCATTTCCGACAGTTTCCGAACGTCTGGTATCAATTCTGACATCTTGTGCTTCACAACTCCCGGTTTTGCTTTCTCATCACAGGCAACCACAAGAAAATAACTGCTTCCGTTGTCGACCATGTGCAGAAAAAGAGAACCCTCCTGACACTGGACAAATCCGAACAGGACCTTGCCCATTTTCAATTCATTAGAGCTTAAAGAAGAAGCTCCGAGCCAGACAAGGAGCGACGGGAGTAGCTGCCTTGTATCGACAGACACTCCATCTGCCACATGGTACGCAAGCTGATTCCCCTCTGTGTCCGAAACCACTGAGTAGAGGTAGCCGGGCAGTACGGCAAGGGCTTGCAGAAAATCCCTTTCATCCGGCTGCGACTCCGCTTTTTTCTCCCAGGCATCTGAATCATCTGCTACGTTCACCGGAACCGCTGAGAGAACATCTTCCTCGAGTTCCGGATAGACCTCACTCAGAAGAAATATCAGACTGGTATCGACTACCATCTCGCCGCCTCGGGCCTGAAGTGTTATCCCTGAAATATTCATCATGGAAGAGATAGCAGCTTTCACATGAGCCTTAAGGCATTCTCGCAAGGTAGCGTGAGAAATAAGGCCGGTTTCTTCCAGCAGCACACCAAGTTTTTTTGACTTGCCTAGGGAGCGGTATTTCAGTACGACCTCATCGAGCCTATCTTTCGGAACCATGCCGATTCGCTCGAGAAAAGAAGCGAAGTTTTCCGTCTGGGTATTGCTGACTGCCCAGGCAACATGACCATCACGAAGGACGACCACACCAACCTGTTGCAGATCTTTCATGGCATTTAGAATGCCGCTCCACTTGATTTCAACGGCGTTTCTCAGAGCCACACTAAAGGAGTGCCCATCAATTATGTCGACTACGTGATCTCCCACTGCCAACTCCGCAAAATCCGTTACAGGTGACTGCTAAAATTACTTCGTGACTTCCGTTATTTCTTTGTTACGAGAAACTCGCCATAGGGATCGCCCACTTCAAGTCCTTTTGTTTGCACGCACACATACGTGTCCATCCCGTCCGGGTAAGGTTCGGCATATGCAAGGTCAAAGAAAGCCTGACTCAGACCTCGGAGCATAAAACCGCTCATGCCGCCGCTCCCGCTTTCTGAATCGTAATAGTCAAAAGCACGAATGATCATTTTCTCGCCATCTTTCAGTTGCACTATTCCTGACTTTGCCCAACCCCACGCAGTAAAAGCTGCATAGGCGCCCCGCAGGATATCTTTTTCTCCTTCAGTAACCATTGGCAGAACCACTTCACTGAAAATTTCCGACGTGATGATGCCACAGCCGGTGTGGTATCCGCATTCATAGGCTGCTCTCACAAAGCCGGCTTCTATTTCTGTCTTTTTTTCCGGAGGAGCCGCCGTTAAGAGTCTCTCTGTAAAAGTATTTAAAAGGGATACGGGAAGAAGGTTTACCAACACCTCGTATTCAGGAATCAAACCGTTCTCATCAGCCTGGACGGTAATCTTGGCAAGTGACTTTACAACGGTATCACGCATTACTGTCATGAAAAAACTCCTCCTCTCTCAGGATGCCTTAACAATAAACTTCCCTTCTGAATCCCCTACCGCTATGCTGGCAGCCTCGGTAACCACGTAACTTTTTGAGGGCTTTTTGAACGCCGCGGCAAACATGGCAGCCACATAGCCACAAGTAAAATGGTTGATCGGTTTGCTATGCACGCCCCACTTTTTCACCCAGCCCTCATCCAGATGGGACCTGACCAAGCGTACCTCTCCACCGTTTTCATCCCCGGTGATAATCATCTTTCCCAAGCCGAAAGCAGAATAATACTCCCTGCCGACATTGCACCTGTCCTGTGCGGAAGTAATCCCGTTTTTTTCAATATAATCCTCAAAGACAGCTCGCATGGTGTCTTCCACTGAATCCCGGAGGATCTCCGCGGCATTGATGCCATCCTGATCTTCCACCAGCTTTGTCAACAAGGCGAGATAGTGGTGGGAATGCATAACAACTGGTTGACCGTTCAGATAGTTACGATGCGTTTCATTATCGTGACTGTAGTCTAATCTCAACGCCATTGAACACTCCTCCTAGAATGATTGTCCAAGCTCTTCAAAGAGCTTCTTGGTTTTATGCCTGATAATTCCAAGCTTGGAAGCATCCGGGGTAATGATCGCCGCAACAGCGTCGCCAACCGGCCTGCACATGATTACCGCTCTTCCGTACTCAATGAACATGTCCTGAAACTTGTTGACATTCAACTCACTTCCCATTTCCTCAATTCCGTTGATAGAGTGGGCAAGTGATGCGCCTAATTCGTCAATATTCACCCGGGCACTGCTCCCTGCGGATTCGATAACGAAACCGTCTCGTCCAACAACAACGACAGCATCCACCCCGGGAACCTCCAGCAAATCATTCATGACCTCTGTAGAACCCCTCTCGGTCTGTTGCATTTCATAGCTCCTTTCTTCTGAACCGGTCTTTAGCGTAGCAGCATTGTCTCTTGCCTGTTTATCCAACAGTACAGCCGCTTCCATAATGGCGTGTTGTACAGATAATCCAATATTTGTCTTTTGTGCAGCCACCCCGGGAACAAAATGGAAGGTGCCCTGATCCCAGGAAAGTAGATCGGCGAAGCCCTCCAACCCGGTTATGTTTTTTGATTCAGCGGAAACCAGCTCACCGCCCACAAAATGGATCTTCCCTTCCTCACCCCCAGGATGGCGCACCAGTCTGATCATTCCGCTTTTCGCGCTTGACGAAAGGAATTGCAGCAAGTCGGTAATATTTGTCAGCGCAAGATTTCCTTTCAGCCCACTGTCCTTCGTAAGCAACTCGATGCTTTCTTCAATTTGAACAGGCATTGCAGTATCCTCAAAGGAAACGAACGGAAATACTTACAACAAAACTACCCTTCCCATATCATCGAAAAATCGAATCATGAGAAAAAGCAGCACACTTGGGAGAGACCTGAAACCAAATCGTTGTGTAATGCAGGCCGGATACAGGGAACGCAAATCAGTAGCGACCCTTTCCAGTCCGCCCGGAATCTATGAAGTTCCAGCATGAAACTTCAAAAAATTATTTAAACACAAGCATCGTCGCAGTCTGATTGATGTGCCCGATGTATTCTTCACCGTAGGAGCTGAAACCAATTGTCGGAACATCCGAAAACAGTTCACCGTAAGCCTGGTCAAGACCATTTTGTCTGAGTTCCAGCGTCCTGAGGATGCAGTTGAAATTAATCAGACCGGAAATATTTCCAAGCTCCGATTTTGCCTGCTGGATTGCAGTCCGGGTATCTCCGATTACGTCAGTACCTTCCAGGAGCGACAGTTCCATCCCCTCCATGACACTGCAATAAAACAGCATGCTGCTTCCCTTGATCTGCTGAGGACTGCGGACATACGGTTCATCCTCGATGAACAGGCCTACGGGGTTATGCATAAAATGCTTGGGAGCATCTTCAATGGTCGTCCCGAGAGCCTCAGCATAGGCGACTGCGGCAGGCTTTCCATTGAATTCGACAACCTCTCGCTGCTCTTCATTTGCCTTCGTGACTTCGAGGCTTTTTCCAAGGTCACGAAAACTCTGTGTCTTGATGAAGCTGAACTCGACACCTGGTTTGAGCATTGCTAAAACAGCCGCATTGGTAAAGTTTTTACCGTTTGCGTAGACATTCGTTGAGGCGAATTTAAGATCATCTCCCGCCGAGCCACCGATGATGGTCACATTGGTAAGGTCCCCAATGGTCTCCATCAAGCCTTCCTCAGCCCCGCTCAAGCCATCGATAAGAATGATCCCCACATACTTCTCCGGGTCCATTTCCGCCACAGGCTCCTTGAAATAGGTTTCCAAGGATTCAAAAGCCTTTTTCACGGAATTTTCATCCTTGAGGTTTTCAATAACCTCGATCTTTACGTCTTTTACCGCCTGACCATTGAATGCCATGGCCACAATGGAATTTTCCAGCATCTTCCCGGATACAATCTCTCCCGCCGTTGAACAACCGAATACCTGCGCCATGGGGAAAGCGTTCTGCATCAGGCTGCTGACTTTTTCCGGCATATATTTCGTTGAGGCGAAGAAAAGAACCAATTCTGTGTCGAACATCTCGAATTGCTTGGCAATTTCATCGACACTCTGCTCAGCGGTTTCATTAATGGAAAAAGCGGTTTTAATATTCATTCTTACCCTCCTACCAATAGGCGTATTCTTGTTCTATTTGAGGTCTGCGATCATCTTCTCGAGCTTGCCAAGAACAACAGGGTCATCTTCGGACTGAAGTGTATACTTGTTCGGATTGATACCCTTGAGAATCAGTTTCGTTTTGATGACACGTTCGAGCATCGGATTGTCCTTTGCTCTCTGGGTAATGATGGAGTCTATCATCTGCCTGATTTTTCCTGCCATTCAAATACCTCCTCATTGATTATTACACATCATGCAATATAACCTGGGATACACAAGTCGGCGGATACGTCGCAAGTCATAGCCTGCCACCCAACCGAATCAGAAAGCATAAATACACTTTTAAATAATCAATTGTTATAGTTAAAACTATATTTAGAAATTTTAAATGTGCAGCTTTATACATTTAAACCCCAGTATATGTCAACCTTATTATGACGTATACATAACACTGTTATATTATTTTTTCTTTCCCCCTTTAATTCCTGCAAAACAACCAGCTGCGCCCTGACCAGCACAATGACTCGCGCTTAAGGTGAACACATTTAACAAAACTAACCTAATCACCAAGGGGGATGAGCAAAAAAATCTGAGAGTTTCAAAGCAGTGCTTAATTCCAATAGAGTAATGAACGAAAATTTACAGCAATTAGAAGGGAATATGAGACGAGAATAAATTTATTGAACTGGCGAGGACTGAAACCATGCGTTACGCAAAAGACGGTTGATTCTTTTCTTCAAAAGGAAAACCAGTACCTGCCGCTACCCGCCACTTTTTGCCGTCAGAATTTTCTTTTCTGCCCAGTGCCGCACACCGCCTTCACGCTTTTTCTCAAAGCGCATGACAGGGACACTGAGTCCACAGCTATTTTCAACAGCCAAAACAGAAAGTCTGAACACCTGACGGACAATTTCCGGTTCTCCGGCAGAAAAGCTCTTCACAATCGAGGTAAATTCAGGGTCGTCTTTTCCGACAACCTCTCCGGAACAGAAAATCCTGAGAACCCGGGCATCGTCGTCAAAGGAACAAAACATGAGGGTCAGAAAACCACCGGCAGCAAGATCTCGTCCGGTTCGGTTGCTGCTCCCGGGGTAGTCAAGGAGAAGCAATGTCCTGGAGTCAAGAAAAAGCAGACAATCCTCACCCTTTGGAGCAAGGTTCACTTCTTCACCAGAGGCACTGGCAAGAAAAAAAACCTTCTGTCGTGAAGCAAACTTCACGTCCTTTTCCAGCAACTCCGAATACTGTTTACCCATGCCTGCCCCCATTTCCCCGCAATTTTCAAGAAACAGTCATACATTACTATCTCCGGTCTGCCCGGGATAAAATTATACCCTACCTGCAAAAGGCCGTCCCCAAGCCGGAGCAACAGAAATTACAGAATCTCGCTTTGCCAGAAGTTGCCACCTGTCACCAAATACCCATGCCTGACCTGACCACCTGCGAAGCAAGACGTGACGAATAGGTCACCCCCTTGCCGCTGCCATCCTGGCGAAGAACCAGAACTCCAAGATCGTCACCTTCCACCCAGCGACGCCCCTTTTTGTTCAAATCTTCAAAATCGATCACCTTGCAGTGAATTTTTCGCCCCTTGATATCTACGTCCTCGTCCCGTACCCAGTTATACCTTCTCGTAACGATCAGCAGATTTTCAAGGTCAAGAATTCTCAGAACCCTTTCCTTTTCGCCCGGGCCCATTGTTATCTCAGGACAGTCCAGGGTAGTGAAATCATATTTATTACGAGGGATGACCAAGGTACGCTTAGAACCGCCCTCATCGATGACGAACCGGAATGCGCCAGTCTCTACCTTTCCATCAACCAGAACAGCCTTATCATTTTCCTGCATTGTCCGTCGATAGTTATACGTTCCTTCCTCCCCAATCATCGCCTCCTCTTTTTTTTCAAGGCGATAAGAGAAAAAGAGGAGGTGAACATCGATGCTGGTAGACGATTCAAATCGAAAGGCCGTCTTCCTGTCCTGCACAACCGGACCGCACATGGTCTTCACCTGACCGACCTTCATACCATGGCTGAAAACCTCATAGCGAGATTCCCTCACTTCATTGGTCCTGGAGGGAGATGCCTGTGCCGCCAGACACAAAACAGAAACAAGCAGGATTTCGACAAAGGCAACTAACCCAAATTTCTTACACCGGCGCATAACAACTTCCGTTCACTGGGGGCAGTGTAAACACAGAGTTAATAGTATTCCCTGACATCAATTACGTCAAGAGCCTCTTTGGCAACAGAGTCCTCCGTTTGCAGACTGTCAAAACATGCCAGCCAAGGATCCGAATGTTACAAAGCATCGACGCGCTGTCTGGCACCGGCCCGGTATCTTTGTGCTTTTTCCAAGCTCCCTCGGGATTAACTGCGCGCCCCATTCTCTGACTGATCAATTATTCTGTTTTCTTACCTCACCGGATATGATACATTTTCGAGGGTATCACTTCCTGTCATCTGGCACTATGGAGAAAACAGAAGTGTAGAAAGTCAGGCCGCAAAAACCCTTCTAGACGAAAAGCTCCCAGATCACCCTCACATTCAGTCAGATTGTACCAGCCCACTAAGGCGCCTCTCGGGCAACAACTCCCGAGGGCATTAACTTTTGGTGACTATGCGGACACTACGATGAAAAAATTCGTTTCCAAGGCTTTGGAAGTAAATCTTGCCGTCACCCGAAGCACGATAGAAATCCCGCCAGAGTACCAATGGTTGCTTTCCCTCTCCCGCAGCCATTTCGGGATTCACAATCGAGCGGAAGAACTGATACTGGAATACCACCATCCGTATTCAAACCCGGAATTGGTGGTTGACCTCCTGCGCAGGATTGCCTTGGATGACCTCTGGTTTTATCTCTCGCTGCCGGAGAATGAGAAGCCGCTGGAAATGCTGCTGGAAATCTTCCGAACACTGTTGCACCGCCGCCTGCCTGACCAGCAGCAGGAAAGGGCCTTTCAGACTCTGCTGGAATTCGCAGACCTGCTTCACCGCCAGAAAAAAACACCGCTCAAAAGCATGGATGAAGTCATCGCACTGATCCGTGACACACTTGCCATCAATCAGTATGTCATGGTGCGTTCTTCCGGATTCTTGAAAGAAAGAATGAAACATGTGGCTAAGGATTCCCGGTATACTGACTCAATAGTTGGCATGCTCCGCCTGGCACTTCAGGAAAACATCGTCTTCTGGGAAAAAAGCACCTCCATCGAGTCCTGGCTGACCAACAAGAAATCACTGTTCCACTCTGATATGACATCCCGGATCGACCATATCGGAAAACCCTTCTTTGACGAGCTTCAAAAGCAGCTTGCCCAGGCCTCAACCTGGGAGGAACTTCAGCAGGTAGCTGACTTTTCCGGGATTGCCAACCGCTTCCGCAGCTGCATGGACGAAGAGGAGCCGGCTCTCGACCGTATCTATTATCTTTTCTATCTCCTGAGCCTTCCTGGTCTGGCGCACCTGAAGGACCATCTCCTCTGGGATCTCAACCGGATGCTCCGCATCATAAAAAGCGCCTGCACCGAGAAAGAGCTGATAATTTTTCTGGAACGGATCTTCCATCTCTTCCAATCACAAAGAGACGGTCACCTGGGAACCCTCCTTGATTGTATCCTTACTCTCGGGACAGAAGTGATCGAGCAGGGCAACCCCGCCGTCATCAACAGCTTCATCGATCGGCTGATCTCTTTCGGCTTCGTGCCGGGAAATGTCTTCGGCATCAATCAAGACTGGCAAGTCTGCATCGACAAAAACCACATCAAGAACATCCGGGTCTGGATGGAACTGATCGAATGCAGTCCCGAAAAAATGCTGAAACTGCTCTCGGCCCTGATCGTGAATCTTCGCGTCCAGGGAATTTTCATCTCCGACACGGACCTGTTCCAGCGGGACATCACCAAGCTCCTGAATTCAGAGGTTGCACCCATCTTCAAGATGATTAAACAATTGGCCCGCATCTTTCCGGTCTACTATAACGAGATCGGTGCCGAAGGCGAACTGCGCGACATCACCACGAAAATGGATGAGGTTTCCTTCCGACAGGACCGCTTGATTCATTTTCTCCGCAAACAGGTGCACACGGAGAGCAACAACACTCATATCGAGCTGACCAAAAAGATCATCCGCTTCTGGCACAACGGCAATGTGGAGGCACTGGAAAACTTTGTGCCCCAGGATGTGTATTTGACCCTGCAGAATTCCGGCGAATGGTTCGAACCGGTCCACGAAATTGTCACGTCCCTGTGCGAAAAGTGCGGTATCTTGCCGGAAGAACTTCTCGACAGGGAAGATATTAACCTTTCAAAATATATGAAAGGGCATCCCAAAAAGGACCAAATTCGTTTCAAGGGACTGGTTGACCTCTACCGTCTTTTAAAAACAAAATACACCCTGGACTACCACAACATTATCCCGGTAATGAATCAGCTCCACCTGTTCCCCGATGAAGAGATAGAAGAATTCGCGAAGCAGCTCGACGAAAACAACACCGAAGCAGCTCTCCGTCGAGTGTACTATTTCATGGAACGACTTCGCGAGGTCATCCTGAATCCGGAAAAATCGGAAGCATGCGAGGATATTTACCACAAGCGGCACATTGCCGCGGGAATTCCCTCCATGTACGGGAAATACCATGAAGTAAAATTCGAGGCCATGGGCCTTACCTTCCGCCTTGAAAGGCTGGCAACCGCCCTGATGGCGACCCTTATCGGCCAGAAGAACATGAATTATATTACCGCCAAGTCACTCCGCCGGATTGCCAGAATCATTGAGCTTTTCCGCCACGGGCTCATGCTTGACGGAATCACCAATCAGGGTTTCGACGCAAACCTGAAGATGTTCCAATACAGCCTCACCTCCGCAAGCTTTTCCCTGGATCAATTCGTCAACCTTTTCCAATTCATGGCCCAGAACATCCGCGAGATAATCCACGAGTATTTTCTCCGCAACTTTGACACGCCATTGAGAGTCGTGGCCCTCCATCAAACCGGTCGTGAGCGCATAGCAGGGCCGGAAGATCAGCAGGAAGTTCACCGGATTTCGGAAAAGTTTTACCGCGAAGTACTTTCTTCCGCCTTTCTCGTGCAGCCGCTGGACAACTTCATCTCCGACGTGCTCAATACCTTGAGGACCATGGTGGGCAGTCTGACGCCCGAGGTACTGCACAACATTATGAGCTTCGACTCGGATCTGATCATCAGTCCCATTTACCGGAGCACACCGGAGATGGACAACCAAATTTTCCTCGGCGCCAAGGCCTATTTTCTGAAACAGCTCTATGCCAATGAGTTCCCCATACCGCCCGGCTTTGTCCTGACCACCGAACTCTTCCGGCATCGCCGGGCGATTCTGCAGAACCCCGAACTGACGGCCGAAATCGAGGAACTGGTCCGGCAGAAGATTACGGAACTGGAAGAGATCACCGGCAAAAAGCTGGGAGACCCGGAAAACCCGCTTCTTTTCTCCGTCCGCTCCGGCACCGCGATCTCCATGCCGGGAGCCATGGATACCTACCTTAACGTCGGTATGAATGACAAGGTGGCCGAAGGACTGAGCCGCAAACCACATATGGGCTGGACCGCGTGGGACTGTTATCGGCGCTTCCTCCAAGGCTGGGGAATGGCCCACGGCATCCCACGGGACGAATTTGACCGTAGAATGTCCCACTTCAAACACCTCTACCAGGTTGCGCGCAAGGTTCAGTTCACGGAAACTCAGATACGCGAGATAGCCCTTTCCTACAAGAATCTTCTCAAAGAACACCGCGTCCACGTTGAACAGGACCCCTTCCGCCAGATCATCCAGGCCATCCTCTCAACCATGGATTCCTGGTACACGGACCGGGCCAAGACCTACCGCCGCCATCTACAAATTGCGGAAGAATGGGGCACAGCGGTCATGGTGCAGGAAATGGTCCTCGGGAATCTCGGTTCCGACTCCGGCACCGGAGTTTTCTTCACGCGCGACCCAATGGAGGAAAAGCCGGGGGTTAACCTCTATGGCGACTTCACCCTCTTCAGCCAGGGAGAGGACGTCGTTTCCGGTCTGGTTCATACCCTGCCGATTTCTGAAAAACAGCGAACGAGTGCCCCGGGTAACCTGAGGATATCTCTGGAAAAAGACTTCCCCGAAGTTTACCAGGAACTGCTCTATCGTGCTAAACTTCTCGTGGAAACCTACGGATTCAACCACCAGGAAATCGAATTCACCTTCGAGTCCCCGCGCAAGGAGGACCTGTACATCCTCCAGACAAGGGACTATACAACCAGCCAACCGGAAAAACTTTGTGTCTTTGCCACAGAGCAGGACTCCATGCATTTCCTCGGCTCAGGCATTGGAATTGGCGGTGGCGCAATGAACGGCATGATTGTTTTCGATCGGGATGACTTGAAGGAAGCCGACAGCAAGTTCCCTGGCATAAAAAAAATCCTCGTTCGGCCAGACACCGTCCCCGATGATATCGACATGATCTTCGACTGCGACGGACTCCTGACGGCACGGGGCGGGGCTACCTCTCACGCGGCGGTTACCGCGGCCCGACTCGGTAAAATCTGTATCGTCAACTGCAAGGTGCTCCAGGTCATTGAAGCGGAGAAAAAATGTTTCATCAATGGGGTGGAGCTCGGACTGGGAGATAAAATCGGCATCGATGGCAGATTGGGAAATATCTATCAAGGGAATTATCCGTTAGAATACACGGAAAGCTATTAACGGGACCCGGAAAGGCAGCGGGCCAGGCAGACATATCACTAAGGAGGGCAACAATGAGTACAGGAGACAAGTCATCACAACCGTTGGGCATCAACGGGCTGGGGCGGATAGGGAAACTGACCCTTTGGAACCATCTTCTCACGAGAGGCTTCAACAGGATCATCGTAAACACCGGAAGGGAAGTCGGCAAGAGCCTTGATGACCTTATCCAGGTAATTGAAACCGATTCCACCTACGGCACCCTCAGCAGATTCCTGTACGGCTATTCCCGCAAATGCGAAATCAGAATCGTTGATGCCGACCAGGCAATTTTAGATATTGACGGAATCACGGTAAAAATTCTCCGGGAAGCGAGGAATCCAAAAGACATCGCCTGGAGAAAAGAAGGGGTACGACTTGTCGTGGAGACCACCGGCCAGTTCCTTGACCCAACCCTGCCGGCCGACCATAAATCGGGAAGCCTCCGCGGCCATCTGGAAGCGGGAGCGGAAAAAGTTCTGGCATCTGCCCCCTTCAGGATCAAGGACAAAACCAAATCGCTGCCCGATGACAGCATTCTCCTGGTGCAGGGAATCAACCACACCGACTTCGATCCCTCCCGGCACCATGTCATTTCCGCCGCATCATGTACCACCACCGGATTGGCTCACATGATCAAGCCGCTGCTGGAATCAAAAGAGACCTCCCACATCCTGACCGCATCCATGTCCACTATCCACGCGGCGACCAATACCCAGAGCGTCCTCGACTCGGTGCCAAAAACTGCAGCCGGGGACCTGCGCAAAAACCGCTCTGTCATGAACAACATCATCCTCTCCACAACAGGATCCGCCAAGGCCCTGGAAATGGTCCTGCCGGAGATCAAACGTGTCGGATTCATGGCGGATTCGGTCCGCATTCCCACCAGCACCGTTTCTCTGATTATTCTCAACCTGACCTTTCACAACCCGTTGGACGAGGCAGGCGAACCAGTGATTACCCATACTCTTCTGAACGAAATGTACCGCAAAGCAGGCGAAGGATCCCAGAAGGACCTGCTCGTCTTCAGCAACCGACAGAACGTCTCGTCCGACATAATCGGCGTACAAGCAGCCGTTGTCATCGAAGGGCACGAAACCCACACCCGCACCGGCTTTATCAACCTCCCGCCGGAAACCCTCCAGGGCCTTGGCGTTCCGGCTGAAACCGAGGTACAGATACCCGTAACTCACGCAAAGCTGTTCGGCTGGTATGACAACGAATACGGCAGTTACGTAAATTGTCTCGGTCAATTGACTGGCTATATCGCCAAAAACCTGGGCTGACGTTCAACCAGGAAATTTACGACAAGAAAGGCCTTGCGAGGTAATTGCAAGGCCTTTTTTCATTGTGAATACGCGGTGAGAAATACCTGACGGATCCTTTTTTGAAGCGTGGAAAATTGACAAGCTCTACTAATCCGGTGTAAGAATGATAAACGCAATCCGTCGGGAACCTTCCCCCATATTTCCCACGAGCCGCAGAGATGCCAAGGAGAACTCACATGCCCGGAAGAAAAACTGGTTTTATCATCCTAGCTGCCCTCATTCTGGTCCTGCCCTTTCTTGCTTCACTACTGAACCTTTACATCGACTGGCAATTCTTCGCGGAAACAGGCTATTCAGAAGTACTCACGGCATCCCTGCTGGCAAAAATTGGCTGCGGGCTTTTCTTCGGGGTCCTCCTGCTGGCATTTCTCCTTATCAACCTGATTCCGGCTCTCCGTTCGAGATTCCCCCGGGCCGCCATCACTATCATGGAGGGAACTGTCTATCAGTTGAAGACCGCTGAGGCTGAGCGACTCATCAAACCCATCGCATTGATCGCCGCTTTTATCCTCGCCCTTTTTGCCGGCAACTGGGGCGCTCTGCAGTGGGAAAAACTCCTCCTGTTCAGAAACATGCTGCCGGTCGGCACCACCGATCCCATCCTTGGCAAAGACATCGGGTTCTACTTGTTCAGTCTGCCTTTTCTGCAGATCCTGGCAGCTTTTTCCCGCTTGACATCACTTTTCGGCATTGTCATGGTAAGCGTTGTCTACTTCGTCAACGGCGGCATCGCGCTGACGCCACGCGGAGCGCACATCGCCGAAAAGGTCAGAAAACACCTGGCACTTTTAACGGGATTGTTTCTCCTGACCTTTTCCATTGGCTTCTACCTGGACTGCTTCAAGCTGCTCTTTTCGGAAACCGGCGCGGTCTACGGAGCCGGCTACGCCGATGTAACCGCCCGACTCCTGGTATACCGCACCCTCGCCGTCCTTACCCCTCTAGCAGCTGTCATCGTCGCGGCAGGCATTTGGAAAGCCCGCTGGCGTCAGGCACTAGTTGCTCCGGTAGTACTCATGGCCATCTTTGGAATCGGGATTAAAGTATATCCCGCACTTCTGGAAAAATTCAAGGTTGCCCCAAATGAACTCGCCCTGGAGATGCCCTATCTTGAGCATGGCATCACGTTCACCCGCCTCGGCTATGATCTCGACAAAATTGAAACCATCCCCTTTGATGTGGACGACAAACTCAACGCCGCGGACATCGCCAACAATGACCAGACAATCAAGAACATTCGGCTCTGGGATCATGCTCCGCTCCTCAGGACTTACAGCCAGCTTCAGCAGATCAGGACCTACTACAAGTTTCACGACGTGGACAACGACCGCTACCTGGTTAACGACCAGTATACTCAAGTCATGCTCTCGCCACGTGAACTATCGTACAACGATCTCCCCAGCAGAAACTGGATAAACGAGCGGCTGATCTTCACCCACGGCAACGGCCTCACCTTCGGACCGGTCAGCCGGATCAGCAAGGAAGGGCTCCCCGAATTTTTCATTAAGGACATTCCCGCGGTCAGCCTTGCCGATATTACCGTGTCCAAGCCGGAGATCTACTATGGGGAGTTGTCCAACGACTATGTCATCGTAAAAACCAGGGTCCCTGAATTCAGCTATCCCACTGCCACAGGCAACATTAACACCACCTATAGCGGAAAGGGCGGAGTTCCCCTCGACTCGCTGCTGAAACGAGCACTTTTCGCAACATATTTCAGAACCGAGAAAATCCTCCTTTCGTCGGATATCAGCAAAGAAAGCCGTATCCTCTATTACCGGAACATTGTTCAACGGGTTAAGACGGTGGCGCCGTTCCTGCTTCTGGACTCCGACCCTTACATGGTCGTTACCAAGGACGGCAGGCTCGTGTGGATGATCGACGCATACACATATTCAGACAACCTCCCCTACTCCAAGCCGGTCTCGAATGGTATCAATTACATGAGAAACTCGGTTAAAATCGTCGTTGACGCCTACAACGGAACTCTCAATTTTTACATCAGTGATTCGAAAGATCCACTGGTAAAAGTCTATGCCCGAATCTTCCCGAAACTGTTTAAGCCCTTGGAGGCCATGCCGGAAGATCTGCGCTCGCATATCCGCTATCCCCACCAGTTCCTGAGAATCCAGGCCGCCATGTTTGCCGCCTATCACATGACCGACCCAAAGGTTTTTTATAACAAAGAAAACCTCTGGGAAATTCCCTCTCTCGGTGAAAATCCGATGGAGCCCTACTACACCATCATGAAGCTGCCGGGTGAGAAAAAAGAAGAGTACATACTCCTTCTGCCCTTTACCCCGGCAAAAAGGGACAACCTGGCAGCCTGGCTCACCGCCCGTTGCGACGGACCAAACTACGGAAAGCTCCTGGCCTATACCTTCCCCCGCGACCGACTCATCTACGGACCGAAACAGATTGACGCGCGGATTAACCAGGATTCCGCTATCTCACAGCAGTTGACTTTATGGGGACAACGTGGCTCCGAAGTAATCCGGGGCAGCATGCTGGTAATTCCTATCGAAAAATCACTCCTGTATGTGCAGCCGCTCTACCTGGCGGCAACGGACAAGATCGGCCTCCCGGAACTGCAGCGGGTCATTGTCGCCTACCGTGACGAGGTTGTTATGGAGGAAACTCTCGAACTGGCTCTGCAGAAACTTTTTGGGGGCGCTCGGACAACCCCGAAAACAGCCGGAGAAATCGGTCCTGCTCTGCCCCAAAGCCAGAGTGGTTTGGCAGCGGAAGCGATGAAGGTCTACGATAGGGCGCTTGAGATGCAGCGCCAGGGAAACTGGGCAGGGTATGGTGAAGAGCTGCGCAAACTCAAGCAGATTCTGCAACAGATGGCCCAAAAGCAATAAGACGAATAGACTAACTTCGGTGTAGAGGGGAGGCCTGCTTCCCCTGCAGCCCATTCTCACCGAGCCAGGTGCAAGATGTATTTGACACTCATTGTCGTTATAGAGTAATAACTTCAATTACATGGCGTTTCATATTATGCCCAGCGAAAACAGGAATATCAGGTATCGATGGTAGTTGCTCTTTAGAATCCTATTCCAGAGGGTTATACAAACATGAAAAAAATTGTCATGATCGATCCATCGGAAACCTTTATAAAATTTGTCAGCCGCACACTCACGCGGATGGGATACGAGGTGTTCCATGCCTGCGATCTGGAATCAGGATTTTATGTCATTGAGGAGACAAAGCCTAGCCTGGTCCTCGCGGAGACCAATGTCCCGAACTGCAAAGGTGCGGAACTCTGCGAAATACTTTGTAGCGATCCCCGCACGTCAACAATTCCGATAGTAATCGTTACCACGGACGGCAATGAGCAGAGCTTGGAACAGGCAAAAAAAGCCGGCTGCTCCGACTACCTGACCAAGCCGCTGACTGTCAGTGACATCCACCTGATGCTGCAGCGGAACCTGCCCTTTGTCGTCAAACGGCAGATGCTCCGACTGGATATTGAGGTCGATACGATAATCCGGATAAAGGATCAGACGTTCGAGACCAGGACTAAAACCCTTAGTGAAGGCGGTCTGCTGGTTCAAATCGATCATCCTGCGATGCATACCGGCTCACAGGTAGAAATATCTCTTCTCCTGTCGCCATCCGCCACCCCCCTTGAACTGACGGGAGAGGTCATCTATCTTCTGGGCCCCACAGCCACCTGTTCAGCACGAGATGTGGGGATCAAATTCTCAGACATCAGTAAAAAGTCTTCAGAACGCCTGAGAAACTTCATAGAACAAGCCGCCTCAGGGGAAGCGGGAAGTACTCTGTAGCAACAGAAAACAAATAAGGCGGAAAACCTGATCGGCCCCCCGCCTTATTTCCGTAGGTAAAAAGTTCCACTGCACGGAACTCAAGGACATCCTGCAGCACTTATTCCAGGATCTCATGAATTTTCCGCACCAGATCCTTTGGCGAGACAGGCTTTCCGATAATTTCGACAGCACCGTCCGGCAAGCCATCGGCAGAATCCATTTTTTCCTGATATCCGCTCACAAAAAGAACCGGAATCTCCGGTCGTTCTGCATGAATTTTTTGAAACGCTTCCATGCCATTCATCCTCGGCATAACAATATCGAACAGCAACAGGTCAGGGGCAGTTTCCATCTCCCTGAATTTTTCCACGGCATCGACACCATCTACCGCCACATTTACGGTGAACCCGGATTTTTCGAGAATTTCACGGGTTACCGATCTGACAAGATCATTGTCATCCGCCAGCAGAATGACCGGGTTTGCCATGCGTTCCGCCAAGTGGTGTTCTCTTGGACTTCGATCGATACCGTCCGCGGCACTGGGCAGATAGATGGTAAATACGCTTCCTGATCCCAGGGCCGACTTGGCAGTAATAAATCCACCCAACTGCTTCACCGTCCCATAGGCGCTGGGGAGGCCGAGACCCGTCCCCTGGCCCACATCCTTTGTGGTAAAAAACGGCACAAAGATATTTCGCTGGGTCTCCGGGTCCATACCGACTCCGGTGTCGGAAACCGTCATGCATGCATAGCGACCCGCCTTACCAAAACCGTTTTCCTGGATGAAGTCGCTTCCCATTTCAGCAAAGGTTGTTTCAATAATGAAATTACCACCATCGGGCATGGCGTCACGAGAGTTCGAGGTAAGGCTCAAGAGAATCTGCTCAATACAGTGACAATCAGCAACCACCTGCAACTCCGGCACTTCGTGTCTGAGTTGCAGATGGACCTTATCACCCAATACAGGAGCCAGCTTTTCCGCAATCACATTAACACACTCCACCAGATTGATCCTGCGAACAGATATCATCTGTTTACGGCTGAAAGCCAGGAGCGATTGCGTAAGCCCGGCGGCTTTCTCCGCTGCGCTAAGAATCCTCTCTTGGTATTGGTGTATCGGATCACTCTCGTCGGTCCTCATTTTCGTTAAGGTGCAGAAACCGATGATCGCCGTGAGGATATTGTTGAAATCATGGGCAATGCCGCCCGCAAGTCGCCCCACCGCCTCAAGTTTCTGGGTCACACGGATTTTTTGCTCAAGCTTTACCTGGTCGGTAATGTCCTGCCCGACACCTATGTTTGTCCCATCCGAGAGCTGCACATTTGCCCAACTGGTTTCGATAATTCGACCGTCCCGCACCCTGGTATGGAAGCGCTGCCAGACACCATCCGCCCGCATGATGAACTCGCTGACGGAACGCCGGTACTCGGGATCCGGATAAAACTCTTCAAGGAGATCCCGCTCTTGGAGATCCGCTAATGTCCAACCGGTCAAACGTTCCCAGGCAAGATTTCCGTAGGCAACCTTCTGTTCAGGGTCAAAATAGACTATCATTACCGGGATTGTGTCGAGAATGGTCTGCAGCATTTCTTTCTGACGGATAACATGATGCTCGGCATTTATTCTATCCGTTACATCAAGTAACATCCCCTGGTAAGCATAAGGCTTCGAATCCTTGTCCCGCAGAATCACGGTTCGGACGTCCAGCCAACGTACCCTGCCCTTTCCATCAACGATTCGGTACTCACCGGAAAATTCGTCAATCCCAGTTCGTGAATATCTCGCCACCTCTTCGCGGACACGCGACAAGTCATCAGGATGAAAGATATCGGTAAAACACAATCCGTTTGAAAGAAATTCCTCGGCACTGAATCCGAATTGCCCAATGTTGTCGGATACAAACTGGACAGACCACTTATCATCGGCGTTCCAGCGAAAAGCAACTGCGGGACTCTGGTTGATAATGGTTTCAAGCTCTAGGAGCTTCTCTTCATGGGTTTTTCCATTGCTGGCATCATTCATAATACGATCCGCTATACGAAGAGGTAAGAATCGACCCAAGCCAATGCCTGAGAGGTGGTTTTCTTCTTCACTGTCCCCTTCCTGGAGGTAAACCTTCGAACAGTTGAACAATCAGGCAACGAGCAGGGCAGCAAGACATTGCGTATCTTCGCAATTGCCCCCCCCTCGAAAAGCAGCGGGGCGGAATTTGACAACACTGCTTACACAAGATTTCTATAAGCAAAGTATACTCGTCCGTTACAGCCTGGCAACAGGCTATTTTCGTATTAATAGCAGGATCTTCGCCATTATCAGGGTGCACACAGGTTGATTGAAAACCAGGGGATTTTGACACAGAGTAAAAGTCGATAGAGGATTGGGCCGAATTGGATTCTGCTGTGCTCTTTAGAGGGATATCCGGCCTAAACGCCCTTCCTTCACAACAGAAAAGGGCTGGGGGATTTCGTATCCCTCAGCCCTATTTTATCCACTCCTGGAAGTGGCTACAATGTTACTTCCTACCTCCGGACAAATATCTCGCGAGCCATATTGGTATCAATGGCAAATTCGGAGAAACCGACACTGAATATGTATGAGGGAAAACACATGATAAGGCGGATTCTGTTGCCGGGGAGAACCCCCATGGCCATGAGCTTCTGCATCTTTTTGTTGTCTTCGGTTTGGATGTAGGCAATCTCACCCTCATCATTCGGCTTCAGTTCCGTGAGAGGGACCACCCCTAGATTGCCGCTGCGCTGTGCCTCCAGGCAACACTCACCGGGAGGAATCGACTTACCGTGCGGACTGGTGGAAGGGTGATTCAGCAGGGTGCAGACCTTCGTGTCCACCCCTTCGTTCAGGAGGTGTTCAAACTGGCAGGCCTTTTCCTTGGCAGCATCGCCGCGAATATTGAAGACATCCATCATGAGCCGCTCAGCGAGACGGAAGCGACGGACGATCTTTCGCCCCTCATCTTTTCCTTCCGGACGGAGGTAGACCCGCCCCTCTTTCACCTCGATCAGGGCAAGATCGGTCAGTTCCTGAAAAACAGGCTCTTCCGGAACAAGCTGAAGTTTCTCCATATCCGTGAAGAGATTTCCCTCTTCCTCTACCTTAATCCAAAGTTCTTCCAGTATTTCTTCTGCTTTTTCAGACAGTTTCATGTCAGCTCCCCAACTTTTTGAACAGTTTTCTAATTTTCCTTACGAGTGATGGCTCCGGAGGATTTTCATAATTGCAGCGAGGGCATTTGAGCTTATTGCAAGCTGGGTTCATCGGACAACTGCTGCACCCCTGGCTGGCATCTTCTTCGCGAAACTCATAGCCGCAGAATCCGCACTTCATCAGAGGATCCCGGTAATGGACAGGAATTTGTTCAGGGCGTAGCCGGTGCTGAACGCCAAAAGGCTGACAAACAGGGCAATGGACACGGCTACCTTGGTTCCCCTTTCTCTCTGCATCACCAGGAACTGGGCAATGCACGGGATAAACAGGGTCAGGGTGACCGCCGCTACCGTCAGCTGTCGGGCATCCAGAAGGCCCTGCATCTGCAGGTCATAAAGTCCCGCGGCACCATAATCCCGACGGAAGAAGCCGAAGATAAAAGCAATTGCGGTCTCCTGCGGCAAACCGATACTTGCCATGACCGGCTTCATCCAACCGATGAGAATCGGGAAGAA
>RPRC01000138.1 GCA_003857395.1 Geobacter sp.
GACGATGCGCTTCTCCAATAGCTAGGCGCAATCCCTCTTCCGTTTCAGGGACCGCAATCAGATGAACATGGTTTGGCATCAGGCAATAGGCCCACACCGACACTCTGAATTTATGGCACCACTCCGCCATTAGCGACAGGTACGCTTGATAGTCTTCTTCGCGGAAGAAGGTCTCCATTCGCCGATTTCCACGTTGGGTTATGTGATGAGGGATTCCGGGGGCTATAAGGCGTGCTATGCGTGGCATGAGCTGAAGTTAATCCTGAGGATCGACCATGTCAAGAATTAATTGGTATGGTGTCCCTGTATTTCCTCCCTGTATTTCCCTGTATTTCCTGTATTTTCATTGAGCGCTATTGAATTTTAACTTGCCATTTCAAAAGATGGAATATATACTTCAAATATATATTGATATGGAGGTCTGTCATGAAAACTGCAAAAATATTTCAAAATGGACAAAGCCAGGCAGTCAGGCTCCCCAAGGAATTTCGTTTCGACGACAGCGAGGTATTTATAAAGAAAAGCGGCAACGTCGTTCAATTGATTCCACGGAGCGGTTCGTGGGATTCTCTGTTCGACAGCCTTAAAAAATTTTCCCGCGACTTCATGTCCGAGCGCATCCAGCCTGAACTGGACAAACGGGAGAGTTTCTTATGAAACTGCTGCTCGACACCAATATCTGTATTTACATCATCAAACAAAAACCGGCTAGCGTACTTCAACGTTTCCTGGAGTACCAGATTGGCGACATTGGCATCTCCTCCATAACTCTCGCAGAATTACGCTATGGCGTTGCAAAGAGCGCCTATAGAGAGAAAAATTCAAAAGCTCTCAACGAGTTCATCATTCCTTTGGAGGTTGTCTCTTATGATGAATCTGCGGCGCAAGCCTATGGTGGTATTCGAGCATCACTAGAAAAAGTCGGCACGCCCATCGGTGCCATGGACATGCTTATTGCCGCTCACGCTGTATCGTTGGGAATCCCTTTGGTCACCAATAACACCCGAGAGTTTTTGCGCATTCCATCCCTTAATCTTATTGATTGGACAGTTTAAATTTCCTTGGCGACAACGGCTCGGCAGTTGATCCGCCAGCCCAGTCTTTTCGGGCGGGCGGAGTCTAACTGACTGGTTGAAATTATCCTTCTCTCTGTCAACTACTTGCTTCAGCTAGGTTGAAGTTTATTTCGAAGCTCTTGGGTCGCCCGATGAAAATTTCGGTTTTTTGTGGCTACTACATTTGTAAGTACCTTCGGGATACACGCCGTATCCAAAGCCACAATCAGTCTTGTTGGTTGGTTGAGTAAGAACTATTTCGTTCTTCCGGATTTCAAAAGAGATTTCACAGGATCCGAATTCGTCTGTTCGAAATGATCCCTTGTTTCCCTGTAACTTGAATTCACCTTCGATGAATCCTGAATTGTAAGAAGGTTCTCCACGTTGAAGCTCCAACTGAAATTGAACTCTATTATTTTTCTGGAATGTTAGGAGATACCCTCCTGACCCTTTTGGCCCAGTCCAAGACCAAGTCCCTGTGGCAGTGTAAGACTGGTTGTCTTTGGCAACACAAATGGATGGGATAGTCATTGATATGAGAATAAGCAAAATACTCATGCGCCTGAACAAGTTCATAGGATTGCACCTGTGTAAGATTTAATTGATATTATGGTTTTTTCTGCTTTTCGTGACTTTATTCATTTCAACGCCATGAGCGAGACCGACGCGGGTTTATCGCGTCCGAGTCCACGCGAGAGTTGGACAACTACTTTCTGCGACCTATCGCTCTGTCGCAAGTTTTTCCCGCACGTCCGTCAAAACCTTTCTGGTAAAAGGGGACGGATTTATTTTTTGGAGATTCAGCAAGGAGTCTCTATGCTGACAAGTTCCCCGCACTCGTATGCCAATAAAAAAGCCGCCCCCTCAGCATCCTGCCAAGGTAAGCGGCTTTGTCAAAACTCGATGAATCCAGCGTCGTGCGGCACTGCATCCTCCGGCACAGCTTTTCATTAATAACCATGAGTCAGTATTTATTACCGCAGCGTAAAGCTCTATGTCAATGATTCTAATGGTACGTCGTTGTCCTGCCTTAGAATAGGAACAATCATCCTTTCCCGTTTTACTTCCCCACTATTTCCAACGCCTCCTGCAACGGCTTCCCACCCCCATCCAACCAATGGATCTCGGTCCCCTGGCGCTCCATGTGGCGAAACCAGGTGTCCTGGCGCTTGGCGAAATCGTGGATGGCGCTGTTGAGTTTCTGGAAGAGGTCGTTCCTGTTCAATTCACCCTTGAGGTGGCGGGCGACAAAGCGGTATTCGAGGCCGTAGTATTCCAGGGTCTCGTACGGCACCCCCTGACGATGTAGTTCCGCCACTTCCTCAATGAGGCCAGTGTCGAGACGCGCCTTCAGGCGGGCGGTGATCCGCTGGCGCAGGACACTCCGCTCCCATTTGATGCCGAATACCAGCGGCCGGATTTCGGGGAGCGGTTCCGGTTGGTTGGTCTTCTCGTACGCGGCAATCTCGATAGCCCGAAGAAGACGGTTCCGGTCCAACAGGTCGGTGGTATTGTGGAGACGGGGATTGATTGCCATGAGTCGTGCGGCAAGATCTTCCGGGGAAAGAGCGGCAAGCTCCCGGCGCAGGCCGGGATTCTCCGGCACTTCAACCATCCGGTAGTTTCGCAGGACCGAGTCCAGGTAGAGGCCCGTGCCGCCAACGATGACCGGCAGCCTGTTTCGGCGGCGAATTTCTTCCATGGCAGCGAAACAGCGGCGCTGGAAGAGGAAGACGTTGAACTCTTCTCCGGGGTTGAGGATGTCGATCAGGTGATAGGGAACGTCGCCATATTCCTCAAGGTCCTTGCCGGTGCCGATGTCCATGCCCCGGTAGACCTGGCGGGAGTCGGCAGAGATGATCTCGCCGTTCAACTCACGGGCGAGGGCAACTCCCAGGCAGGTCTTGCCGGACGCGGTGGGGCCGAGAATAACGATTGTGTCAAATTGCATGTCAACTCCCTGTTGATCGTTACGACATGACCCAAGGTGTAGGGGCGCTGCGTGCCGCGCCCAATGTTTTTGAAGGAAGGGCGCGGCACGCAGCGCCCCTACGCACCAAAATTCGGATTGGAAATGCCGGATGAACTCCTGCGGTGCCTTTCGAGTGATATCCCCAGCCCGCTGTATTTTATCTTCCAACTTTTCAGAACATACGCTACTATTTGCATCCGTTTCAATTTGATTCAACCTGTAAAAGGCTTCGTTCGGAGGGGCATGGCAGTGCAAAGGGGAAAACCGGCAAAGAAGTATTCCCAGGCGGCGCGGGTGCACGACATAATCCGCCTTATCGAGGCACGTCACGGGATCACCCTCGAAGAGCTGGCCGAAGAGGCCGGGGTTACACGGCGCACCATTCACCGGGACCTGAATGCTATCCAGGAAGCCGGCTATCCGTTGATTTCCGAGTGGGCATTTACTCGCAAGGTCTATCGCTTCCTGACCCGGTTCAAGGATGTCCCTCCGATCAGCTTTACCCTGCAGGAACTGATGACCCTCGGGTTTCTCCGCTCCCAACTGGATTTTCTGGAAGGGACTCCCTTCCACGATGATATGGAAGCCATTTATCGTAAGGTGAACTCCGTGCTTCCTCCCCGCTATGCCGCCCATATGGAACGGATCGCCGGTGTTTCCCTGCCTCTGCTCCAGGGCCGGCGGGACTACAGCCGGGCAGGGGATGCCCTGCGGATTCTGCGGGATGCCCTGGTTTACCAGTATCGGGTGACAATCGATTATCATGTGCCGGGAAAGGACCCCGCCTCTTCCTACCTGATCGACCCGTACACCTTGATTTTTCATCGGGGCGGGCTCTACCTGCTTGGCTATGCCCACAACCGCCAGGCGCTACGAACCTTTGCTATCGAGCGGGTTCGCAGGGTTGTCAAAGAAAATGAGCGTTTCGAACTGCCTGACGAGTTCTGTCCCCAGGCACAGCTGCGGAACGCCTTCGGCATTGTGGAGGAGTCGGCAGTTCCGGTCCGGGTGCGCTTTTCTTCAGCAGTTGCCCACGCTGTCAGGGATAGGGTCTGGCATCCAACCCAGAGGGTCGAAGAACTGGACAACGGCGATATTGCTATCTCTTTTGAGGCGGGCGGAACCATGGAGATTGTTTCCTGGGTCCTTTCCTATGGCCGGCATGCCGAGATTCTTGATCCGCCCGAACTTCGCTCCGAGCTGAAAAGTATCGTGGCGGACATGGGGCAGATGTATGGCAAAACACGGACGCGGAAAAAACGTAGTTGAGGCAGCCGCGTCTGGGTAAACCGGGACCAAACGAGTAAAACGTAATAATTCAGGGTTGTTTTTCCGAAATCAAAATTTAGCGCCCCTCCCTTGACGTACCTACGCGCTGAAGCGCTTCGGCGCGCAAGCGGGAGGGGAACGTAGCGAATTTTCAGAATCTGATTTTGTACAAGATTCCCCACGTCATTTGGAGGAGAAACATGGCAAAAAACTTTTCTGCTGCAACAATGGATTCCCTGGCACTCTTGCTGATTCGCCTGCCCCTGGGGGTGATTTTTTTCGCCCACGGCTCCCAGAAACTTCTGGGCCTCTTCGGCGGGCCGGGCCTTACCAGCACCCTGAGAAATTTTGAGGTCCACATGGGAATTCCTCCGCTTCTCACTCTGCTGGCCATTATCGCCGAATTCGGCGGAGGGCTTGGAGTCTTGTGCGGCGCATTTACCAGACTCTCCGCCTGCGGCATTGCGGTGACCATGGCGGTAGCGATGTATAAAGTTCACTGGGTGAACGGATTTTTCCTCAACGCCTCAGGCAAGGGGCAGGGCATCGAATTCACCCTGGCACTTCTCGGTATGGCCCTGGCCCTCGTTGTCACCGGCGGAGGGCAGTGGTCCATTGACCGGTTTATCTGGAAGAGGTAGCTCTTCCCCGAAACAGACCGAACGCTTCGCTCTGCGTGTCCTGTGTCAGGTGACCTTGCGGGGCAGAAACGCTGGCAGGAAGATCAGGGCGAACAGGGCCGTTGCTCCGATACCGTAATTGGTCGCCCAGCCGATGGAGGACATGGCACCGTAGTCGGTAAAGGCCAGCGATCCGAAGCCCGCTATGGTTGTCAGGGCTGAAAGGAGAACGGCGCGGCCGGCCTGGATATACTCGGTTTCTTGTCCTTCTTTGTGTGCTCCGCTCACCCGGTGGCCAATATGGAGCCCGTAATCGCTTCCCATGCCGAGAATGGTGACGAGCACCATGGCATTCATGAAATTGAGGCCCATGCCGGTTATTGCCATCATGCCGGTCATGACAACAACCCCGGACAGAACCGGAAACAGAGAGGCAAATATCCCGGATAGAGAGTTGAAGTGGGCCAGGAGGAGGCAGAGAACCAGCGCTCCGCCGAGCAGGAAGCCCCACAGGAAGCTGCTTTTTACCGACTCCGCCAGCTGATTGCTGACCATGTCTACGCTGGTGGCCCGTGCGGCCGGATCCTGGGCGGCGAGGTCTCGCAGGAAGTCCTTCTGGGAAAATTCTTTTCCGGAATAGTAGAGATAGACGAGTAGATGCCAGCCGTTTCCATCCTGTACCAGGTGTCTGTTCACAATTCCGCGCAGGGGTGAGGCGCTGAGATGTTCTATGCCTTCTGTCGCCGGTGTCGGTCCGGCGTCCTTCAGCCTGGCCAGGCCACTTAGAAAGGGCTGAAAGGGCTCGAGGGCGAAGTCGTTCCTTTCCAGGGACCCGGCTACTTGCTGCGCCCAGTTTTCCGCTCCGGTGCTTTTTGCCAGCTCAGCCAGAATTTCCCGTTGGGTGTCCAGGTTGTTTACCACCCGGTCCAGAGAAGACCAGGCGACGATCTGTCCTTTTTGTTGATACCGCTCCGCCAGCATGGCGATGCGGCTTCCCCGCCCCATGACCTCTTCCAGGTCTTTCCCTTCCACGGTTACCAACATTTGCTTCGGGCTGAGGCTCAGGTGTTTTTCCAGCTTTTCCTGGGTCAGAAACGCCTCGGAGCTTCGCGGCTGGAGGTTTTTTAATTCCCCTTCGAAGGTGAGAAAACAGGATGCTATAAGGGAAACTGCCACCAGGAGCAAGGAAAGCGGAATCACCACCTTGCGATAGCGACGGCTGAAGCTCCAGACTCGGCCGAGTCCGAATCCAGGCAGCGGTTTATAGACGGATGCGGGGAAACGTCGCTCCGAAAAGACCAGCAGCGGTGGAAGAAAGAGGAAGGTTGCATAAAGGGAGAAAAGTACCCCGAGTCCCACCAGGAGCCCCAATTCCGACAGAGCACGGACCTCGGAGAAGACCAGAGCCAGGAAGGGCAGGGCGGTGGTTACGGCAGCGGTGAAGAGGCCGTGTCCGGTGTCGGTCATGGCACGTCGCAGTGCTTCCTGTGGGTCCGTCCCGATACTTCGTTCCGAGTAGAACCTGTCGTAGAGATGGATGGAGTAATCGGTGCCGAGGCCGATAATAAGTGCGGTGAAGGCAAAGGAAATAATATGGATCGATGGGAGGAAAAATCCGGCGGTTCCCAGTGCCATCGTTACCCCGTAGAGGAGGATCAGCGGGATGAGAAGGGTCGGGAGAAAACGGCGATAGGTGAGGTAGAAGAGCCCCAAGACCACAAAAAGGGATGAAATGATACAGACGATGATGTTTTGTTTCATCACCGATTCGTCAATGACGGCACTCAGGTGGGCGCCGGTGCAGGAAATGGCAACCCGGGCGCCCCGGCGCGCTTCGTTGATGCCTACCACCAGCTTGCGGGCAAAGTCCATGTCGTTTACCGGCTTCGCCGGTTCGGCGATCATGATCAGGACCCTTCCATCCCGGGAAAGAAAATAGGGCGAGTCAGGATCGAGATTCAGCGCCTGACTCGCAGCCTTCAGGCGGGGGAGCACCAGATCGCGCATGCCCATGCCGATCTGGCTTGCCAGTTCTGTCCGGGTACGCAGCAGTGACTGCTCAATGGCACCCGGGGACAGCCTTTTGGCGAAGGTATCCGCCTGCGACCGGTCAAGAAACAGCTGTGGGTGGGTTACGGCATAGCCGATAAAACGGGCGAACGCTTCAGCTTCCGCCGCATCGAAAACCCGATAGGTTATCCGGGAGAAGGCTGGTTTTTCGTCAACCTTGACAGCCTTGAGACGCGCGGCAAAGGCATCAGCCTCGGGGACGAGGTCTTCCCGGTTGCCCTCGAGGAGAAAGACCGCCTGGCGGGAGTCGCCGGTCCATTCCAAAGAGTCGAGAAAGAGCTTGAGAGGGCCCTTTTCCGCCGGAAAGAGCTTGAAGATGTCTGATTCGAAGCGTGTCGAAAGGATCGAGAGAGACGCGGGCAGCAGGAGAAAAACCGCAACGAAAAAGACCAGAAGCGGGCGTCGTGTCGTGATCCGGTAGAGCCACTCCAGGTGTCGTTGGACTCCTCTATGCACGAGGGTGGTAAGACCACCAAAGAAGTGATTCGACATGACCGGTTACAGCCCCCGGAACGAGGACAGCGGCAGTACATCCACTCCCCCCAGGGAGGGGTTCAGGACAACTTCCTCAACGGGCTGGTTTAGCTCCGGTTCGTCGAAGAGAATCCGAACCGAATCCCCCCGGGTGTTGCTGATTTCGATGGAAGAGGGAAAGGCGACGCCGTTCCGGTCATGGTAATCACGATATACGACCCGGTCGCCGTCTTCATTTGTTTTACTGGCGAGGAGCCCTCGGTCGTCATAACAGAGGATCTCCTTTTTCCCGTCAGGGGAGATATAGTCCTGTGTCGCGGACTTTTTGTCTTCGTCCGTCGGTGGGGCCTCCACAACCCAGCGCATCATTCCCCAGCCCTTCAGAGCATTGCCGTCCGGTATGTCGGAGATCAGACCCTGGTAGGCGGTCTGCTTTGCGGGTATCAGGCAGGTGATCCGGTCATTGGCCACAAACAGATCCATGAGGGTAAAACCGAACGGTGAAAATACCGCCAGATGAAAGCGGTCGGGCTGCTTGAAAATCAGGTAGCCCCGTCCGCCGATACTTTTGTCGCCTGAGCGCACCGACAGGGAAACCTCCGACTGGAGGGTTTCCACCTGCTTTCCGGGTCTGGCGCTCGGCACTGGCGTCGGGGCAGAGGCGCAGGCGGAAAGGAAAAGCAGCAGGGCCGGTATCAAAAGGAGCTTATGGGAAAGGGAAAAGGTTTTTTTACCAATCATGGTGACTCCGTTCGTTTAGTTCAGGTTTGTTTGCCAGCTTAAGAGTTTTTGACTATGGACAGGCATCATAGCATATTTCCCCGCTTGGATACCACCATCAGCTGCAAACAGAGAATGGAGGGTCGCTGTTTTGTCTGGCTCACGTGCGACAGATACGCAAGGCTTCCTGCATTTACTTGCCAGCAGTTGTTTTCAGACCCTCTCGAGTATGGTAGATTTTAAAGATGTTTCATCAGCCGAGAAATGAACAGGGGGAAGTACGGAAGACTTTGGCCATGGCCGGGGAAACGGATCCTCTTTCCGTGGGGCGGCTGCAGCTCTTGCTGCGGGCGTTCCGTTACCGGAACTACCGGCTGTATTTTATCGGCCAGACACTATCGCTGGTGGGAACCTGGATGCAGCTGATCGCTGTCGGCTGGCTGGTGTACCGTCTGACAGGCTCTGCTCTGCAGCTGGGAGTTGTTGCCTTTGCCGGCCAGATATCGACCCTCGTGCTGACTCCTTTTGCCGGACTGCTTTCCGACCGGATGAACCGGCGGCGCCTGCTGATCTGGACCCAGGCTCTCGCGCTGGCGCAGGCCCTAACCCTTTCGCTGCTTGTTTTCTCCGGTTCGGTCATGATCTGGCAGATTGCCCTGCTCACTTTCCTGAACGGTGTCATCAATTCCTTCGACATGCCTGCCCGTCATTCCTTTGTCGCAGACCTGATTCCTGATCGTGAGGACTTTGCCAACGCCATTCCCCTTAACTCGGCCATGTTCAATTCGGCCAGGCTGGTGGGTCCCTCCATTGCGGGCATCCTTATCGCCCAGTTTGGCGAAGGTGCCTGTTTTCTGGTTAATGCCGTCAGCTATCTGGCAATCCTGGTTTGTTTGTGTGCCATGCGACTGCCCACGACTCCGCCCGAAAAGCGCGAGAAGAAACGCGTGCTTGCCGAAGTGGCTGACGGTTTCGGGTACGCTTGGCGCTTCCTCCCCATCCGCCAGATTCTGCTGCTCCTCTGCCTGCTCAGTCTTACCGTGATGCCCTATACAACTCTCCTGCCAGCCTTTGCCCGGGATTTCCTCCAAGCTGATTCCCTGGATTACGGCCTGATGGTCACCGCTTCAGGGATCGGCTGCCTGGCCTGCAATCTGCTGTTTGCTGTTCGCCGCAATGTGCTTGGGCTTGAGAAAATTATTCCGCTCTCTGCTTTGGTTGCTGCCTTTTGCCTTGCGGGGTTTTCCCTCTGCCGAAGTCTTCCCCTCTCGTTTCCGATTCTTTTTCTTATGGGGGGCGTGTCGATGGCTCAGCTCACGGCCAGTAATATAATTCTCCAGACCGTGGTGGCCGAGAACAAACGGGGTCGCATAATGAGCCTGTACATTATGTCTTTCATCGGCATGATACCGGTTGGCGGGCTGATAGCAGGGGCATGTGCCGAACGTTTCGGTGTTCCGGAAACCCTGCTGGCAGGTTCCTGCCTCTGCCTGGCGGGCACCCTGCTGTTTCTCCTCGGCTTCAGCCGCTTTCGCAGCTGCCTGGGATTCGTCTACACGACATTGGGTGTCGGCAAGACCGGGCCAAGGGTCAAGGATGTCGTCTGACAGCTGATAACGTTATCTCTCCGAAACGAAGAAGGCGGCCTATCGGCCGCCTTCTATTCCTGCTATTTCAGGTTTTTCCTGATTCTTTCCACCGCCTCGATCACGTTGTCGCGATTACAGAAGGCGGAGAGCCGGAAGAACCCTTCACCGCTCGGCCCGAACCCGCTGCCGGGGGTGCCGACCACGTTGCATTCGGTCAGAAGCTTGTCGAAAAATTCCCAGGAGCTCATGTTGTTCGGTGTTTTGAGCCAGATATAGGGCGCATTGACGCCGCCATAGACGGTAATGCCTGCTTCGGCAAGGCCGGTCCGGATTATCCGGGCATTTTCCATGTAGTAGTCGATGATTTCCTTAACCTGGGGCCAGCCCTCTTCGGAATAAACCGCGGCGGCGGCCTTTTGGACGGGGTAGGAAACACCGTTGAATTTCGTTGACTGGCGGCGGTTCCAGAGCTTATTGAGCTGGATCGGTTCGCCGGCGGCGGTGTGCGCCGTGAGCTCTTCCGGAACAACGGTCAGGGCACAGCGCACCCCGGTGAATCCGGCGGTCTTGGAGAAGGAGCGGAACTCAATGGCGCACTTCTTCGCCCCCTCAATCTCATAAATGGAATGGGGGATGGTCGGGTCGGTGATGAATGCCTCATAGGCAGCGTCAAAGAAGATGACCGCGTTGTGCTTCAGGGCGTAGTCCACCCAGCCTTTCAGTTGTTCCCGGGTTGCCACTGCTCCGGTAGGATTATTCGGGAAGCAGAGGTAGATAATGTCCACTTCCTGGTCCGGAAAGGCCGGGTTGAAACCATTTGCCTCGGTACACGGCAGGTAGACCAACCCTTTGTAGTAGCCCTGTTCGTTGGCCTCGCCGGTGCGGCCGATCATGACATTGGTGTCATTATAGACCGGGTAGACCGGGTCTCCGATGGCGACCACGTTTTCCAGGGCGAAAATGTCAAGGATGTTGGCGCAGTCGCACTTTGAGCCGTCGGAGATGAACACCTCGGACGTTTTCAGTTCGACGCCAAGGGGCTGGTAGGATTTTTCGATGATGGTGTTGATCAGGAATTCGTAGCCCTGTTCCGGGCCGTAGCCCATGAACGATTTTTCAGTTGCCATTTCCTCGACCGCATCCTCGAATGCCTTGATGATTGCCGGCGGAAGGGGGCAGGTAACGTCGCCGATGCCGAGGCGAATCACCTTGGCCTGGGGATTTGCTTCGGTGAAAGCCCGTACCCGTCGGCCGATCTCGGGAAAGAGGTATCCTGCTTTCAGTTTCAGATAGTGTTCGTTGACAAGGGCCATACATAAACCTCCTGTTGATTTCATGAAATAAAGGAAATGCCGCGGAAGCGGCATGAATTAGTACCCTGTAACACCTAAAATAACCCCCCCTCAATCCCCCCTTGACAGGGGGGAAGCCTTTAAGTCTCCCCTGTCAAGGGGGGATTGAGGGGGGGTTGCATGCGAAAAAACATCTGCTACCGGAGACCGAGGACGTCCTGCATGTCATAGAGTCCCGGTTTCTGATGTACTATCCACTTTGCTGCACGTGCCGCCCCGTGGGAAAACATGTCTCGGGTGTGGGCCCGGTGAGTGATCTCGATACGCTCACCCATCCCGATGAAGTAGGCAGTGTGCTCGCCGACGATGTCACCACCACGGATGGTTTGCATGCCGATTTCTTCCTTGGTCCGCTCGCCGCAAATACCTTCACGGTGGAAATTCGCCACTTGGCCGTAGTCCCGTCCGAGGGCTTCCGCAATAACCTCACCCATGCGGACAGCGGTGCCCGAGGGGCTGTCCTTCTTCATTTTATGGTGTGCTTCGACGATCTCCACGTCGAAATCATCGCCAAGGATCTTTGCTACGTCCTTGAGGATCTTGAACATCACGTTGACACCAACCGACATATTGGGGGCGAGCATCACAGGAACCGTGCGGGCCAGTTCAACGGCAAGGGCGCGTTCCTCCGGGCTGAAACCGGTGGAGCCGATCACCATTGCCTTGCCGTTCAGTCCACATATTTCGAGGTTTTTCAGCGATACCGTTGGTGCGGAAAAGTCGATCAGAACATCGCAGCCCTTGACCAGCTCGTTAAGATTTTCGATGATGGGCACATCCAGGGCGCCGCATCCGGCGATGAGCCCGGCATCCATGCCGAGATAAGGATGCCCGGGTCGTTCCAGTGCCCCGGATAATTGCAATTCCGGGTCTTCCTTGACCGCCGTGATGACACGGCCTCCCATACGTCCGGCTGCGCCGCTGACAGCTACTTTAATCATGATATCCCTCTCGCTACAGGTATGAGGTGACCGGCACAGGGCTGGAGAATTTTTACCTCAGTCCGTAGCCTGTGCCTCTTGTTCCGTTATTTACATCAAACCGTATTCTTTCATGATGCCGGCAAGTTTCGAGGTGTTTTCCTCGGACATGGGGGCCAGCGGCAAACGTACATCGTCGGAGCAGATACCCATGAGCCCGAGGGCCGTCTTTACCGGCACCGGATTGGTTTCGATGAACATGGCGTTGCTGATCTTCAGGAGTTTCAGGTGGAGGCGGAGTGCCTCCTCCATGTTTCCGGCATTAAAGGAGTCGATCATGGCTGCGATCTCTTTCGGCATGATGTTGGCGGTAACCGAGATAACGCCCACGCCGCCGCAGGCCATCAGCGGAAAGGTAATGAAATCGTCTCCTGAAATAACGTCGATTTTGTCGCCGCAGAGGGCGATGATCTCCGACGCCTGCTGCAGGGAGCCGGTAGCCTCCTTGATCGCGACAATGTTGGATATTTCCGCCAGTCTTGCCACTGTCTCCGGCAGCATATTGACTGCGGTGCGACCCGGAACATTGTAGAGAATCTGAGGGATGGCAACGGCTTCGGCCACTGTTTTGTAATGGCGATAGAGCCCTTCCTGAGATGGTTTGTTGTAGTAAGGGGTAATAAGAAGCGCACCGTCCGCGCCGACTCTTTTGGCATGTTCGGTTATCGCAATAGCTTCCTTGGTGGAGTTGGAACCGGTCCCGGCAATAACGGGGACCCGTTTCTTTGTCTGATGAACGACGATCTCGACTACCCGGTCGTGCTCCTGATAATCGAGGGTGGATGCCTCGCCGGTGGTACCGCACGGGACAATGCCGTCCGTGCCGTTCTCGATCTGGAATTCGACCAGCTCTCTCAGCTTTTCTTCATCGATTTCACCGTTTTTAAACGGGGTGACGATGGCGACGATACTCCCCTTGAACATGCTGTACTCCTTCCTCAGTGGAAAATCATTTTCCCTGAAAACGCAGGGGCTGTTTCTTCCATGCCCCTCGTGGATGGTCTTTTCAAAATGCTCGGACAGTGCGAGGCATTAGAGAAATGAGGGGATCTTCTCTCCTCGGATAAGCTCCTCGACCTTTTCCCGTTCGCGCACAACGAAAAAGGAATTCCCCTTTACCATCACTTCAGCTGCGCGGGGACGGCTGTTGTAGTTGCTGCTCATGGTGAAACCGTAAGCTCCGGCAGACATGAATGCGACGAGGTCTCCCTGCTTGAAGGCAGGCATTTCGCGATCCTTGGCGAGAAAATCACCCGATTCGCAGATGGGGCCGACGATATCGGCAACAATGGTACCCTGCTGGTCCTTGCGCACCGCTTGCACTCCATGGTAGGAGCCGTACAGCGATGGCCGGGCCAGGTCGTTCATGGCGGCGTCCACGATCACGAAGTTCTTCTCATCGCCTTTTTTCGTGTAGAGGCATTGAGCAACCATGATGCCGGCATTTCCCACCAGGTTACGTCCCGGCTCGAACAGCAGGTGAAGTCCCATATCTTTGGTTTCCGCAACGATAGCCTCGCCATATTCCGCGGGCAGTGGTGGTGCTTCGTCGCTGTAGGTAATGCCGAGCCCGCCGCCCAGGTCGAAGTACTGGAGGGTGATGCCGGCTTCCTTCAGACCGTCGATGAGACGTTTCAGTTTCTTGATGGTATCGATGAAGGGAGAAACCTTGGTCAGCTGGCTGCCGATGTGGCAATCGATGCCGATCACCTCCAGGTTGGCCATCTTTGCCGCGCGTTTGTACTGTTCCAGAGATCTTTCGATATTGATACCGAACTTGGCTTTTTTCAGGCCGGTGGTGATGTAGGGGTGGGTCTCGGGATCCACGTCAGGGTTTACCCTGATGGCGATTCCGGCCTTCTTTCCGAGGCGCCCGGCGACCCGGTCGATGCGGTCCAGTTCTTCCTCAGACTCGACGTTGAAGAGGAGAATGCCGGTGTTCAGGGCATACTCGATTTCGTCATCTTTTTTTCCCACTCCGGAGTAAACGACTTTTTTCGGGTCGACTCCGGCCGTGATCGCGCGGTAGAGTTCACCGCCCGACACGATATCGACCCCGCCGCCCTGGTTGAAGAAGGTTTTCAGTACTGCCAGGTTGGAATTTGCCTTCATGGAGTAGCAGATGGTATGGGGAACGAGAGCAAAGGCCTCATCCATCGCCGTGTAGTGGCGTTCCAACGTCGCATGGGAATAGATGTAAACCGGTGAGCCGACCGATGCCACGATATCCTTTACCGCGACTTCTTCAGCGTACAGTTCGTTTCCTTTGTACTGAAAATGATGCATACCGTCCTCCGATATAAATGATCCGGCACAGTCTGCCGTCGTTTGATTGAAAGTTTACTTTTGTAGCACATGGGGTGATAAAAGTCAAAACAGGCCTGTTCTGTAAAAGTTTTAGAGGAAGGCGGGATAGCAGTGAATCCTTTCCCGGTTGGCATTTCGAGCAGGACACTTTCTGCCGAAATGGCAGTGGACCAAAAACTTTCTTTCGGAGTATCCGGGTGGATACTGCTTATTCGGAAAGGGAAAATTTACCCTCTACCATGTTGGAAAGATCGCTCTCAACCAGGTCAGGACCGATTTTTGCTCTGGTCCGCACAGCGTAATAGTATAAAACTCCGTGCTCCATGTGCGGGTCGGCGAACGTGGTGGTGTCGGCCGGTACTGTTGCAATGGGAGACAGGGGCATGAGGCCTTCTGCCTGTTTTCGGTAAATGGAAAAACCTTCCAGAGTCTTGTCCGGGATTGGCGTTGGGATCTTCCATTGGAGAGTAACGCTATCAGGAGTCTTCATGGCTGAGAGTACCGGTGTTGCCGGCGGGATCAGTTTCGTCCTGCGGACCTTGTTTGAACCCTTGCTGGTCGCTCCGTCCTTCTCAAACGAGACGACATTGTACTGGTAGGTTTTGTTATCCATAAGTTCGCTGTCGTATAAGCAGTAGCGTGAGCCGATCTGAAGGACATCGTGCAGGTACTCGGGGTCAATGAGCTTCACTTGGCGGTAGGCATTCGGGCACTCTTCGCAGTCTTGATCAGGAGGAAGCACGTCACGGCGGAAGACCCTGAATCCTGCCAGGCTTTCGAGCGGGCCACCCCATTCCTCCTTGCCGGGCCGGGACCAGCAGACGAGGAAACGGTTCCCTTTCTGCTCGACCTGGAGATCGTTGATGGCTGCAGGTACCAGTGCCTCCGGCGCTACCAGGGGACCGCGTTTACCGCAGGCGGTGAAGAGGAGGGCTATTCCGATCCAGATACAGTACTTTTTCATGGCGAAGGTCCCTTCCGGGTTTGAAAAACAGTTTTTACTTCTCTTTTTTCAACCGCTCTATCTCCGCCTTTACTCTCACGAGGGCGGTGCCGCCGGTGGCGCTTCGGGCATTGACGCTCGCTTCCAGGGTAATGGCGGCATAGATGTCGTCACCGATCAGATCGGAAAAACTTTTCCATTCGGCCGGCGTGAGCTCTTCCAGTTTCTTGCCATGTTCGATGCAGTAGCGAACCGATTTCCCCACCACCTCGTGAGCCTCGCGAAAGGGCATGCCGGTTCGGACCAGGTAGTCTGCCACATCAGTGGCGTTGGAAAAGCCCTCTGCCGCCGCCTGCAGCATAACGTCCGCTTTAATCTTCATCTCCCTAACCATATCGGCAAAGATTTTCAGACTCCCTTTGACCGTATCTATGGTGTCGAAGAGAGGTTCTTTGTCCTCCTGCATGTCCTTGTTGTAGGCCAGCGGGAGGGCTTTCATGACGGTGAGGAGTGCCATGAGGTTACCGTAAACCCGTCCGGTTTTGCCCCGCACCAGTTCCGGCACATCCGGATTTTTCTTCTGCGGCATGATGGACGAGCCGGTGCAGAAGGAGTCGGAGAGCTCGATAAAGTTGAATTCGCTTGTCGACCAGAGGATCAGTTCTTCGGAGAAACGAGACAGGTGCATCATCAGAATCGAAGATGCCGAGATGAACTCAAGGGCGAAGTCCCGGTCCGAAACAGAGTCGAGGGAGTTCCGGGTCGGACCCGAAAATTCCAGTTCGCTCGCAACATATTCACGGTCGATGGGGAAGGTGGTTCCTGCCAGGGCTCCCGCACCGAGAGGAAGCACGTTGAGGCGCTTTGCGCAATCTTCCATGCGTCCCCTGTCGCGGCGGAACATCTCCACATAGGCCAGCATATGATGGGAAAAGAGGATCGGCTGGGCTACTTGCAGATGGGTGTAGCCGGGCATGATCGCACCAAGATTCGTTTCTGCCTGAAAGAGCAGTGCATCTTTCAGCAGGTCCAGGTAGCGAATCACCTCGCCGATTTCTTCCCGCAGGTAGAGGCGGATATCAACCGCCACCTGATCATTGCGTGAGCGTCCGGTGTGGAGACGTTTCCCTGCTTCACCAATCGCTGCCGACAGGCGGGCTTCGATGTTCATGTGGATGTCTTCCAGGGAAACGGAGAAATCGAAGTCTCCGGCCTCGATCCGGGCGAGAATCTCCTCCAGGCCGGAAACAATGGCGTCAACATCGGCCTGGGGAATGATGCCTTGACGGCCGAGCATTCGGGCATGGGCGAGAGAGCCGCGGATGTCCTGGCGGTAGAGACGTTTATCGAAATCGATGGAAGCGGTGAATTCCTCGACAAATGCATCGGTGGGTTGGGAGAAACGGCCTCCCCAGAGTTTGTCCTTGGACATGCTGATCTCCTGCTGAAATATCTTATGCAAATGAAACCACCCCCGCCCTTTGGGCACCCCCTCCTGATTCAGGAGGGGGCAGGGGGGGTGGTGTGTTTTTCCTGCAGGGGCAACCACAGGGGGTTGCCCTTGTTTGGGCAGGCACGGCCCTTGAATCGGGCAGGCACGGGGGCCTGCCCCTACTTCCTGTTTGCCTTCATCAAAGACCGAATCCGCAGGCGCAGGGCATTGAGGCGGATGAAACCCTCGGCATCCTGCTGGTTATAGACCTCGTCCGCTTCAAAGGTAGCGAATTCCGGGTTGAAGAGGGAGTCGGTATCAGATTTGCGACCAACAATGCGGCAGAGACCCTTGTAGAGCTTTACCCGTGCCACGCCGTTGACAGGCTTCTGTGATTCGTCGATCATGGCCTGGAGCATCTCGCGCTCCGGGGCAAACCAGTAGCCGTAGTAGACCATTTCGGCATAGCGGGGGATCAGCGAATCACGTATATGCATCACTTCGCGATCCATGGTGATCTGCTCCACCGCCATGTGGGCTTCGCGGAGAATGGTGCCGCCGGGGGTCTCATAGACGCCGCGCGACTTCATACCGACGTAGCGGTTTTCCATCAGGTCGACGCGGCCGATGCCGTGCTGGCCGCCAAGGAAGTTCAGGTGGGCCAGAAGCTGAGCTGGGGACATCTTTTCCCCGTCCACGGCCACCGCGTTACCATTCCGGAACTCGATCTCCACGTACTGGGGCTTGTTGGGCGCCTTTTCCGGGGATTTGGTCAGGACATACATCTCTTCCGGTGCTTCGGCGTAAGGATCTTCCAGGATTCCACCTTCAAAGGAAATATGCAGGAGGTTGCGGTCCGAGGACCAGGGACGTTTCTTGGTGACCGGGACCGGGATGCCGTTTTTCTTGGCATAGTCCAGTAGAGCCTGGCGGCTGTTCAGGTCCCAGGTGCGCCATGGTGCGATGATGGTGATGCCGGGGTTGAAGTGGTAGTAGGTCAGTTCAAAACGAACCTGGTCATTGCCTTTGCCGGTGGCACCGTGAGCCACGGAATCGGCCTTCTCGATTTTGGCGATCTCCATCTGACGTTTTGCTATCAGCGGCCGGGCGATCGAGGTGCCAAGGAGGTAGGAACCCTCATAGATGGCGTTTGCCCGAAATATGGGGAAGACGAAATCCTTGACGAACTCCTCGCGCAGGTCGTCGATATAGACCTTGTCGGCGCCGGTTGCGATGGCTTTGTCACGGATGGGAGTCAACTCGTCCCCTTGCCCCAGGTCGGCGGCGAAAGCCACCACCTTGCAACCGTACTCGTTCTTCAACCACTTGAGGATGATGGAGGTATCGAGACCGCCGGAATAGGCGAGAACAATCTTTTTTACTTCTTTCTTGGCCATATGGTTCTCCTTTGCAAATATATAAGAATTACTGCCTGGCAGCTTTCTGACAGGACTCTACGCCATCAGGGTTGCCATGATTGCTTTTTGAATGTGCAGCCGGTTTTCCGCCTCGTCCCAGACTACCGAGTTGGGGCCTTCGATGACCTCGTCGGTGATTTCTTCGTCCCGGTGGGCCGGAAGGCAGTGCATGACGATGCAGTCGGGCTTGGCCAGCTTCAGGGTTTCGGCATTGAGCTGGTAGCCGGCAAAGGCCTTTTCACGCGCTTTCTGCTCCTCTTCCTGCCCCATGCTGGCCCAGACGTCGGTATTGAGGACGTCGGCATCCTGTACCGCTGCTTTCGGGTCATCCGTAAGTACGATGGCTGATTTCCCGTTGGCTTGTGCCCATTCGAGCACCTTCTGATCAGGCTGATAGCCCTGCGGGCAGGCGAGGGTCAGGTCGAAACCGAAAATTGCGGCCGCCTCGATCCAGGTGTTGGCCATGTTGTTGCCGTCACCGATCCAGACGAATTTGAGGCCCTGGTAGCTTCCCTTGTGCTCGATAACGGTCATAAGATCCGCCATGATCTGGCATGGGTGAAAGAGGTCGGTCAGGCCGTTGATGATCGGCACCGAGGCAAACCGGGCCAGTTCTTCAACGATTTCCTGGCCATAGGTGCGGACCATAATGCCATCACAGTAACGGGACAGGGTCCGGGCGGTGTCCTTGAGAGGCTCGCCCCTGCCCATCTGGGAAGTGCCCGAGGAGATGAACAGTCCGTGGCCTCCCAGTTGGTAGATGCCCACCTCGAAGGAAACCCTCGTCCGGGTGGAGGATTTCTCGAAGATCATGGCCAGGGTTTTTCCTTTGAGAAGACGGTGTTTGTCCCCGTCTTTCTGCTTCTTTTTCAGTTCCAGAGCCAGCTTGAAGAGCTCGTCGAGCTCCTTTTTGGAAAAATCGTGCAGTGCCAGGAAATTCTTGTTCATAGTAGTATCCTCCAGGGGGCAGGAACGCTCTTGGTGCGCCTGCAACATCACAGGTGAAATTGTTTTCCAATGACCAGCCGTTCTTACTGAGCGGGCGGTACTTCCGACAAAATTGTCTCCAGGATGCCAATCATCTCATCTATCTCTTGTTCCTCGACGATGAGGGGCGGCACAAAACGGAGTACCCGGTCCTGAGCCACATTGATCAGCAGACCTTTCTCCAGGGCCTTCCTGACGATATCGGAGCCGGGGATGGAGAGCTCTGCACCAATAATCAGGCCGATGCCGCGGACTTCAGTGATGAAGGCAAATTTTTTCTGCAGTTTTTTAAGCTGCTCGGTAAGGTAGTTCCCCATCTTCATGGTGTGCTCAAGAA
>RPRC01000139.1 GCA_003857395.1 Geobacter sp.
CCTCCGCTTTACTCATAGAATCTAATTGCGCTATGACCCGTATACATTACTCAAGGTATATGTTAAACACTTCATACACTGCCATTTATACTGGCCCAAATGATCAGAACAAAACCAGGAGCCACATTTGGAGCATTTTTTATTAAGATAATAGTCAGTTTCAATTTCCTTATCGCAAATAGCACACTTTTCCAAAGCCACAGTTATTCCTCCTGGTAATATTTTATACCGTATGGGGTAACAAACAAAAACCCGCATGAAAACTGCTTAATCCAAAACAGTATCCATGCGGGTTTCGGTAAGTCCGATGCTTGCGGATGGCGAAGTGGGCACTACATACACGAATACTCTATGAGTAGCAGCTAATCTCGTTTTCAATGGAATGCTTTATTGACAGAAAACATGGCCCCTACTTTAATGTTTCTGTTTTCTCGATATAACTGACGCCACCATCCTTGAAAGAAATGACAACTTTTCCAGAAAAACTGGCCGTAATAATGTTCAGTTCCGAAAGGGTGTCTGAAACCTTTTTTTTCCAGACGGAATTAGGCACCCTGATATCTGTGACAACTTGCCTTCGCATTAAATACTCTCAATAGGACCAGAAAGTTCCTGATCAGAAAAAGTGATAGTTACTATTGCCTAGCAAAACAAAATAGAGCGATCGCAATTTAGATGATCGAAATCTAAATTTATACGGGCTTTGGCAATATTTATGCTATAAAATATCAATTTTGGCTTCAGGGGACAGATAAAAAGCTTCGTTATATATAATCATAAACAACGAAAAATTCAAGCATTTTTTATAGTTAGTTACCATCCGAAAACTCCGGATGTGAAACTATTGGTTTTCAATTCGGAAACGCCATAATAATGTGATCCCCCGTTGGGCTGGGGCTTTCTCGGAGTCTCTCGTACGGCTTCATGGCACAACAGCGACAGAAAGGAAAGCGCCTGAATCCGGCAAGTTGCCCAATCCGTGTCTCGGGTGGAGACGGATTAGGAGAGGCTACGTAGAAGTTCCAGCCCAGCCCCTGTTGAGCCTTTCCGGATGAAAACTTGCTAGAATTACATGCTGGAGGGGGCAATCCCAGCCATTATGTGACAGTAAAAATTCGCCTTCAACTCTGCTGCCCACCGAAACAGGCTACTGGGGAGTCCCTTGGCAAAATATTTCCTTCTGGGAAAATAGGGATAAAAGATCCGCGGAGAACTTCTTAGCACACACTGGTACTATTCAATGAAAATTGCATCTTTCGAATTTAATGTTCGGGAATTTTCCGGTTCATTAGGCAACCTGGGGACTTTCCTTCCCTTGGCGGTCGGCTATTTTGCCGTCTGCGGCCTCAATCCGGCAGGGCTTCTTGTAATGATGGGGCTCGCCAATATACTTACGGGAATCTTTTACCGGCTGCCGATCCCAATCGAACCAATGAAAGTTATTGCTGCAGCGGCCATTGCACAACAATGGAGCCCGTCCATGGTCTATGCCGCAGGTTTTTCCATGGCGTGTATCTGGCTACTTTTCGCCATCTCAGATATTGCCTCCCGTGTATCCAGAATGACCCCCGCCGCAGTTGTTCGAGGTATACAGGTAACACTCGGCATCCTCCTGGCAATCCAAGCATGCAAAATGCTCGCAACATCCTGGCTCTTGGGCGGAATTGCTCTCCTGGCAGGACTGGGATTTCGGACCAACCGTCGCATCCCTGCGGCCGTTGCCCTCGTTCTGCTTGGCATCGTCATCATGGCAACAAAAAATCAACTGGGAACTATCAGTAGCCCTGACTTCACCCTTCCCCCTCTCACCACATTCAGCCCCAAAGAGGTCTGGCAAACCCTTCTGCTTGCAGGTTTCGCCCAGATTCCACTCACCGTTACCAACGCAACCATCGCCACCTCCTGCCTGATATCTGCCTATTGGCCAGACAGAACCGTATCACCTCGCAGACTTTCTTTGAGCCAAGGGCTTATGAATCTGTTCCCCCCCTTCTTTGGCGGCATGCCCATGTGCCATGGAGCCGGCGGCCTGGCAGGTCAATACTATTTTGGTGCGCGGACAGGTGGAACCAATATCATCGAAGGAGTTATTGAGCTCTCTCTCGGGCTTTTCTTCGCGGCATCGGTTGCCGGGCTCTTTTCCTCCTTCCCGAAACCGGTTACAGGTGTCATGTTGCTGCTGGTGGGCTTTGAACTTATTAAATTTGCGCGTGATGTCCAGGGGAGAAGCAATATTCTGTCTCTGACCATGACCGTTGTACTCTCTCTTGCTACAAACATGGCATTCGGATTCGTTGGCGGAATTCTGACAAGCATCGTGCTTACCCGCCAGTGGCGCTCAAACAAGGCATAATTCAAATAGCCCTCGCTGGATCATGCATAACGTAACGAACTACCTCGCCTCACGCCTGGAATTCTTTGTGCGGCAGGCAGATGTTTCTCCATCAGGAGCCCTGCAGAAAGTAGAAACGCGGGCTACGCTTGCTGTTATTGAGGTAAAAAGTGTGATACCCTGCATGGTACAATTGCAACGCAACATACTGGAGAACAGTACGACCTAAGAAAGCCAGGGGAAACGGGAGGTTATTATGTTGAAGGAAAAGAAGATCGGTTTTATAGGTGGAGGCAATATGGCTGAAGCCATCATCAAGGGGCTTCTGACAGGCGGGGTGCCTTCCTGCAACATTACTGCTGCAGAACCGATCGATGAAAGGAAAGCATATCTGTCAGATCACTACGGGATCGGAACCACTGGCAAGAATTGCGAAGCTGCGCTGTTTGGCGACATCGTAATTCTCTCAGTAAAACCTCAGACATGCTTGGAAGCTTTACGTGCCCTGAAGAAGAAATCCACCGAAGGAAAGCTGTTTATCTCCATAATGGCAGGCGTCCCGACAAAAACCATTGAGGCCGAACTCTCAGAAGTAGCCAGGGTAATCAGGGTGATGCCGAACACCCCTGCTCTCGTTCTTGAGGCAGCCTCAGCGATCGCCCCGGGAGCAAATGCGACACACTACGATGTCTCGCTTGCCTTGGAGATATTCAATCTTCTTGGAACAGCCAGCTCTGTCCAGGAAAAACTCCTGGATGCCGTTACCGGCCTGTCCGGAAGCGGCCCAGCCTACGTGTTCACCTTTATTGAAGCACTCTCCGACGCAGGCGTAAAAAACGGTCTACCCCGTGATGTTGCAACCCGGCTTGCTGCCCAGACTGTCTTCGGCTCTGCGAAAATGGTACTGGAGACGGGGGAGCATACGGCCCTGCTCAAAGAAAAGGTCACTTCTCCGGGAGGAACGACTATTGCCGGCATGCATGTTCTTGAAAAGGAAGGCTTTCGCGGTATCGTGATGACAGCGGTTGATGCGGCGACCTCTCGGTCCACCGAACTGGGGAAAGGCTAACGAAACGGAATTGTCTCTGGTCTGGAGTCTCCTCTCAAGGACTAGAACATCATGCCATATTCTCTCTCCAGGAACTGAAAGGCCCGTTTCACGCGGGTCTTCAGCGTCACCTCATTGACGGGCTTGAAAATGAAATCGAAAAATCCTTTCTCAAACGCCCTCGCTTCTTCTTCCGTTTCAGTACGTTTGCTCACGAGAATGATTGGGATATGGCGTGTTTCCGGAACATTACGAAGGGCATCAAAAAGGCCATAGGCATCCAGCTTGGGAACAGCCTTTTCCGTAATGACAACCTGAGGCATTTCGGAAATCACCGTTTTATAGGCGTCCATGCCATCTGTGGCAACCTTAACCCGATAGCCATCCTTTGTCAGAAGGTGGCTCCACATGGTACCAAGCAGGTTATCGTCCTCCACAATCAAAACAGTCTTCTCTTGCTGGATTGACAGATCTTTCCCAAGGTATTGCCTGCAAATGGCCGCGTTTATATCGTTTTTTGTTGCTATAAAAGGAATGATTGTCAGACCCTGATTCGCGGCAATATTCGAGACGATCCTGGTTTCCGTCGGATCCGCCATAGCCAGGGCAAGTTTGCCATCCTCGATCTTCAACGGGAACAACATATTCTGCATAGCCACATCAACCGGGATTAAATCAAGGAGCTTACGGGCATAGGAATGCCGTGAAAAACTCCCAATCACACGGTAACCGTATTGTTCGGCTAGTGCACTGGCCAACTCGTCACCAGAAATTAATTCCATCTCCTCAAGAAGAGTGCCCAATCTTTTGTGCAGCCTGTTGGCTCGGGCCAGTGTCCTCTCAAGAGTTTTGGTGGTAATAAGACCCTTCTCAACAAAAATTTCTCCCAGCAGCTTTCTTTTCACGATTATGACTCCCGGTAACGGAATGATCTGCTGGTAATCCAGCGGCACATATTGTAGTTCGAAATACGAAACAAATCCAGACCGAATCACCTGAAGAAAAAAAACGCTCTTTCAACACTCCAAGGAAAACAACCCGGAACAATCTACCAGTTCAAAGTTCTTTGCACACTACCAAGTTAAACGGCCCTTAAAATCATAGAGGAGGACAAGGCTCATTCCCTTGATTCTGATTTATTGATTTTTTCATAGAGAGCTATCTGCTCCTGCAGAGAAAGCTTCTTGCGCGTGCAGCCTCTCTGACGAAGACACATCCCGCACCGGCTGTCGCTACACCACTGGCAACAAAGACAGTCGGGACATGGATGTTTTTTCGGCGCTTCAGTCACAACCCACCCTGCCCAAACCGGTCGAATTTTCACCAGATAACGCACCTCCCCGTCCGCTTTGACCGGAAGCATCAAGAACCTCGCGTACACTGACAAGTAGTTCTCCAGGAGTTAATGGCTTCGATAAGAGCACTATGTCTTCGGCAACAAAACCTTGTTTTGCGATGACATCATAGGGATGGCCGCTCATAAAGACAACCTTGATATCGGGGTTAATCCTCCTGGCAGCTTCATAGACCTGTTTACCATTTTTCTTTGGCATTATTACATCAAGAAGAAGCAGCTGAACAGTTTCAAAATTTTCTCGAAATTTCTCGATAGCATCGTCCCCATCCACAGACTCAACGACTAGATACCCGTACTTTGTCAGTATGTGCTTGGTCAGCATTCGGACGAATCTATCATCTTCCGCAAGTAGAATTGTTTCCCGATTCCCCACAGGCAGCATTGTCGACTCCAGTCTCTTCCGCACCACTACCGATTCTATAAGAGGAAGAAAGATGGAAAAAGTCGTCCCGTGACCGGGTTCACTGTCGACTTCGATATAGCCCTTATGTTGTCTAATAATGCCGAAAGTCATAGAAAGACCAAGACCGGTCCCTTTGCCTACTTCCTTGGTAGTGAAGAATGGATCATAAATTCTCTCCATTATCGAAGGATCAATTCCTATTCCGGAATCGGCAAAAACAAGTTTTGCATAGTGCCCGGGAAGGAGTTGTCTTCTGCTTTCCTCAGGATTGTCAGCAATTATCGCCAACTCAGTTGCCACACGCAAAACTCCCCCATGAGGCATCGAGTCCCGTGCATTGGTTGTCAGATTAATGAGTGTCTGCTCTATCTGTAACTGGTCTGCCAGCACGACAAGTTCTTCCGGCGAGGTAAAAATCTGGAATTCAATATTTTCGCCAACAAGTCTTACTAGCAACGTATTGATGTTGCGGATAGTCATATTGAGATCCAAGGGTGCCTGGTTGATAACCTGACTTCGGCTGAAAGCAAGAAGTCTATGGGTCAAATCGGCAGCCCGCTCAACACCAGCAACTATCTGTTCAACATAGTTGCGAATATGGCCCTTTTTCTTGATACTGTCCCGGAGAAGCAGGGCATATCCTTCAATGGTAGAAAGAATATTATTGAAATCGTGGGCAACACCTCCTGCCAGAGTCCCAATAGCCTCCATCTTGTGTGCCTGTCTCAATTGCTGTTCAAGATTACCTTTTTCCGTTTCCCTGTTTTGAAGGCATTCCGCCATAGTATTGAACGCTGTGGCCAGCTTGCCGATTTCATCTTGAGTTTCAACCGGAACCTTCCCCAAAGGGGTTCCACTCCCCATTAATCTGACTCTCTCCGTTAGTCTATTCAGAGGTTTTGTAACCCCCTTGACAACAAAAAAAACGATGCCAACAGAAATCGCTAGAAAAATAAACGCTATCAGACTGCTGTTGACAAGAATCTTTCTAAGGGCATCACTCAGTATTTTCTTGTCCAGCACAACTTGCACAAACCCGACGGTATGCTCTCTGTTGTCAAAAAAGCTGTCGGAATAAAAGAGCGCCTCATCATCGGAATAGCGGGAACCTGCTCTGACCGGTGCCCAGATCTCCAAAGTATCAAAGCCCCGATTGAGGTACTGGGTACCGGCAGCTTTTCTGAGACGATTGAAAAAATCCTGTTTTTCCTTACCCTGTAAAAGTAATGCGTCATTACGAGTTCCGACACCGCCTTTTCGCTTTTCCTCCAATAGTTCCCCGTTGGAATTAAAAACTGAAACCTGCAACACTTCGTTATTCAACATGACACCGTCAACAGGATCTTTCAACAAGTCGCGATTCTCGGCAAAGACGCCGAGTCGCACCGTATATGCCAAGGATTTTGCAAGGACCTCGCCTTCACGGACTAATACATCTGTCAATGATTTCGACTGGTTCCGAACAAAAAAAACAGTAAAGGAAACCGACAGAAAGAAAATCAACAAAATGATAACCAGAAAAATTTTCGCGGCAAAAGTTTCGCCCAGTTGTCTGATGTAATGAAATGGTTTCATTCTCTCATCACCTCAAAAACCTGGCCTTGCCACGAAGATCTTCATTTAGGGGCACCTTGAGTTTACGCGCAACGGACTGATTAATAACAAGCTTTGCGCTATCAGCCTCAACAGGCGGAATTTCTGACACCGTCTTCCCGGAAAGAATCTTCACCGCAAGTCCCCCCGCCTGCCTGCCCATTTCGAATGCATCAATATCCAGCGACATAAGTGCACCAACTTCAAGATACTTGGTTGAGAAAGTACAGACAGGAATCTTGTTTTCCAGAGAATAAAGCATTAGCAACTCGATCGTATCAGGCGTTAGAACCGTTGTGTCCGGAATCATCCAGAATGCGTCGATCGCTCCTTTCATGGAAGTAAGCGCGGTCGGAACGAATCTGGAATGGTTAACCTCCTTAGCAAGCAGATCTATTTTGGACTCCTTCGAGACGATTTGGGCCCTTTTAACAAATACCGCGCTTTTTTTCGGGTCGAAGAGTAGTCCGATTCGTCGTGCGGAGGGAAGAACTCTATGGATGGCAGCCAACTGCTTCTCGGGAGAGATAATCATGCTGACTCCGGTGATGTTTCTTTCCTCATTAACGATAGCAGAAGGGTTCAGTACCATAAGATATACTATCGGCACATCAGAATAATTCTTTACTTTCTGCAGAGCGTCCATCCCTATCGCAAGAACGAGGTCCGGCTTTCTCTCAACAAGATATTCGGCCGTTCCGCTACTGTTGCGAAATGTAAAGTTGATTCCGCTAAACTTGTTGCTTATCAGCGACTTAAAGCCGGAAAGTGCATCGCCATATGGCTTAATATTGTGGTTCTGGACTACAAGAATTTCCTGAGGGACAGCCTCCGGGGCACCAGAAAGATGCAAGAGAATGAGTAGGAATATAAGGAGTATTTTCTTGATCATGATTCAGTTCGTATGGACAAATGGTTAATGCTTTGCTATGTTTCAAAGCTATTAAATGTGAACGATTTGCAACGAAGGAAACTACGGCCTTTGCTTAACAAGCAGGACAGAAGAAAGGGCTGAACATCTGAAGCGCTGACTCTGATTGGGAGTGTATAAACGTGTCAAATTACCCTGCCTTCATTATGCACATCTATCCTTTAAAAACAAGCCTTCTGTTACTCTGTTTCTGCCTGGGACTTTTCTCCTTCCCTCCCCCTGCCTTGGCGCAGGTTGACGAAGAGATGGAGATCCTCCAACTCTTTTATCAGGACAATGATCTGGTTGTTTCAGCCACGAGGGCCGAGAAATCAATTTCCCAGGTTGCTGAAAACATTGCCATCGTCACGGCCAACGATATTAAAGCAATGAATGCCCATACAGTTGCCGATGTTCTCAGTACCGTTACGGGCGTTCACCTGAGTAATTCAACCGGCCCCGGAAGCCCAGCGAACCTCACGGTCCAAGGCTCTTCCACCAATCACGTAACCGTCCTCATTGACGGGGTAGTGCAGAACAGCATCAATGAAGGACGCCCCGAAGTTGGCAGCATGCGGGTACAATATATTGAACGCATTGAAATCATCAAAGGTCCGGCATCTTCCTCTTGGGGGTCCTCCCTCGGCGGCGTCATTAATATAATAACGAAGTCACCCGATGAGTCACGAGAGTTCGGCGGAACCATAAGCACCTCAATCGGCAGCAGGAACACCAGTGATTACCAGGGAGAAGTCTCAGGCAGAGTCGGCACGCTCGGCTACTACCTGGCAGGGGGCGGACTCCTTTCCGACGGACTTCAGCCCCACAGCATGCTGCAAAGCGGTAATTTCTATTGCAAGTTTCAGTGGCAGCCATCGGACAAGTCTCTCCTTACACTTACCCTCGACTACCTGAACGATTCCCGTGGGGTCGGCGAAATCCCGCCAAACGATGATTTCCCCATAGGGCTTTCTGTGTTCAACCGGGACAACCGCTTTTCCTCGACCCTTTCCCTGAAACAAACCCTGACTGACGAACTGAGCCTTGACCTGAATTTCAGAACTTTACAGACAAAGACCGAGATCAAGCTTTCCCCCTACCTCAGCGACGAGGTACTGCAAAATACCAAGGCTGAGGAAAGCACTTTTGGCGGTAGCGCTCGACTCACCTGGGAGCAGAAATGGCACACCTTGGTTTTCGGCAGCGACTTCGACTTCGGCACCTCCGATTCGCAGCTATTCACTAATGGTTCCCAACGCCTCGACAAATGGGCGCTCTTTGTCAACGACACCATGAAAATCGGTCAAATTTCCCTAACCCCTGGCATCCGCTATGACAACACCAGCACCAACGGTGACTTCTGGAGCCCAAGCCTGGGCGCCACCTATACCATTGCCGACTCAACCGTTCTCAGGGGCTATATTGCCCGGGGCTTCAGCATCCCACCACTGAGCTTCACGGCCGGATCCGGTTTTTTTTCTCTCCCGAATCCCTCCCTGGAAATGGAAAGGGTCTGGTCATACTCGGCAGGCTTTGAATCAGCGGCCCTCAAGTACATCCTGTTAAAGACCACCTATTTCCGCCATGACGTCTCGGATGCCCTGACCACAGTTTCCTTGCCGGATGGTTTCTTCATGATTGTCAATGCCGGCAAGCAACGACGGGAAGGGGTCGAGGTAGAGCTAAAAACCACACCAGTGTACAACCTGTCGCTCACCGGCGGCTTTACCTTCATCAACGCCAAGGACAAAACAACAGGAGAAGTCATAAAAAACATACCCCGCTATTCCTATGAGATTGGGGTACAATACGACAACAGTCGCATTATCGAGGCACTCCTCAAGGGTCGCTACATCGACTGGAACGCAATTCCCGAAGCAGAGGGGAAATACGATGCTCTGATCTGGGATCTCAATCTTTCGAAAGAGTTCAATCTCTCAGGCGATATAACAGCAGAAGTATTCTTCACTGCCCACAATCTTTTCAACGGAGCCCAGTACGCCTTTTCTTTCTACCAGAACCCGCGGCGCTGGTTCGAAGGGGGCATCCGTTTCGCCTTCTAAGTGAGCGTATGAAAGCAATCCGGAGATCGATACCATGAAGATACTGCTCAACTGTTTTTTCCCGGCCCTGCTGATCGCCGCCTGTCACTCAGCCCCCCGACTCAAGGAACTTCCACCGAGCGCCGTTGTGCTGGCTTTTGGCGATAGCCTGACTTATGGCACGGGAGCGTTACCCGATCAAAGTTATCCGGCTGTCCTTCAGAAGCTCATCTCCCGGACCGTGATCAACGCAGGAGTTCCGGGAGAAACCACCGCGGAAGGTCTTGCCCGACTGCCGCAATTCCTCGACAAATACCGCCCTGCAGTTGTCCTGCTCTGCCTGGGAGCCAATGACATGCTGCGTGGACTTGGCGAGGAAACTGCCGCGGAAAACCTCAAAGAAATGATTCGCATGGTGAAGAGACAGGATTCGCAGGTAGTGCTGATTGGCGTCCCCAAGCCGAATCTGCTCGTATCCACACCAAAATTCTACCGCCAGATCGCCGAAGAGTTCTCCCTTCCGTACCTGGAGAATACCATGCGCGATGTCCTGAAAAAGGACTCTCTCAAGTCGGACTTTATTCACCCGAATGCCAAGGGCTACCGGAAACTTGCGGAAGGAATTGCCCTATTCCTGCGGAAATCTGGTGCCTTGTAGGGAATCATGGAGCGTTCCGGTTTTCCATTCCAGACTCCAATACTTTCATGAAAAAATGTAGCATGGTACCAGCCTTCCACCCCAGCCTTTCACCCGACCAGACCGAAAAAAACCTTTCCTCCCTGCTCGTGCGTGGGCAAATTCATGATTCTGCCCTGAACAGGGATATCGAACGTCTCGACGAGCGATTCCGGAGCTACTGCGCCTACTACCCCCATGGTCTCTGGGCCCCCGGTCTTGTCATAACTGGTGAGATGCGAGGATGCACCGAACAGTATCTGCCCATGGCCGAAATACGCTCTGCCTTCCGTAGCTTCTTTTCCCTGGCACTCCGCTATCCATTATCAGCCGAGAGCAGTCCCATTCAAGAAGCAACAAATTGGCTCGACTTGCTACAGCGCCTCCGCCTTTCGCGGGATTCAGTCAATCCGGCGACCCTCCTGAAGAAATTAGGCACTGACGAATCTGGCCGAATCGGCTTCCTCTTTAACACATTACTGCCGCATCATCATGGCGGCTGCTTTCTCCGCTACCCGGAACAGTTACGTTTCCTGGAGAGCTGGCTCAGGCGAAGAAAAACCAACCTCTCCGAAGAGGTCAGGGGTCTTGATGCAGCCTGCGGAGCCGGTGAAGGAACCTATGACCTTGCCAGGCTGTTACTGAAATGCGGAATCCCTTCACGCCAGCAACAGATACATGGCAGTTCCCTGGAACCACTGGAAGTCTTCACGGCAGCACATGGTTACTTTCCTCATGACCCGGAAAGACAGAAGCGTTTTCGGACCTTCGCGGAACCGCTTTTCACCGCTCACGCCACCGGTAACATGCTCTTCTTTCAAGACAATATCATGCGACACCCTAGACAAGACGAAAAACCCTATGACATTATCCTATGTAATGGCCTTCTCGGAGGCCCTTTTCTTCATGGGGAGGAGATGCTGACGAATGCGATAACTGCTTTGGCGAAACGACTCAAGGTGGGAGGAGTACTCCTGGCTGCGGACAGATTTCATGGGGGATGGAAGAAGGAAAACCCTCCGACACGTATCGTGGAGCTCATGCGACGGATCGGTCTTGAGGTTCATCACGGGAAATATGGTATTGCTGCTGAAAAAAAAGTTGGCTGATCAGTACGGGGTGTTGTAGGGGAAGGTCCCTGTGCCTGCCCCAGTCAAGGGCACCCACGGGGGGTTAGAATCATCATCTGTCAAGAGGAAGGGGGTATTCTGTCCGCCAATTTTGATGGCCTCGTAAAAAGTCATTCCCCCGTCCTTGACTCCGGTCTATACGCCCGCAAGTGGGGAGGGAACTGTTTGGAGAATTTGCGAGACCATCAATTTCAGACTAGTGGAAAACTACCCTACCAGGAGGCTTGAGCCGGTCATCTCCGCCGGTTTCGGGATACCGAGAATATCGAGCACGGTGGGAGCAATATCGGCAAGAACTCCGGAACGCAGGTGAAGCCCCGTTCCCGCATCACCAACCAGAACAAAGGGAACCGGGTTACAGGTATGGGCGGTGTGGGGATTGCCGTTTTCGTCAACCATGCTCTCGGCATTCCCATGATCCGCCGTAATAAGCAGGCTTCCTCCCTGAGAAAGGACCTTGTCAACTACGACTCCCACACACTGATCAACTGCTGATATGGCCTTTTCCACCGCTTCCAGAAATCCTGTATGACCGACCATGTCAGGGTTTGCAAAATTCAAGACAATGAAATCGAAGCGCTTTTCATCCAACCGCCCGACCAGTTCCGACGTTACCTGATAAACACTCATTTCCGGTTTCAGATCGTAGGTGGCAACTTCTTTCGGGGATGGAATAAGTATCCGCTCTTCACCCGGAAACGGAACTTCATTCCCTCCGTTAAAGAAAAAGGTTACGTGGGCATACTTTTCCGTTTCCGCTATCCGCAGCTGACGGAGGCCTGCTTTGCTGACCACCTCACCAAGAATGTTTTTCAGCTCCTCAGGGGCAAAGGCTACCGGCAGACCAAAGGTCTCATCATATTCCGTCATGCAGACGTAAGAGGAAAACTTTGGCCTGAATACCGGCGAGAACCCCGTAAAAGCGGAATCCGTTAAAGTCCTGGTTATTTCACGAGCCCGGTCGGACCTGAAATTAAAGAAGATGAAACCATCTCCGTCCCGGATCGTGCCGACGGGACCGTCCTGGTCGCAGACCACAGAAGGAACCACAAATTCATCATTTATGCCCTGCTCGTAATTTTTTTCAAGTGCCATTAGTGCGGTTTCAGTAGCATTTCCTTCTCCGAGCGCCATCGCATTAAACGCCTTCTCAACCCTTTCCCAGCGATTATCCCTGTCCATGACATAGTAACGTCCCATGATGGTGGCAATCCGGCCGACCCCGATTTTTTTCATTTCCTCTTCGAGGGACAAAATGTATTCGGCAGCACTCTTGGGCGGAGTGTCGCGGCCATCGAGGAAACAGTGGACAAACACTTCCTTGATTCCTTCCTGGCGGGCGAGCTGGAGGAGTGCATAGAGATGCGTATTGTGGGAGTGGACCCCCCCATCGGAAACAAGACCTGCAAGATGAATCCGGCCTCCGGAGGCGCGGGTTTTCTTCAGGCAGTCCAGCAAGACGGGATTACGGAAAAAAGAGCCGTCAGTAATGGCCTTCGTGATCCGGGTCAGATCCTGGTAAACGATACGGCCCGCCCCGATATTGAGATGACCCACTTCCGAGTTTCCCATCTGTCCTTCGGGAAGCCCCACTGCCATGCCCGACGCCTGCAATTCCGCAAACGGATACTCTCGGCAAAGTCTGCCCATGACCGGCGGATTTGCCAGAGCTATGGCATTGTTTTCTCGGTGTGGGCTGAGACCCCAGCCGTCAAGAATCATCAGAAGCAGCGGTTTCGACATTGTTCCTCCAGGGAACTGGCACTATCCGAGGACATCAGGAAGGTGCCACGATGAAGTGCGCGGGCCGGCGTAAAAGATTAGACGGGAAAGACTACCGTTTCAAAGGGTTTTGCCGCATCGAGATCGGCACAGGCTTTCATTGCAAAGGAATCCCAGGTGCCGCAGGTCGGACAGCAGGAGGTCCATTCGATCTGCTCATGTCCACACACCCTGCAACCGAAGGGGATGCGATGGGTTTTCCCTATTCCAAGCGCTTTTCGATATTCTTTGACTGCTTCCTCAAGGTCGTCGGTGCGCCGATAGGCCTCTGCCAGGAGTATGTGAAGACTGGGGAAATCAACTCCGCTTGCAACGATGGCTTTCAAGTGAATCAGCGCTTCGTCAGCCATCAACATTCGGATGCAGAGTTTACCGTAAAACAGGCGGAGGATTAAATCATGAGGATTATCGTGAATACTCCGCTTATAAAAGTTCACCAGTGCCGCAATCGTTCCAGGCTCTTCCTGGCAAAAGTACAGATCCTCCAGTTTGATGAGAAAGATCGGATGGCGCAGCTCCTGAAAAGCCTTTTTTAGAAGATTCGCAGCCTCCTCAACTTTGCCTTCCAGTTTGAGAGCTTCCGCAAGGGAAACGTTGGCTGGGATGAACTGAGGGATTTCGCTAACGATCTCCCTCAGTTCAGAGGTTGATTTTTCGGTGGCGCCCAAGGCAAGAGAGAGCCTTGCACACTCGTAGCGAAGAAAAAGCAGCCGCTCAGCTTCCGGAGCCTGCCTTTCAGGCGGCATCAGCTTCAGGTAGCTTTTCTGTAACTCGAACGCTTCTCTCCAGGCTCCCTGGCGTCGATAGAGATCGCGCAAGCCGGCCAGGGCACGGCGGTTCGAAGTATCCAGGGAAAGAATCCGGTGGTAAAGATCCACGGCATTTTTGCTATCTCCCTTCAGCTCGAATACGGAGGCAATCCTGAAAAGCAGTTCGAGATTATTCTCATCCAGTTCCCGTGCCTTGCCGAGATACTTCAGTGTTACGTCAACATTTCCCTCCTGCTCAGCCAGTTCCGCCAATGCAGAGTAGACAGGCGCACTGAAGGGATCTTTTTCCAGGGCCTTCTCCAATAGAAACCTTGCTCTCTTCAAGTCTCCTGCGCGAAGGGTCACAAGCCCCTGTCTGAGGTTTTCTTCAGATTCCCTGATGCCCCTGGTTCGGCGTCCTATTCTCCAGTTCAGGAGTCTCAATTTGCCGAATCCCACAAGATTGGAGCAAACAACAATCAGGGCACCGGCAAGTAAAGAGATAAGAACCAGAAGCGGAACAGTTGTCTCGAAAACACCATTGGGCAGGGAAATCGTGATATTTTCTTTATTGAGGAAAGAAAAGTAGAGATACACGGCAAACAGCAGGATAGACAGAAAGAAAGACTTCAGGAACATGGAATCACCTCGCCGGGAAGGAATGAGCCGGGCAAGCGCTCAAACGGGTTCAGAAGAAACCCGTCAGTGATGATAGGGCTCTCGATTCAGGATGGTAAAACCCCGGTACAATTGTTCCAGGAGAAATACCCGCACCATCTGATGGGTGAACGTCATACGCGAAAGAGCAATCATTGTATCTGCCCGTGAACGGAACTCCTGAGAAAAACCGTATGCCCCGCCAACGGCAAAGACTAGTTCGGGTACCGCGGCATCACGGCTTCTGCCGAGAAAATCGGCGAATTCCGGAGAACTCATCACTGTCCCCTTTTCATCAAGCAGGACCAGTCGAGCGTTTTTCGGCACCAGCTTCGACAGCCGGTCACACTCTCGCTCCCGCAGGGTTTCTTCCGCGGCACCTTTTTCTTCCCTCGCCTCAAGGACTTCCAAGGGCATATAGCGTCTGATACGGGAGGAATATTCCTCGATCCCTTCCCGCACCCAATCCTGCTGGGTCTTACCGACCCAAAGGACTTTCAGTCTCACGACCTATCCGGTTCCCACTGGTATTCCGAAGGGATCTCGACCAGCGGCGCATTAGACCACAGTTCATCCAGGTTATAATAGCGGCGCTGGTCTTCCTTGAATACATGAAGAATCACATCGCCGTAATCGATCACGACCCAGTTCCCCTCTTTCATACCTTCAATATCAAGGGGTTTTCCAAACTTCTTCAAGCCGTGCCGCACGGATTCTGCTATCGCCTGTGTCTGTTTGTCAGAAGAGCCTGTTGCCAGAACAAGATAGTCAGCTATGGTGGATATACGTTGTATATCGAGAACCTTTACATCAAGGGCTTTTTTGTCAAGGGCGAGGGCCGCGCACTGAATTGCCCGCTCGAATGATGTCAATATTGCTTTCGTAGAACTACTCATAGAACCTCTGTTGTTTGATATATTGTTCAACCGTTGCCGGAAGAAGGTACTTGATAGATTTCCCCTGGCGGAGCAGAGAACGGATGGAGGTGGAAGAAATGTCGAGCTGGGTCCCCTCGATACTGTAGACGGAGTATCCAGAACGATGGGAAAGCCTGTTTTGCGACTCATGATAACAGAACTCATGGGCTATATCAACCGGCAGAGCCTGCTGCAGAGAGATGCGCGTTCCCGGGCGCGTAATAGTAACGATGTTGCAACAGGAAAAAATTGCCGAGTAGTTCTTCCATGATCCGAAGTCGGCAAAGGAGTCGCTCCCCATAATGAAAAATAACTCGTCACCGGGAAACATCTCCCTGAAGACACGCAGCGTATCGATGGAATACGATTTCCCCTCCCGCTGTCCTTCCACATCCGAAACAGTGAAATGAGAGTTATCCTGAACCGCCAAGGCAACCATTTTCAATCTTTCGGCAAAGGAAAGATCATCGGCGAGCGGCTTATGGGGAGGCGTTGCCGCAGGAACAAAAATAACCTTCGACAGGGCAAACCTTTCCCTGATCTCTTCTACAATCCGGAGATGGGCAAAGTGAATCGGGTTAAAGGTGCCTCCAAAAATTCCAATCTTCATGGTTCCTCAAGAGAACTATCGTAATGCTTCCGGAAAAGCTGCTACCCGCGTACCTGCCCATCTCCATACACAATAAATTTTGTCGTGGTCAAATCTTCCAGTCCCATAGGACCGAAGGAATGGAGCTTGGTTGTCGATATTCCGATCTCCGCACCGAGACCCAGCTGATTTCCATCGGAAAAACGGGTGGAGGCATTGACCATCACCACGCCGGAATTGACTTCACGGATAAAGCGTTGTGCATTCCCATAGTCGGAAGTGACAATTGCCTCGGTATGGAGGGATCCATAGGTGTTGATGTGGTCGATTGCGTCGTCAAAGTCGTCAACGACCCGAGCTGCCAGGATCAGATCGAGGAACTCCGCGTACCAGTCCTCCTCGGTTGCCACCTTTGCCTCTCCAGCGAATTGCCGGAATGTTTCGTCACCACGGATCTCTACCCCCAGTTTCGTCAGAGTCTCGAATATTCTCGGGATGAAGCGTTCCGCCACATCCTTATGAATCAACAGCGTCTCAAGGGCATTGCAGACCCCGGGGCGCTGAGTTTTGGAATTGACGATGATGCGTTCGGCAATGTCAAAATCCGCCGAGGCATCCAAAAAGACATGGCACACCCCTTTATAGTGCTTTATTACCGGGATCTTGGAATGATCGACGACAAAGCGGATCAGGCCTTCTCCCCCACGGGGAATAATAAGATCGATGAATTCTTCCTGCTTGAGCATTTCGAGCACCCCTTCCCGGTCAACGAAAGGAATCACGGAGAGAGCCGCAGGAGGGATCCCGGATTTTTCCATTGTCTCGCGCAGGACTCTCGAGATAGCCACATTGGAATGAATGGCCTCGGAACCGCCTCGCAGGATCACGGCATTCCCGGCCTTGAGACACAGGGCCGCAGCATCAGCCGTGACATTGGGGCGTGCCTCGTAAATAATCCCAATCACACCAAGGGGAATTCTCATTTTGCCGACCATGAGTCCATTGGGGCGTTTCCACATTTTGGTAACCTCTCCAACAGGATCAGAAAGGTTTGCCACCTCACGCAGTCCATCGGCCATGGCCTGAATGCGGCTTTCATTGAGCATCAACCGATCCAGCATGGCAACCGAGAGGCCTTTTTTCTCCGCTGCCGCGAGATCTTTGATATTTTCCTCAACAAGATGCTCGCTGTTCTCGATAAGTGCCGCGGCCATATCCAACAGAAGAGAATTTTTCGCCGTGGAAGAAAGCTTTGCTATGGCACGTGAAGCATGGCGGGCGTCAACCGCGATTGTCCGAATTTTCTCGGCTATGGTCATGTTTTCCTCCTCAACAAATTTAGAGCTGCTACCGGAACACGAGCGCGGTTGTTCAGAGAAGAACCAGGTTATCCCGGTGAATGATCTCGTCTCCGTAGCGGTAGCCTAGTAACGTTTCAATTTTACAGCTCTTGCATCCAAGAATCTTTTCAATTTCCTGCCGCGAGTAGTCGACAATACCCCGGGCGAATTCTGTCTCGTCCAGACCACAGATCCTGACGCACGACCCTCGCTCGAAATCCCCGTCAACCCGGTCGACACCGGACGGAAGAAGACTCTTGCCGTTGCGAGAAAGCGCCTCATGGGCGCCGTTATCAACAATAATCCGCCCCCGGGGGCGGAGAGTATAGGCGATCCAGTGTTTGCGGCGGTTCAAACTCTCTCCGGAGGGAAGAAATAATGTCCCGACCTCTTCTCCGGCAAGTGCCTTTGCCAGTGTTCCCGGTTTCTTCCCATTGATGATAAGGGTGGAGACACCGTAACGGCCTGCCCGCTTTGCGGCGGAAATCTTCGTGATCATGCCGCCGGTTCCAACGGAAGAACCGCTGCCGGAAGCGGCACGTTCCACGGCTCGCGTTATGACAGGCACGAGAGGTACCAGCTGTGCGTCAGGATTGGTCCGTGGATCAGCGTCATAGAACCCGTCAATATCACTCAAAATGATGAGGAGATTGGCTTCCACAAGACTGGTAACCAGGGCAGAGAGATTGTCGTTGTCGCCAAATTTGATCTCTTCCACGGCTACCGTGTCATTCTCGTTGATCACCGGAACGACCCCATAGGAAAAAAGGGCGTCCAGGGTTGCACGGGCATTCAGAAAACGCAGACGATTGGCCAAATCATCACCGGTGAGAAGGACTTGGGCGACCTTGAGGTCCTGGCGAAAAAAAGCTTCCTCATACGCCTGAATAAGTTTTGACTGGCCAACCGCGGCCGTAGCTTGTTTCTGCGGTATGGTTTTGGGGCGCTCCTGCAGGCCAAGCTCACAAATCCCGGCGGCAATTGCCCCGGAAGAGACCACCACGACCTCGCAGCCTTTTTCGCGAAGCTTCGCTATGTCAAGGGCCAGGGATTCCAGGAACCCTGCATTGAGGCTGCCGTTTTCAGCGGTGAGCACCCGGCTTCCTATCTTGATCACAATCCGTTTGATCTTTGCCAGTATTTTAGTACGCACTGAGAAGTTCACCTCTCGTGGGATACCAAAGCGATTAGAAACATCACTCAGTAGTCAGAATAATGTCCACGCGGGACGCTAAAATACTATCATGACAGCTCTATCAAGGCAAACAATCTGCCCCATCGGCTGAGTCGCCCCAGAGACGGGCCGCTATTTCATCAAGAAGAGTGGGAATCCCTTCGCCGGTAATGGAAGAAATGGGAAATACTTTGATCCCCTTTGCGACAAAGTACGGCGCGATCTCATCGAGATTTTCCCGCACATGGGGAAGATCCATCTTGTTTACCACGACGATCTGCGGTTTTTTCGCAAGCTCTTCGTCAAACAGCAGGAGTTCGCGGTTCAAGGACTCATAGTCACGGATCGGGTCACGATCCGGCATGAGGGAAAGATCAAGAATATGAAGAAGCAGGCGATTCCTCTCCACGTGTTTGAGGAAGCGGTAGCCGAGCCCGGCCCCCTCGTGGGCGCCTTCGATAAGCCCGGGGATATCAGCAACCACAAAAGAACGGAAATTTTTATAGTCTACAACACCGAGG
>RPRC01000140.1 GCA_003857395.1 Geobacter sp.
CATCCATTGATCTCAATATTCTTTTCGACCGATCCCTGGCGATCCGTTCATCAGTGGCCGACGTCAAGTTTACCTTGGTCCTGACCATCTGTCTGGTGGTTATGGTCATCTTTCTGTTTTTGCGCAACTTTTCAGCAACAGTAATCCCCAGCCTGGCACTCCCTTTATCCATTATCGGCACCTTTGCCGCCATGCATCTCTTGAACTTCAGCATCAATAACATCTCTCTCATGGCACTTACCCTCTCTGTCGGGTTTGTGGTGGACGATGCAATAGTTATGCTGGAAAATATCGTCCGACACATGGAGCAGGGTGAAGGTGTGATGGAAGCCGCACTGAAGGGATCTAGGGAGGTGGGTTTTACTATCATCTCCATGACCTTGTCACTGGTGGCGGTTTTTATTCCGGTGCTGTTCATGGGCGGCATAATGGGCCGCCTTCTGCATGAATTTGCCGTTACCATCAGCATCGCGATCCTGATTTCCGGGTTCGTTTCCCTTACGTTTACGCCCATGCTCTGCAGTCGTTTTCTCCGTCCTCCCTCCAAGGAACGGCATGGCCGTCTCTATATGGCACTGGAGAGTTTTTTCAACCGAATGCATTGCGCTTACGATCGGAGTCTGCATGCAGTGCTCAATCGTCGCCGTGTTGTTCTGGTGGTAATTCTGCTCTTGACGGTTGTCACAGGCTGGCTGTTCGTCAAGATGCCGAAAGGTTTCCTGCCCAGTGAAGATACCGGGCAGCTGTTCGCTTTTACCGAGGCCGCCCAGGGGATCTCATTCGATGATATGGTGGCACACCAGCGTCAGTTGGCGAACATTGTCGCCCAAGACCCCAACATAGAAGCTTTCATGTCTACTGTCGGATCAGGTGGCGCGAGTTCCTCCAGCAATACCGGCCGCATGTTCATGCGCTTGAAGCCACTTGACCAAAGAAAGCTTTCCGCCGACGAAATTATTGAGGAACTTAAACCGAAACTCGCTACGGTGCCGGGAATCAAGATGTATCTGCAAAACCTTCCGGCCATCCGCATAGGCGGGAGGTTGACCAAGAGTCAATACCAGTTCACGCTGCAGAGTCCCGACAAGGACGAGTTGTACAGATCTTCAATCTTACTTGAAGAGAAGATGCGTGCTTTGCCGCAGCTGCAGGACGTTACCAGCGATCTGCAAATCAAGAGTCCCCAGGTTACTGTACAGATTGACCGTGATAAGGCTTCCGCACTGGGTGTCTCGGTTGAGCAGATTGAGAATGCCTTGTATTTTTCCTATGGTTCTCGACAGGTAACGACAATTTATGCACCCAACAACCAGTATCAGGTAATCCTGGAACTGGCTGAGCAATACCAGCGGGAACCAGCAGCTCTTTCCCTGCTCTATGTTCAAGCCGACAACGGAAAACTCGTGCCCCTCAACACCATTGCCTCCACTACGAAAGGGTTGGGACCGCTCACGGTGAATCACCTGGGGCAGCTTCCCGCGGTTACCCTTTCGTTTAATCTCAAACCCGGAGTTGCTCTGGGGGATGCCGTGCCCTTGGTGGAGAAACTGAGCCGCGAGACCCTGCCGTCGACCATAGCTACCAGTTTTCAGGGGACGGCACAGGCTTTTCAGTCATCGCTGCAGGGACTCTGGTTGCTCCTTCTTATGGCGCTGCTGGTCATTTATATTGTTCTCGGAATTCTCTATGAGAGTTTTATCCATCCGCTTACCATCCTTTCCGGGCTTCCCGCAGCGGGTTTCGGTGCGCTGGTCACGCTCATGCTGTTTCATAAAGACCTTGATGTCTATGCCTTTGTCGGGGTGATAATGCTGATCGGGATTGTAAAGAAGAATGCGATCATGATGATCGACTTTGCGCTCGAGGCACAGCGAAAGGAAGGGAGAACGCCACTGGACGCCATTTGTCAAGGCGCACTGATACGTTTTCGCCCCATCATGATGACAACCATGGCCGCCCTTATGGGAACGCTGCCTATTGCAATTGGTTTCGGAGCAGGCGCCGAGGGACGTCGTCCCTTGGGTTTGGCGGTGGTTGGGGGCCTCATCGTATCTCAGTTGCTGACACTTTACATAACGCCAGTGGTCTACTACTATATGGACAGATTGCAGGTCCGGATGGTTACTTTTTTGCGTAGGGGGCGAGTTAATCGTCAACCTTCAGAACTCGACTGAGGTGGGGTAAAGCTGCTTATGTCATTGTTTTTTCTGACATTCTTCTCACTCTATGGTGGAATGCATTATTATGCTTACCGCAAGGTGAATTCAGCATTTCCCCTATCATTTCCATCTGCTTTTTCTCTCGTTGTCTTTATGCTGATAATGGTTCTGGCGCCGTTGTTTGTCCGCCTTCTTGAAAAAGAAGGGCTAGGCATTGTTGCTGTTCCGCTTGCTTTTGCCGCTTATCTCTGGATGGGGTTCCTTTTTCTGTTTTTCATCACAATGCTGCTGATCGATCTTGGGCGTGTCCTGGTTTGGTGTGCTGGGTTTGTCTTTCATCGAGAACCATTGATATTTGTAAGCCATCGGCAGGCTTTTCTCGGCGCATTTTTCGTTTCGCTCGGGATTGCCTGCTACGGCTATCGCGAAGCTGGGGCTATCAGGCTGGAAAAAGTAGTGGTACCGACCAGCAAGCTTCCACCATCGGTGAAGTCTTTCAGGATTGTTCAGATTTCCGATGTTCATTTGGGCCTTATCATGCAAGAACAAAGGCTGAAGAAAATTATCCAGGAAATTGAAACAGCGCATCCCGATCTGCTGGTTTCGACCGGTGATTTGGTGGACGGTCAAACAGATGGGATGACGGCTTTGTCAGCCGCTCTGGAGAAAGTACATCCTCCTTTTGGAAAGATTGCCGTTACCGGTAATCATGAGTATTATGCAGGGATAAAGAACTCTCTGGTTTTTTTGAAGCAGGCCGGTTTCACCGTACTCCAGGGAGAAATGCTTGATGTGGGTGGGGTGATTACTGTCATTGGTGTAAATGATCCTGCCGGCATAAAATTTGGCTTGGGGAAAAACACTGAAGAGGTTATTCTGACAAAGGTGCCTCAAGGGCGTTTCGTCTTGATGCTGAAACACCGGCCGATTGTGGCAAGGCAAAGCGTTGGGTTGCTCGATCTGCAACTTTCGGGGCACATCCATAAAGGACAGATTTTTCCGTTCGGGCTGGTAACGTATCTCTTCTACCCGGTAAAAACCGGTTTATCCCGGATTATGAACGCGCCCTATCTTTACGTGAGCAGAGGTACGGGAACCTGGGGGCCACCGATACGATTTCTGGCGCCCCCGGAGGTTACTGTCATTGAACTGGTGAGTGTTGCCGGGCAAGACTAGCGGAGAGGTGTCATCGGCAATCATCACGCCAGGTGCAGGAAAACTGCCCGCAGGAATCAGAAGACTCAGTGTTGTAGCAGTCGTTGTTTCTTTCGTCCCGCTGTATTGCTCGTATGATCTCGGCTTTTTTCATGTTTTTAATCTGTATGCCTCGATCTTTTGCAACTTTTTTCACGTCTTCGAGTTTCATGCAAGTATCTCCTTATAGATGGACATCGTCGAATTTCGTTTAAAACTATAGCAAAGAAGTTCGCAAATTCAACCTGTCAAATTTTGCTTATAGTGTATTTTTACCGGGTAAGAAAAAGGAGAAAGTTACATGGGTGTCAATGCGTTTTGTAGTTACAGGATAATCATTAACTCTTTGAGGTCGCTGCTTTTCGTATTTCTTTGGCTTTCAATGTTTCTGTTGTGCAGGGATGCTTCGGCATTGACCCTCCCCGAAAAACTGGTCTATGACCTGACTTGGACCGGCATCAAGGCGGGAACGGCAACTCAGGAAATTGCCGTGGAAAAGGGGGAGATTAAAATTGTGTCCATTGCCCGTTCTGCAGACTGGATAACAGTTTTTTTTCCCGTGGAGGATCGGATTGAGTCGATTTTAACGATAACACCAGAATCAAAGTTGGGTCTGTCGAAATCGTACAATATGAAGACTCGGGAAGGAAGTCATCGCAGAGATAGGGAGATTCAGTTCAATCATGCTAAAGGAATCGCCTATTACAAGGACAACCTTAATGGGGAAAAAAGTGAGCTTCCCATAGCTGCGGCAACTTTGGATACCCTTTCCAGCTTTTACTTTGTAAGGACTCTCAAGCTTGAAGTTGGGAAATCAGTTTTTCTTACGATTCTCGATAATAAAAAAACATGGAATGTTGAGGTTCAGGTGCTCAGGAAAGAGAAGATTAAAACGTCTCTAGGCACTTTTGAAACCATTGTGATCAAGCCGCTCATGCAGTCGGAGGGGATAATCGATAAAAAAGGCGAGATGCTTATCTGGTTAACTGATGATAAGCGGCTCCTCCCGGTAAAAATGAAAACCAAGGTTAAGATTGGTAGTGTAACCGCCACCTTGGTGGGCGGTTCCTTCCCGCGCTAGTCCTTTTCTTTCGACTGAAGAATATGTGCAACCGGCAGTGCAAGTAGTAGAAAACTGCTCAGAAGTAAGTTGCCAGTTGCTATTTATCACCACAGACAGGTTGGTGAGAGGAGACACGTCCCCACGCCAAACTCCTGACTCCCGCAGCATCTGGCAACAAAATTCCTTTTACAAACAAAGGTGGATATGATACCCCCTAGTCTGTCAACCATATGGATTGGCTGGTTGACAGACTAGGTATTATTCAAGAGGAGGGGCGATCTGAGGTGAGTTGCTTTGCGCGCGAATTGAGTCTTTTGAAAGACCAGGGACTCTACCGATGCATGCCTTCTATTGCGGGGAGTCAGAATGCCCGGGTGGTTGTGGACGGGAAAGAGGTTCTCCTCCTTTGTTCCAACAACTATCTTGGTTTGGCGAATCATCCGGCGCTTAAGGAAGCATCGATACAAGCCGTTGTGCGCTATGGTGTCGGTACTGGTGCTTCCCGTCTCGTTTCAGGGACAATGGAGCTTCATGAACTGCTCGAAAGGCAAATTGCTTCCTTTAAAGGTACAGAGCGGGCCTTGCTGTTTAATTCCGGGTATGCCGCGAATACCGGTGTTATCCCTGCACTTGCACAAAAGGGCGATACCCTCTATTCGGACAAATTGAATCACGCCAGCATTGTTGACGGATGTCTTCTTTCACGTGCCCGCCTGGTGCGCTATCCTCACAGCGACATGGCCTTTCTCCGCCGGCGTTTGGCAGAGCATCGAGGGGACGGCCGCAGAATTATTATTTCAGATGGGGTCTATAGCATGGATGGAGACATGGCTATGCTGTCGGAGTTGGTTGCAATCAAAAAAGAGTATGGAGCACTCCTCATGGTGGATGACGCCCATGGAACCGGGGTCTTGGGGGCTACCGGGCGCGGCACGGCAGAGCATCTTGGCCTGTCAGCGGAGATCGATATTTCCATGGGCACACTGGGCAAGGCTCTTGGAGGATTCGGGGCATTTATAGCGAGCTCTGACGAGATTATCGAATATCTCGTGAACAAGGCGCGTTCATTTGTTTTTTCAACCTCTTTGCCACCGGCTGTTCTGGCCGCTGCATCTGCGGCTTTTGACATTGTGGATTCCAAAGAGGGGGCCGAACTGCGCCAGCGATTGACAGAGAATACTGCGTATTTGCGAAATGCCCTCCGTGAAGCCGGTTTTGACACTCTGGGCAGCGAGACTCAGATAATTCCTGTCTTTGTGGGTGACGCGCAGAAAACCATGGAATTTTCTCGTGCTCTCCTGGAAGAGGGTGTTTTTGTCCAGGGGATCCGCCCTCCAACTGTTCCCGTCGGCGGCAGTCGCCTTCGGTGCACTCTTATGGCAACCCACAACATATCTGACCTGCAGCAAGTAGTGAAAGCCGTGTGCCGGGCAAGTGTTAAGGTGGGCTATCCCGGCAGAGAATTGGCCGGTGATAATGATTCCAGGTATTCACACGAGGTTATCTGATGCCGTTTATCACAACCAGTGACTCATCCACTCTGTATTATGAAGAGGTCGGTTGCGGAAAACCCTTGCTGTTCGTTCACGGCTGGTCACTTTCCTCTCAGATCTGGTTGCACCAAATAGAATACTTTTCATCTCGTTTCCGGTGTATTGTTTTTGATCTACGGGGCCACGGCCGTTCCATGCCATCCAGTTCAGGATATGGCATAGCCCTTCTGGCCGCAGATCTGACGCTGTTTTTCGACAGACTGTGTCTTTCCGAGGTGACCCTTGTCGGCTGGTCCCTCGGGTCTCTTGTCTCGCTTGCCGCTTACCCTGCAGTACGGGAAAGGCTTGCTTCACTGGTACTGGTATCCGGCACCTCGAAATACTGTTCATCCGCAGACTATCCCCATGGCCTTCCTCCGAAGGAGCCAAGATCGCTTTCTCTGCTTCTGAAGAGAAACCCGCAAAAGGCAATGGATAGTTTTCTGCGTACAATGTTTGCCGAAGAGCAGCAATTCGAAAACGGGTTTGAGGCATTTGAAAAGGATATTCTGCCCTTACTGCCGCCCCCCTCTGTGAAGGTTATGGTTCCGGTTCTGCAGACCCTTGAAACAACAGATATGCGTCCTGTTCTCTCCTCTGTTCGAGAACCGGCACTGATGATTCATGGAGACAGGGATTTGATCTGTCCTGTTGATGCATCCCGATTCATGGCCGAACAGATATCCGGTGCGCACTGTATTATCCTCGCCGGGGCAGGGCATGCTCCCATGTTTTCACGTCCCAGAGATTTTAATTCCACACTTGAAACGTTTCTTGAAAATATCTATGGTTAAAATTGAAAGATCAAAAGTACGGAAAGCCTTTGATCGGGGTGCATGTCGATACGAAGATATCGTCATCGTTCAGAAGCTGGTTATTGAAAGGATTCTTTCGAACCTCGCGAAAACGTCCCTTTATCAAGCCCCCCGGCGGATACTTGATGTCGGAGCAGGAACCGGAATGCTTCTCAGGTCTTTGCGAAAGCACTATCCTGTCGCTTTCCTTGCAGGGGTCGATCTTGCACCGGGTATGGGAACTGCGGCAAGAGGTTCCTTGCAGGATGAGGGACAGATCTTTTATGTTGAAGGAGATGCTGAAAACCTCCCCTTTGCCGATGGATCATTCGACCTAGTGGTTTCGACCTCAACGTTCCAGTGGCTTACCGTGCTTGAGAAAGCTTTCTCTGAGGCAAAAAGGGTTCTTGTGCCTGGTGGTACATTTCTATTCGCCCTGTTTGGTGAAAGTACTCTGCATGAGTTGAAGAGTTCTTACCGCAGTGCCCTGATTGCTGAAAAAGCAGCCGGCAAGGATCGATCACATGTTTTCTTTACGCCGGGAACTGTGGCGACAAATCTTGCAGAATTTGGCTTCAGCGAAATATCAGTAGAGAATTCTATCGAGAAAGAGTACTACCCTGACGTGCCTGCGTTTCTCAAAGCACTCAAGGGTATTGGTGCCGGCACGCCCGCGTCTCTTCCTTTAGAGGGGCTTGGCGGAAGAAGAGTCCTGACGAAGATGGCGGAGGTCTACCAGCGTGATTTCTCAGATGAAAGGGGCGTTCCGGCCACCTATGAGGTTATCTATGGAAAAGGCGTGAAAGTCTCATAAACGCTATGGAGAGGGACTCGGGTGAAGGATTCCGGAGGGAGATCATAGCGAATATGAAAAAAGGCCGCATCGGATTGATGTGGCCTTTTTTTAACTCTAACCGTTTGTAGTCTGAATTGCTGTTGCTATCGTGTCAGTGTTTCGGATGGTGTCGGGACGTTATTTCTTTTCAGATGCTGCGGCATCTTTCTCTTTTGCAGACTTCGTTTTCTGAAGGGCCTTGTACTGAGCTGTCGTATCCGCCCCTTTCGTTGTATCGCTGATCGTTTCCTCTTTAAGAACCGTACCGTCAGGGGTGCTTACCGTCATGGTTACGGTGGCTTCCTGGGTGGGGTACTCTTCTGCGGCAAAGACCAGTCCTGCACAGGAAAAAAATGCAGAGGCTGTTACTACGGTAGCGAGAAATTTTTTCATGCTTTCCTCCTTGAAATTAGATGACAGTTATAATGAGAAGATTTTCAGTGCGGAACATGCTAGAATCATTTTATAAATAATAGCAATAGAACGGAAGGATGCAAGGATCTTCTTATGGATTTCATCACATCAAGTTAATCACGGGCGTTGAATAATTAGTTGCCGAAGATAAACATGGTGGAAAACGCAACAGGTTTCAGCAAGATGTTGCTTGGTAGTGTCCATCCGGAAAGTCTCGACAGAGGCTGGGCTGGAACTTCCTCGAAGCCTCTCGTAATCGGTCGCCACTCGAGACACAGAACAGGCTGCCTGCTGGATTCAGGCGCTTTCTTTGCTGTCTCTGTCTTGCCATAAAGCCGTACGAGAGACTCCGAGAAAGCCCCAGCCCAACGGGGGACAGCTCCGTTTTGGAGTTTCCGGATCAAAACTAGGTAGTTACCATCCGGAAACTCCGGATGTGAAACTATTGGTTTTCAATTCGGAAACGAGGGATTTTTCGTCCTGGCAAGAAAATCAAGGGATTGCGCGGAGGCGTACACAGGTACGCCGCACAAGCAAGCCCGCGGATTGACACAGCCAGGACGAAAAAGAACCGTTTCCGGATGAAAACTAGGTAAAACACAGCGAATTATAGAGTGATTTTCTTTCCGCAATTATAGCAGGAAAGCTCCGACTGCTCATCAGACGCAATAAGAATCGTTTTGCAATCCGGACAATTCGAAAGTCCTTTAAATTCAGCAGGCGCAAATTCACGATAATATGACTCCCAGTCAATTTCCTTGAGTTTGGCGAGTTCTTCTTCGGACATAGTTTGTTTCGATCGTATAACGTTTTGCATGGTATATCCTCCCTCGGAGAGTTTATTGTGAGATTTGTTTCCCTCTTCAGAATTTCAGTCGGGAAAACATGGCTTCGACTATACTACCATATAAATTTGTGGATTTGAACCGGTAAGCTCATTGTTTAAAGGCGTTCTCGCGTAAAAGGTGACAATAGAATTCTGTTGACTTTGACCTATGGTTTCGGATAATGGGCAAGTAAAAAATGAGAACAACTGAATATTTCGAGATACACGATAATACTAAACCATTCGCGAGGATGGGGCGGAAAGCCTCAAGGGTCTCATGTAGACAGCCGGGTTGCCGAAATATCTGATTTGATATTTGGCCCCGGCTTTTTTGTGTCTTAGGGTGTTTTTTTTCTTCATGGGTATGTGCATCTCGACAGTGCAGATAATTTTCAAAACGTAGTACGTTTGTTTTTTGTTTTCCATGCAATTACTGATGCCTCAATCCAAATCGGCTTGGGGCACATCAGACATCAGTGGGGGTCGTGGGGTGAAAGATGTTTATTGAGAACAGTTTGTTGCACTTTATTGAAGCAGATGTTCAGGACGTAGCAGCGATGTATCGCTCAAATTCATCAATCATGCTGGATTGTGGCGGGAGACAGCGGCAGCCATGTGAGGCTTTTATCTGCGTGACCAATGACGGTGACCGGACGTCAGTGTATGTGGCCCTTTCTCTTCTGCAAAGCAAAAGTTTTGTTATTTTTGTTCCAAAGAAGCAGCCACATGATAAGGGGACGAGTGACCTGGTCCTTAAGGAAGCGCATGAATTTGTCAAGGAGTTCGGATTTGAAATGCAGAGTATAAATCTGAACTACAGCAAAGCGCTCAAAGAAGTGGTTCTCAATGATCTCAGGGTAGTTCGTTCAGTAACGTCCGGCAAAAAAACATCACTCAGGAAAGGCGCTGCAGATAAAACGTCCAGGCAACAACAGGATGACTCGGGGAAATTACCTGTCTCGGAAGACGCTGCCGCAGGGAAAATCAAAACCTCATCCTTGGAACAGGAAAAAAAAGTTGTAAAAGCTCCCGTCGATACTCCTTCCAGCAGGGAAACAGACCAAGGTACTGTATCGTTGAAATCAACCCCGGGCCTAGATGATGACCTGATTGAGGAGAGGGATCGCAAGGACCGACTGGTTGCTGAAAAAGCCAAAGTTGAGAAGGACGCTGCACAGACCCTGGCCCACCTTCGTGCTGAAACCGTAAAGCTTGAAAAGGAGATCGTCGCCGTTGAGGACAAGAGTAAAACTGATATTGCTGCATTAAAGGCCGGGTTGGAGGATCTTGGTCGACAGAAAGCCGCTGCTGAAGCTCATTCCGAAAAGGAACTTGCAAAGTTACATAAAGATTCTCAGCGTCTTTCCGATCAGATTGCCTCACAGGAAAAATCTGAGGAAGTCAAGTTAACCGCTCTAGCCGCGGATATTGAAGAATTGACCCAGGCAAAGAAGCATGCCGAAAAAGACGCTACCCGGAAAGTTGTCGCGGCTAAAGCTGAAATAGATTCCTTGAAAGCTGAGATAACCGATCTTGATCGGGATACCTCGGCTGAGATGGCTGCACTTCAGGCAGAACTGGAACAGTTGTCCGTTGCAAAGTCTTCCGCGCAAAAGGATCGGGCGCGTGAAATTGCCGTGCTTAAAACAGAGCTTCAAGGGTTTTCACATCAGCCAGGAACAGACCATGAACTGGAGTCACTGCGGAATGAGCTCGAGCGACGCAGAGCTGAAAAATCTGCCTCAGAAAATTCTATCCACGCAGAGCTGTCCGATCTTCAGCACCAAAGTACGACCCTTGAAAGGGAAATTTCAGCAATAGAAGTCCAGGGAAAAGAGAAACTTTCAGCCATGAGGGCTGAGTTGGAAGAACATAGACAGGAAAAACAGCGGGTATCAGATGAATTGGAGCAGGAGCTTTTAGCGGCCCGGCGCGAAATCGAGCAACTTTTGTCGGATAGTGCCGGTACTCGAGATGCTGTTGCTGAAGAACTTGAAGCACTTGCGGTCGAGCGGAAAAGACTACTGCACGAAAAAGAAAACACGGAACAGTCCGCTACTGTGGAGCTTTCTGATCTCCGGGCAGAGATTGTGCGTTTAGCTGATGAGAAAAAGTCCGTTGAAGATTCTTGCGCTGTCACTCGTGCCGATCTGAATGCTGAGGCTGAAAGACTGGCTGCGGAAAAATCGCTGGTGCAAAAAGAGTCAAACGATGAGCAGCATTCCCTGCAGAAACGAATTTTGCTGCTGAAGGATGAGATTGGTGCTGCGCGGGATTCTTCGGAGAAACTGCTGGCCAGTCTGAGCCTGGAGAAAGAGACGCTCCTGACTAGTAAAAAAGAGGGGGAAGAGACTGCTGCTGCCGAGATATGCTTTCTTGAGGAGGAACTTTCACACCTTAGAAAGGCTATAGACGCTGACCGGGCCGACAAGGAAAAAAAGATTGCCGCGCTGAAGGCCGGGATCGAGAAGCTTACATCGGAAAAGATCTCCTTTGAAGAGAGCCTTGAGCAAGAGATCGCTTCCCTTTCTGAGCAGGAAGAACAGCTGACCGAACAGCTGGTTATTGATAAGGCTGCTGCAGCCGAAAAACTTGCTGCAGCGCATGCTAGAGTTTCAACGATCAGTGCTGAAATTGAGAAGAAAAATGACGCAGTGAATGAAAAACTGTCGAGTATTTCCTCCGAGATCGAAAGGTTGGAAAGAGAGGGGGACGTGCGGGCAGACGAGGCAGCTGCTCAAATGATTGCACTGAAAGCACGTCTGCTGCAATTTGCTGATGACCTGCTCCAGTCAGAGAAGCAGGTCGCAGAAAAATCCTTATCGGCTCGGAATACTGTCCGTTCACTGGTTGCCGCGCTTTGCGGCGAAGAAAAGCTGCTTGTTGAAAATGCCTCCGATCCAGATTTGGAGAACTGGGTCGCAGCATTGCAGCAGGAAGCCGAGCAGTTGGCCGCGGAAAAATCCGCACTCGAGAATACTTTGACCGGCGAAGTGGCACTGCTCCGTGCTAAGATTACCAGTCTTAAGGCAGAAAAGATTGCCGTTGAGAAGAATCTCTCCTGTGAGGTGGAAGCTTTGCATCTTGAAGCTGAGAGGTTCGCTTCAGAAAAGGCAGCGGCAGAGAAGGCCGCAAAAAGTGTCTTGGCGGAAATCACGGTAGAAGTTGAGCGACTTGCCGCTGAGAAAGCCACTGCAGAAAAACACCTCGGAGAAAGAATTTCCGCCACACGAGGTGCTGCCCGTAAACTGATTCATGAGAAAGCGGAATTGGAGAAACAAGAAGAGCAAACATCTGCTGCACAAGAAGAGGTCCCCACTAAGAATACACAGCTTTCCAAGGAGATAGTGACGCCTGACGCAGCATCTACTCTAAAAAAGGCCGGATCAGCTTCTCTTCCTTTACTATCCTCTTCCGTGAATGATTTCTCGATTGACGACGATTTTGTTGACGTTGCTGTCGTCGCGAGCAACACTTTGAAAGAGAGTGACGAAACAGACCCGTTTGCCTTCCTGCAAAAAGAAGGGGCTTTCGATTTTGGATCCCAACCCAGGGGCGGCAGAAAGTCTTCAGGGAAGTCTGTTCCCTTTGCCATAGATAAAACGAAAATGAGCGTAGGTTACCAGCATCCGGAGGATGTGCTGGAAGTATATAAGTCGCTTAACAGGACGCGTGTAGCAAAAGATGACAATACCACCGTGACCTGTGACGCTTATGTATTTTCGCTGAGAGAGGATGGAATAGCGCATGTATATATAGCATTTTATCTCGTGGACTCGAAGGAAGTAATGGTCTACATTCCTGAGAAACAACCCTCTAATGATGAAGAATTTGCGGGGACTATGAGTGATGGTTTTGATTTTATCGAGATTGTTGGTTTTATGATGGATCCCATGGAACTGGGGCACGACGCAGAGACCAGAAAAAAGAAATTGAGTAAAATTCCGGTGCTGCAACGCATCAGTACTGCGGAGGAATAGGTTTGTATCTTTGAAGTACGTCAACTTTGGAAAGAGTTTGAGCTGTATTTGCTGACTGGAACTTTTCCTTAAACAAACGGCTGGTTTCAACTTCGTATGAGTAAACTGGAACAAGGGGGCGCAACTAGTGTTGTACCCCCTTGATTGCTTTCAGCATCGGCAACCAGTCCAGGATTCTCTTGATGATGCTTTGGGGATAAGGGCCGGAAGTTTTAGACCATGCTGATATCAGGGAGGTTTGTCACTGGTTTTTTTTGGAAAAGAATGAAGTCCGGAACTTGCAGAGGAACACGAAGGGAAAAAACCGAAGAATTGTTTCCCGCAAGGTCGAAATTTTCGTCTTGCTAAGGTAGGAGTGTTTGAATTTATTAGGTCATGAGTAAAATAATCTGTTTGGCAAGAGGGTGTATGACACTGTAATGTACTTCGACGCCTTCGCGTTTACCTTCGATAATTCCCTTGTTCTTGAGAAGGGCGAGGTGCTGGGAAACCGTAGCCTGGGGAAGTCCGAGGCACTCCCAGATATGTTTAACATTGCATTCCTGAGAGCAGAGTCCGGCAACAATTTTCAACCGTATCGGATGACCAAGCACTTTGCAGACTTCAGCCTCGCTGTCAAAACTTTTATTTTTGTCGAACTCCATTATGTATCTCCATTCTGCTCAGAAAATTCAATTATATATATATTCCCGGAGGGTTTATTTGTCCACTAAAAAATTTTTGCTTTACAAAAATAGTGCGGAACATTTTATTTCGTTATGTGCGGAACAGTGAAATCATGAAAACCGCAAGGTTCCGGATACGTTTCACTTTACGATAAGGTTTGGCAAAGGGTTGAAATCCCTAAATTCTCTGTCGTTCCTGTTGCTGCAAAAATTATCCCCTGAAGTCTAGGGGAATGGAAATACTGGAATAACACCAGGCTGGGTGAATTAGGGCACGAATAAGTACCACATTAGTCTGTCTGTTTCAAGCTGAAATGACACGCAGCAAGATGTCCCGGCCTCTTTTCTTCAAGTGGTGGAGGAATTACCGCACAGATTTCAGGGCGCGCATAAGGACAGCGGGGATGAAATGGGCACCCGGAAGGCGGCGCAAGCGGGGAGGGGATGTCGCCTTTCAGGATAACTCTTTTTCTGCGCTCTTGAACTTCCAGATGAGGAACGGCAGAAAGCAGAGCTTCGGTATAGGGATGCAGATAGCGGGAAAAAACTTGTTCCGTGTTACCCAGTTCCACTATTGCGCCGAGATACATGACTGCAATGCGGTCACTCATGTGATGAAGAACGGAAAGATCGTGCGCGATGATGAGGAATGAAAGCTTGTACTCGGTTTTCAGTTCCTGGAGAAGATTTATTATCTGGGCCTGGATAGACACATCAAGGGCAGAGACAGGCTCGTCAGCAATAATAAGTCGGGGAGAAACCGCCAAAGCACGGGCTATGCCGATTCGCTGCCTTTGACCACCGGAAAATTCGTGAGGATAGCGGGAAAAATACTCTTCGGAAAGACCAACCCTTTTCATGAGAACGTTTACCTGTTCTCGATACCCGGCAGAATCGCTATTTCCATGGATTTTTATCGGCTCCCCGATAATGTCACCAACCCGCATTCGAGGGTTTAGTGATGAATAGGGATCCTGAAAAATCATCTGGGTTTCTTTTCTGAAGGAAAGGAGTTCCCTGGCAGATAGAGTGTCCAGGCATCTGTCCCGGAACAGTATCTCTCCTTCGTCCGGAGCAAGAAGTCTCAGCAGCAGTTTTCCCAGTGTTGATTTGCCACTCCCGGATTCTCCGGCGAGACCCAGGGTTTCTCCTTCATTGAGTCGGAAAGATACTCCGTTTACTGCTTTCAGGGAGAGTGCCTTGGCAAAAGGCGTTGGCTTCACGGAAAAGTATTTTCGGATATTCCTTGCTTCGAGCAATGGCTTATTCATGTGTGTTTCCAGCATCGCACAAAGTGTCCCGCATTCGGCTCCCGGAGGGGCGGCGGCTCGGTTGAACATTTCCAATCCTTGTGAGGACAGCGATCGCAGAAGCCACAGCCTGGAAGATTCAGGAGCAGGTTCGGCACCTGGCCGGGGATTGTCGAGAGGGGCCGCCCAGGCTTTGCTCGCTGGGGCAGGGAGGAAAGGAGGCCCTCGGTGTAGGGGTGAAGAGGGTAGCGGAGAACCTGGGCTGTTGGCCCGGATTCAACGATTTTCCCGGCGTACATGATTAATGTTCGATGGGCTCGCTCAGCAACAACTCCCAGATCATGAGTGATGAGAAGCAGACTCATGCCGAATTCCCGCTTCAGGTCATCGATCAGTTCGAGAATCTGTGCCTGGATTGTTACGTCGAGCGCTGTTGTGGGCTCGTCGGCTATAAGAAGCCGCGGTTCGCAGGAGAGGGCCATGGCTATCATGATTCGCTGGCGCATGCCGCCACTCAGTTGGTGGGGGTAGTCATTGTAGCGTGACGAAGGTGAGGGAATGCCAACCCTGTTGAGCATTTCGACTGCAATTTCTCTTGCTTCATTCTTTGCGAGCTTTCGGTGCAGAAGTATTCCTTCCGCGATTTGGTCACCGATCCGGAAGACAGGATTTAGTGACGTCATCGGTTCCTGGAAGATGATCGATATCTTGTTTCCCCGGACGTGCTGCATCTCAATGTCGGAAAAGCTGCGCAGGTCCTTGCCTTCAAAAAGTATTTCACCGGCCACAATGCTGCCTGGTGGGGGAACAAGTCGCATGATGGAAAGTGCTGTCATGCTTTTGCCGCAGCCTGATTCGCCGACTATCGCAAGGGTTTCCCCTTTCTCAAGCGATAGATCCAGGTTGTCCACAACTTTCAGCGTTCCGAGAGGAAGGGTGAAGTGAGTTGAAAGGCTGGTAAGTTGGAGCAGCTTGGTCACGAGGGGCTCCTGAACGTGTGTCTGAATTTCCATGTGTGCATTAGTGATCAAAATATCACGAAATCTTGGATCGGGCAAACGGTTTGCCATTAAGGCTTCAGGGTTCATGCCTGAATCTGAAAGCTTGACAAGGTGAGTGCCTCTCCCTATGATACCCGTCCAAACAGGTTGAGAAAGTTGACGGTTTTTGGGGTGTGATTCAAACGATACCGATCCAACGGGCACCGATTAAACCGACAAAATCGTTGACTTCATTTTATTTTTTTGTTTTTATCGAAAGGTTGTTGAGGCGACGATGCGTATGCTGAAAATTTTCTTGGGATTTTTCTGTTGTTTCCTGCTTTTGCCCACGGTAATCTTTGCGGCAAGCGGTGACAATGAGACGATCCGGGTTGCGGTTCAGAAGGGAATTGAAACCATACGAATTAACGGTGCCGGTCTTGAAGCTACGGATTCATATGGTACCAACCTTGTCATGTCGTTTCCCCTGATTGTCAGAAAAGAGGGAAGCGACATTTCCGTTGCTGGCATGCGCCTCAGATCCCTCAAGATCTCTTCACCCGGATTCGTTCAGATAAACGGCAAGGGCTATCGCGGTCATCTGGAAGTGTATCCCTCGGACAAGGGGCTTCTGGTGGTGGATGAAATGCTCCTTGAAGATTACCTCGTTGGCCTGATAAATTGCGAAATATCTTCTCAGTGGCCGATGGAAGCGGTCAAGGCCCAAGCGGTTGTTGCCCGCACCTTTGCGCTCTTTCAGAAACAGGCAAGAAAAAACCTTCTCTACCATCTGGAATCAACAGTGTACGACCAGGTTTATGGTGGGTCTGATGTCGAGGACAGCAGGGCAGCCCGTGCTGTGGAGGAGACCCGTGGAGAAGTAGTCAGTAATAATGGGAAAATCATCCAGGCTTTTTTTCATTCGAGCTGTGGTGGCCACACTGAGGCTTCCGAAAACGTCTGGTCCGTCAAGTTGCCCTACCTGCGAGGCGTTGAATGCACCTATTGCATGAAGTCTCCATCCGTTCTCTGGGAGCAGGCCCTTCCACCGAAAAAGATCGAGTCTCTCCTGCGCAGTGCCGGATATAACGTGACTGGTCTGCAACGGATTCAGGCAAAGTCCCGGTATCCGAGTGGCCGGATTGCAGACCTTGAAATCTTTTCTGCCAATGGTACTGTTAGCATTCCTGCTGTTGCCTTCCGCAAGACCCTTGGCTACGGTGTTATCCGGAGTACGGATTTTGAGGTGAAATTGGTCGACAATGACTTTGTGTTTGTTGGAACCGGCTATGGCCATGGGGTGGGACTCTGCCAGTGGGGTGCGAAACAGCGTGCCGAAGAAGGGTTCAGTTACCGCGAAATACTCTCGTACTATTATCCGGGAACACGTGTCGTGAACTACTACACTGAATAGGTATTATGCGTTTTCGTGATTTTGATTATGATCTGCCTCAAGAGCTGATCGCCCAGACCCCGGTGGATTGCAGGGATGCATCCCGTCTCATGATCCTTGACCGGAAGGCAGGGGCGATCAATGAAACCGAATTTTCCCGCATTACTGAATTATTCAGCCCCGGTGACCTCCTGGTCGTAAACGATACCAGGGTGCTTCCTGCCCGTCTTTTTGGAGAAAAAGAGAGTGGTGGTCGTATTGAAGTTTTTTTGCTCCGGAGAATAACCGGCCCGGATGAGATATGGTCCTGTCTTCTCAGATCGTCAAAAAAGCCTCGGCCAGGATCCTTTCTCAATCTACCGGCCGGCATGACGGCTCAGATTCTGGAGAGGGGGACTGACGAAACATGGCTGGTCAGCTTTTCACTGAAAGAAGGATTCAGTCAGTGGCTTGAGGAGCAGGGCAGGATGCCTCTCCCTCCATATATCAGGCGAGCGGCCGATGGTGATGACGAGTCACGATACCAAACTGTTTTTGCCCGCAACAGCGGAGCTGTCGCGGCTCCCACGGCTGGCCTGCATTTTACCGAGCAGCTTCTGCAGGAAGTTCAGGCGTGCGGGGTTGATATTGCGTATCTCACCCTTCACGTGGGACTCGGAACCTTTCTTCCCGTGAGAGTTGAAGAGGTAAGCGAACATCGGATGCACCGGGAGTTCTATTCTATCCCCGGAGAGACGTCCGCGGCAATTGCTGCCCGCAAGGCAGGGCAGGGGAGGGTAATTGCCCTGGGAACAACGACCACTCGCGCGCTCGAACATGCAGCCGACAATGATGGCATAGTCCGCGCTGGTGATGGCGAGGCAGATATTTTTATTCATTCCGACTACCAATTCAAGGTTATTGATGCTCTGATCACCAATTTTCATCTTCCAAGTTCGACTCTTTTGCTGCTGGTCTCGGCTTTTGCCGGAAAGGATTTTCTTTTTCGCGCCTACTCCGAGGCCATCAGGAAAAAGTTTCGTTTTTTCAGTTACGGAGATGCAATGTTTATCCGGTAAGAGCGGATCAACTTCACTTGTTCACGGAAAATCGTATCCTGCAAGGGTACGGAAACTTACTCAGATAAAAGGTACAGTTTGCAATCGTTCACTTTCAATCTCATAGCAAAGGATTCATCGTGCGCTGCGCGACGAGGATCCATATCGACACCCCACGGAACAATCGCGACACCGATTTTTATGCCGGTGGGAACCCAGGCAACGGTCAAGGCCATGACTCCCGAGGAGTTGCAGGAGGTCAAGTCGCAGATCATCCTGGCCAATACCTACCATCTCTATATCCGGCCAGGTCATGAATTGATCGGCAGGATGGGCGGACTGCACGAATTCATGCGCTGGCCGGGTCCAATTCTGACCGACAGCGGAGGATTCCAGGTTTTCAGTCTTGGAGAGCTCTGCAAGATCAAGGAAGAGGGTGTCACGTTCCAGTCTCATTTGGACGGATCGTATCATTCTATTTCACCGGAGGTGTCCATAGGCATACAGGAAGCACTCGGAGCGGACATTATCATGTGTTTCGACGAGTGTCCTCCCAGTACCTCCGATTATGCCTATGTGAAGAAATCTTTGGAGATGACAACACGCTGGGCTCGGCGCTGCAAAGAAGCCAAGCGTCGCGATGACCAGGCGCTATTCGGCATAGTTCAGGGTGGCAGGTTTCCAGAACTGCGCGCACAGAGCGCTCGGGAACTACGTGAAATCGGATTTGATGGCTACGCCCTGGGCGGTCTTTCCGTTGGTGAGGAAAAAGAGGTGATGTACTCGGTTATGGAGTTCTGTGAACCTCTTCTTCCCGAAGATCATCCCCGCTACGTTATGGGTATCGGAACCCCCGAAGATTTAATAGAAGGAATTTATCGTGGGTATGATATGTTCGATTGCGTCATGCCCACGAGAAACGCACGCAATGGAATGCTGTTTACCTCGACCGGGAGTTTGAATATAAAGAATTTCCGCTATGCGGAAGACAGTTCTCCCCTTGACCCGGACTGTGACTGTTATGTTTGCCGTAACTATTCCCGGGCTTATTTGCGGCACCTTTACC
>RPRC01000141.1 GCA_003857395.1 Geobacter sp.
CCACGGTGTCGGCGGTGCTTTTGGTGCCCTGGCAACCGGCGCTTTCGCAACTGTCGGCGCAACCGGTCTTATTGCGGGCAACACCGCGCAGTTCTTTTCCCAGGTCATAGCAGTAGGCGCTGCTGCTGCCTATGCGTTCATAGTAACCTGCATTATTGCTTTCGTCATTGACAAGACTATCGGTCTCAGAGTTGACAAAGAAGATGAAATCATCGGTCTTGATCAGACTCAGCACTCCGAGTCCGGGTACAATCTGTACTAAGCTATTTTTCACTGTTACCGGAAACGGTACAGTCCAACTGCACCGACATGGAAAGCCGTCCTTTTGGGCGGCTTTCCATGCGCAGACCATGCAACCAACTCTCTTCTTTTCCAGTGGAATTGCCATGGACAAACCATTTGTCAAACATATGCCGCTGGATGGCCAAGCAGAAGATAAACTGCTCAGACGCTTGGCAAGTAATGAGAAAATGGCGGAGCTGGGCCGTCTTTCCGCAGGGATCATTCATGAAATCAATACCCCGCTTTCGGTAATTGCCGCTGCCTCGCAGATGGTCCTCTGTGAGCCGGACCTTCCGGAAGCGGTAACCGAGATGGTTGAGCGGATTCATCAGGAAGCTCAGCGCCTGTCTCAGCTCACTCGCGGGATACTTTCCTTTTCTCGCGAGGAGGACGCTGCGGAGGGTGAGTCGGACATCAACCTCACCTTGCGCGAAGTCCTGTCATTTCTCAAATATGAGATTCAGAAACGCTCGATCAGTGTCGCTGAAGAACTGGATCCCCATCTGCCCCTTGTAAACGCTAATCAGAACCTTCTGAAGCAGATTTTTCTTAATCTCATCATGAATGCACTCCAGGCAATGGGTAGCAGTGGCCGCCTTACGGTTGACTCAACCCTGACCGAAGAGATGGAAGTACGGGTTCGTATCCAGGATAGCGGTTCCGGTATCCCCTTGGATACCCTTGAGAAGATATTCACTCCTTTTTATACCACCAAAGAGCCGGGTGTCGGCACGGGACTCGGTCTGTATGTTACCAGGAATAATATGGAACGCCTCCATGGCAGCATTCAGGTGCAAAGTTCGGAAGGAGAGGGTGCCTGCTTTACACTCTTTTTCCCTGTGCTCTGATGTTGTAGAAACTATCTTGCCTTGCCGGAATTCAAAACTGATGCTCTCGCAAAAAGTCTCCACTACCGCTTTTGTCGTCATTCCCGTGAAAACGGGAATCCAGGAATTTCAGCATAGTACACAAACCCTGGATACCCGCCTACGCGGGTATGACGATATTTTGCGAATCCATCAAAATTGTACTGGCGACTTTCCTTCCCATGATGTAACTAACGTAGGTCTTCCCTCTTGCAAGAACCCATACTTCTGATATTATAGATAAAATTCCGCTGACGGAACACGGGTCTGGTGAGAGATCAGGTTCTCATACCTGTGGTAATCGTTAAATGCCCGGTGTGCCTGATTACCTGGCCAAAATGGGTAGAATATTTTGGAGTGGATACAATTGTACACTTGCATCTGTCTGGAGGGCTATGTATGAACGTCTTTGAAATTGCGATGGAAAAGGAACAAGAAGTCAAAACCTATTATGAAAAATTAGCGGAAGAAACCCCGCACCTGGGGATAAAAAAGATTTTTACACTTCTGGCTGCTGATGAACAAAAACATTTTGATGCCGTGCAAGCCATGGGAAAAGAGTCTGGTTGCAGGATTCCTGCTGATTCTCCGGCGCTGGATGCTGCGCAGAAGGTGCTCGGCGACTTTTTCGGCGAGACGGGGCCAGCTTCCAAGCTGAAGAAAAGCTTGGACAGTTACCGTCATGCCTTGCTTGTTGAAGCGGAAAGTGTTCAGTTCTACGAGGGTCTCCTTGAAACGGTACAGGACAAGGCTATGAAAAAGGTGCTGACTACGATTCTCAGTCAAGAGAGGGAGCACTACAATATTGTCGAGAACCTCTATGATTACGTATTGAAACCGGAGTATTTTCTGGAGTGGGCAGAGTTCAGCAACCTGCGGAAATTGTAGCGATACGGCATGGAGATTGATTATCTTGATATCGCGGTTCAGGCGGCAAAGGCGGCCGGGCAGATCCAGCGAGAGAGACTTTGGGGCGAATATTCGATAGACTTCAAGGGTGACAAAAATCTCGTGACCGAAGTTGACAGGTTATCGGAAGAGGCCATCCTTCGTCATCTCCGCACCGCATGCCCCAACTGCGATGTGCTTGCCGAAGAAAGTGGTGCCTGGGACAGCGGTTCTTCTCTGCGCTGGATCGTTGATCCTTTGGACGGTACGACAAATTATGCTCATGGCTTCCCATGGTTTGCCGTTTCCGTAGCTCTTGAGGTTTTCGGCGAGATCCACGTGGGGGTAGTATATCACCCGATGATGGATGAGCTTTTTACCTGTGTCCGTGGCAACGGTGCCTGGTTGAACGGCAGGAAGATCTCTGTATCAAAACGCCAGCCACTGAAAAGCTGTCTGCTGGCAACCGGATTTCCCTATGACAGGACTGAATCCAACGAAAACAATTTTGACAATTTTCTGCAATTCCAGCTCGCAGCTCGGGCCGTTAGAAGAGCCGGTGCCGCGGCCCTTGATCTCGCCTATGTTGCGGCAGGAAGACTGGATGGTTTTTGGGAGTGCAAACTCAATCCATGGGATGTGGCGGCCGGCAAGCTTCTGGTTGAAGAGGCGGGAGGGACGGTAACAAATCATGCCAACGAGCCATACTCTATCAAAGACCATCGAATACTTGCAGACAACGGACGTATCCATCAGGAAATGTTGAAAATACTTGCCTCCAGAAACACAATCCCCACACTTTGACTGACTCTCAATTCATTTCAGTGTAAATCAACGGATTTCTCATCTGTCGCGGCAGCAAGAAACTTTGCTCATACTAACCTGCCTCGCGCTTTTTCTGGGGAGAGGTTTTCTGTGCCAGCCGGCCTGTGTGGAACTTTCCATCCGGAAACTCCAAAACAATGCTATCCCCCATTGGGCTGGGGCTTTCTCTGAGTCTCTCGTACGGCTTTATGGCAAGACAGTGAAAGCAAGGAAAGCGCTTGAATCCAGCAGGTAGCCCGTTCTGTGTCTCGGGTGGCGCCCGATTACGAGAGGCTTCGAGGAAGTTCCAGCCCAGCACCTGCCGAGACTTTCCGGATGGACGCTAACTAAATGCTATGTTCTCAGTTCAGATGCTGAATCAGTGGTATGCCTGAACGTAAATGTTTTGATTGAAAAGGCTTGTAACAGAGGGCTGAGAAGGTCTTTCGTCGTTGACAATACCCTGATGAAGGTGCTATGTATCAGCAGAATAAATAAGTAATTCCAATTCCATATCAAGGCCCTCTCAGCGTTGGCTCGTCTTCAGCTGCTCAACGTACTCTTCAGTACGCCTCGCAGCCTCAATCCTCGCCGCCTTGAGATCATCCTTGACCTGGAATTGGTATAAAACGGTTTTTGGAAAGGGCGGAATGGTAGTTATTCATCACGTGCATACTCACTGGGTACGGTTTGTCCTGGCGCTCGTTGTGCTGGTGTGTTTTTCTGTTTCCACCCATGCAGCCGAACTGGATGATTATTCGGTCTTCATTGGCGGGTTCACTGCCTTTCAGAACCAGGACTATCGTGGCGCTGCCAGCAAAATGTCGCAGTTTCTCAAGGAATACCCAGCCACTCCTTTGCGCGATATGGCCCTTTTCTGGCTGGCGAGAGCCCACTTTCGTCTTGGAGAGAAACGCGAGGCTGCTCGCTATATGGCTCTGTTTCTGAAAGAAAACCCGGATACCCCGTTGCGGAACGCCGCAGAGCCTGAGTTGATTGCACTTGCTCGAAGTTATGATGAGCAGGGTGAGTCCTTCGTCGTCCGGGCTGATGAAAAACCTGTTGCCGAAGCGCAGGATCAAAAGACCATAGTGGCAGCGGCACCTGCTGCCAGAGCGGTTGCCGACCAGGCACGGACCGAGCAGTTGAGCACCGGAAAGCCTTCTGTGCCTGTTTCTGTCGCCACTTCGGAAAAAATTGACTCTTCGCGCGAGGTGCCTGCTCTGACCATGAAGGAGCGGGCGATCAATGAATATCGCTCAGTCCAGGAGAAATTTCCTGGAACGAAGGCTGCTTCAATTGCTGCTGAACGGTTGAGGGAGCTTCACGTGGGAACTCCCGCATCTGACAGTACTCTTGGACGCGTCGCAGAAAGCCCTCGGGGGGGGAAGGCCGCCAATGTTGTAACTCTTGAAGTTGGACAATTCGCTGCTGCCGATCTTTCCGTTCGCCCCTTAAAGGAAAGCTCGGAAGCAGGAGTGAAGATTTCAATTCCCTTTGAAGTTGTCAATCGCGGCAACGGAACTGACAGTTTTGTGCTGGAGGAGGGCTTCCCCGAGGAATTTAATGCTCGGATAGCCGCCGCAGGTCATCCGGAGATATCGCTTGCATCTACTCCCCAGCTGGCCCCTGGAGAGAGTTTTTCCGCTATTGTTGATCTGACAGTTCCTGCTGCCATTATTGACGGGCAAAGAAGTGCCTATCCAGTAAGGCTGGTCTCAAAGTTTGATCGGGATCATTCACTGTCGAAGGAAATATCGCTGGTTTTTTCAGCGCCGCTGCTCAGGATGGTCGTAAGGCCCGATAAGGAGATTGTCCTACCGGGTGAAGCGATTACCTACCGGATGGCGCTCTTGAACGTCGGAAGTGCAGCAGCTAAGAAAATTTCTTTCTCACTCAGTTATCCTGCCCAATATGAGCCGGTTGAGCCGCTTCCCGCTGGATTCCGGCGTGACGGAACGTCCCGGCTTGCTGTTGCCGAGATGGAAGTTGGTTCCGGGGGGCGAAAAGAATTTACCGTCGCATTCCGCTTGAAGGATGAAGCACTTGCCGGTCAGGAGCTCTTTTGCCGGGCAGAGTTGCACAATAGTGCCCTGCAACTGTCAGAGGCTTTTCTTTCCTCTGCGGCCATGGTAGGAAAGGTAAGCGGCGTGGCGGTCAGGATTCAGAACGAGAGTCGTACCGTCTTGCCGGGTGAAAGGGTTGTTATCCCTGTCAGTGTGATCAATACGGGAAATTTCCGGGAAAACATCACAATTAAGACTTCCATACCTTCTTCGATACGGTATGCCATGTATAGAAATGGCGGCAGCGGCGTTACACAGACGGATGAGCTTGTTACCGGTTCTATCAGTTCACTTTCACCACGGGAAGTGGTGTCACTTAAAATCGAACTGTTTACTCCAGCCGGTGTTGCCGATACATCTGAAACGTCCTTCACGGTTACCTTCGAACCGGAGAGCGACCGTTCCAAGTCCACAACAGCGTCAGTGCACCTTGTTTTTTCTCGGCCTGTCGTGACCCTTGAAATGGAGGCAAAGAGTGGACGTCTCAAGCCGGGCGAAATTGCCCATCTTGTTCTCAGTGCCGTTAATAATGGTTCGAGCATGGCAAAAGATGTTGAAGTGACAAGTTATTTGCCGGTGCGAATTGAAGTCGTTGCATCGGAACCTGCAGCTGTTGATGGTCAGAAGGGTGAACATATCTGGCGATTCTCCGAACTGGGCCCGGGAGAGAAACGAAGCATAGTACTGGCATACAGGATTAAACCGGGCGTTGCCGCAGGTACAAATCTCCAAATTGAAAATCGTTTCAGATACAAGGATCAACTGGGTAATTCGTACTGATTCATTAGCAGGCCTGGGTGTCTTTTCGCTTCTACCTGGTTTTCTGGATTCAGGTGCAGTTCTTGCGCGACAGTACAGGTGTCCTGATGTTTGTCTCAGGGACGAACTCTGCGGACGAGGGAGAGCATGACAGCCAGCAAAATTATTCCAGCAACTGATGCTATGACGCAATCCGGAATCGCTCCCCTTGTGTGGATCTGGTTCCCTGCAACCTTTCTGCTCTGTCTACTTTTTTTCTTGACGTGTTCTCCCGCTTTCGCAGGGGAATACCTCCTCTATCAGCCGAATCCGGTGGAGAGTGATGCGTCTCCGCAGCCTGGAGAAGGTGTCTTGGTGAAGAAAATCACTGTCAGGCGGGGGGATACCCTATCGGCCCTTTCCCGACAGTTCTCTGGGAAAGCCACCTATTTCCCGCAGATACTCCTGTTTAATAAAATACGTAACCCGAATCTGATCTATGCCGATCAAGAACTGCTTGTTCCTCTCTCCAGACCACTTCCAGCGCAAAAGCTACGGCTCCCGGCTTCAGGGATGCCTGCCAAGTCCCGTGCTCGGTCCGCTACCCGTAATCAGACACAAGCAATTTTAAAAAATAGTGTCAAGAAGGAAGTGCCATCAGCCGAGCGGCAGCTTTATGCGCAGGCTGAAGCTTTTTTTGCTCAAGGGAGATATCATGAGGCCCTTGACGGGTTTAACCTTTTTCTGAAAGAGTACCCGCATTCCTCGCTGGTCCCCGAGGCAATCCTGTATCGGGGCGACTGCTTCCTCCGTCTTTCGGGGAGCTAGAATCTGGTTTGTCTCCTCGTACGAATTACTCTCCGTTTCTATCAAGCATCAAACATAGCGTACGTCTGGATAAATGTCCTTTTTTGTGCCTTTATTCGCAAATACTTTTTGCACTAAGTGTTTTGTGCTCTACACGGGTGCTAAAGTAAACCCTATGTCCTGAGTCGACAGTATCCTTGCGGTATGTTAATGATAATATAGATCTCATGGAGATATCTGGCGCTCAGTTATCACCCGATATGATTAGTTCGGAGATGCTTCGAAGGAAGAAAGACCCCACGATAAATGATTAAAAAACATTGACATTGAAGATAGTTGCGTGCGATATATACAAAATATGAGGGTTCTGTATGCTTAATGTTTTTGTTATTTCCAGTGATAAAAGAGTTGATACCCTCATAGGGTACTTTCAGCCCTTTTTTAAGAGCAAGATACGCTGTGCCTCCGACTTTGACAACGGCCTGAAGGAAGTTTTCGAAAATCGGCCGTCGGTAGTTTTTATACAGAGCACGATTGGAACCGTTTCTGGTGAAACGGTGTCGAGGCATATAAAATCGCTCCTCGGGTCAGCATCGCCGCGAATTGTCTTCATGGGTGACATTGATAGTAAAGGCAAGAAAGGGACAAGCTGGTGTGATGACTGGATAAACGTCAGCGACTCAGCGCAGCAGTTGCAACAGGACTTTGCAGAACTTATTTCTCGAAGCTTTCCGGAGGATTGGCGGGAAATTCAGCATGAGATGGATAAAACTGCATCCAGTGCTGCTGATAGCGCTCAAGATGATAGCAGTTCAGAAGAGGGGATTCCTGGTTATGTTGTATCCCGACAGGGGGGGGCTGGGCACGCGGAAGTTGATGTGATTGGCGAGGCTGAAAATACATCGGTCCCGCAGAAAAGTGCTCGTTCTGGAACTGATATTTTGGGATTGAGCAGCGATATCGTAGAGGAAGAAGAATTCCCGGCCTATCAAAACCTTTATGATGACCCTTTGCTGGAGAGTGTCCTTCCCCCGCCGAAGCGTTGGTTCTCTGCGAAGTTTTTGACGGCTTTCATCCTGCTGGCAGTGGCGGGGATTGGTATCTACTTCTGGATGCTACACAATGGCGACAGCAAGATTCCTGCGACGCTTCCTCCTGTTAAGAATGCAGACCGTACAGCAACACCAGCGAAAAAAATCAAGGGCGGCATCAAAGGGCTGCCGTCTTTTGTGCGTAGTGAATGGCGTGATGCTCCGTATGCGTTGCAGCATCCAGGATGGGAACGCTATGTTTCACCAGAGGTGGATTTCAGGATATTCAGGGAAAAGGACACGATAAAAGCTCTTCAGGGAATTAGCCTTGGTAAAAGAGGAGTTTCCAAGGCCTTTCTGGACAAAATTCTGGCACAGCTGGGACTCAACGGACCTTTTCCGGCTGGCAAAGAAGTTTTGAAAAACGGTTTTTTGGTGAAAACTTTTGTTTTTCCCGGGGTGGCTGAGCTCGTCACCTACCACGAGCAGGGTGGTACTGAAATCAAAGCCTTTGTACTGGAGTTTTCCTGAGAAGTATTTTGTTGCGCACTGTAATGTCTTGTGACATTAGTCTTCCCCTACTCTGGCAAGAGGGTAAATTTACTGCTGGTGCTTTATTGACGGAGGTAGCGTGAAGCGGTACACCTGGCGACTGTTTTTTACTTTTTGTGTGGTTGTTATTTTTATGGCACTGGGTACTTCCGACTCCTTTGCCTTGGATCCCATGTTTGAACTTGATACAAAGGCTCTTCGCAGCAAGAATCCCCTGATCCCCAAAACCCCAAAAACCTCGAAAACTGATAAAGCGGTGTCTAAAACGCAAGCTGCTGGTGGACCTCTCCAAAAACCACAATCTGACAGTACAGAAATAACAAGGCTCAAAGGAAAGCATGGTTCCCGTCGCGGAAGAGCTTCTTCGGGGCGTCGTACGAAACTGCTCCGAAAGTCTCAGGAGATAGCTAGGGCAAAGAAGCATCGTGAAATCAGAAGGGAGCAAGTATCCACGTCAGGTTCTCCCGGGATGGTACTGCACTCTTTTCGCATGGCAGCTGGAAGGGAGGGATCAATCCAGTGGACCAGGGATGTTTGGGACCGTCTCCTCCAACCCGGCCGGTATGAAAATGGTCCCCTGGTTGTTCAGGGGAGGAATTTTTCTCTTTCTCTTGATCCAAAACGATATCCCGTGTTTCCAGCAGCTGATGGCGGGAAGATTATTATTGATGAAGGGATGACCCTGTCACCAATGGTAAAAACTATTCTGACGGAGAAAGATCCCGGGATCAGAATAGTAATGGGCAACCCTGCTGACCGGAAGAGATTTTTCTCTTCGTTGCTTGCGGCAGCAAAATTTTATTCAGTTGAAGAGAATTTTGCCGTAGATTTTGGTGCTGACCCGAAACTGACCGTTACCTCTGATTTTAAGATAGAGAAGACCTCGGAAAGTCTGTTGAAAAATGATGTTGTGCTGGTCAATGTGACCGGGCAGCATAGGGGCATACCCCCGCAGTTGATTTCTTTCCTCGATAAAGAGGGTTTCCATGTGATTGACTCATCTCCGGCTTTTAGCGAGTTATCGGATGGCCGTAAGGTGTTGTACAGCATTGAGGGGAGTCGCCAGGATACGATAGTGGACGAACTATTCACGGCGCTCTCCGCCCCATGTGAGAAAAACAAGGATCTGCTGCTTGATGACGGTGCTCTGAGCGGTGTTACGTTGTCTGTGAGAGCTGATCGTTACAGTGAGGGTAACAAAAGAAAAGTAGTTATTTCTTTTTCCGAAAAAAACCCTGTGCAGTATACTTTGTTGCGGCTTCTTGAACTCAAAGGGTACCGGGTTGTCATGCTCAATCCGGAAGACGACTTCAGGGAGATTTCTGAAAAGGTACTTTCTTCCTTGGGGTTACCCGCGGTATACGGTATGCAGCCGCTCTGGGTAGACGACGGGACCCCATTCAATGTGAGGCTTTCCGGGTTCGTGTTGACGGGGAACGGACGAAATGGTGCACGCAGGTTTCTGACAAATGTTCCCATAGATCCGCTTGTGGGAGAACTTGCCAGATACAAAGGGTTCGATGTCGTAGTACAGTGACGCCAAGGGGCTGTGGCCCAACAGGAAAATTTGTATGTCAATAAAGAAACTCGGTGAAATCCTTCTCGAGAGCAACCTGATAACCGAACCGCAGCTTCATGAGGCTCTTGAACTTCAGAAGTCATTTCCCGGTGAAACCATCGGCAGGCTTTTGTGTCGGCTTGGTTTTCTCAAGGAGTCTGACCTTAATTATATCCTGGAACAGACCGGTAAACGAAAAAAACTGGTGGATATTCTGCTTGAACAAGGTTTGGTAACCGAGAAAAGTATCGAACAGGCTCGTGTCTCGAGCAAAAAAGATAACATCCCCTTGGGAAAATCTCTTGTCAAGCTCGGGTTTTTGACAGAAGCGCAGATGGCACGGACAATCTCTGCCCAATACGATCTGCCGTTTGTTTCTCTCGGTACTATGCAGACTGATCCGGATTTTGCACGTTTCATAAACGCCAGCTATGCCCAAAAACAGCAGATCGTTCCGATCTCCAAGATCGGCAGTACCCTTACCCTCGCCATGGCCCAACCCATCAAGCTTACAGAACTGAAAGAGCTTGAGACAGCGACGCGACTGAAGATAATTCCCGTTATTGCCCTAGAGTCTGAAATCCTGACGGCACAACAGCGACTCTACAAAATCCAGCAAGCCTCCTCTTCCCTTTCCATTGAAGATGAAATGAACCTCGATATTCCCGACAGTATTTCGGAGATCCTTACCAAGACTGACTTTTACGATGAGCCGGATATTGAAGACGAGGTAAAGAAGGTAACGGAACGGGACAGCGTAATTGTGAAGCTGGTCAATAAAATTATCTATGACGCTTACCAGAAACGGGCATCAGACATCCATATTGAGCCATATCCCGGCAAGAACGATATCATTGTCAGGATTAGAATCGACGGACGCTGCAAGATTTATCAGAAAATCCCCTACAAATATAAATACGCAATTCCCTCCCGTATCAAGATCATGTCGGATCTGGATATTGCTGAGAGACGAAAACCGCAGGACGGCAAGATTAATTTCAAAAAATTCGGACCAATAGACGTTGAGTTGAGGATTGCCACCATGCCCACGGTCGGGCAGCTTGAAGATATTGTTATCAGGATTCTTCACACTGGCGACCCCATTGCCTATGAAAGTCTCGGTCTTACTGAACGGAACAAGCAGGTCTTCGAGAAAGCGATTACAAAACCGTACGGTCTCATTCTCGTTGTGGGTCCTACCGGCGCGGGGAAGACAACAACCCTTCACTCGGCGATTGCACTGATAAATAAACCTGAGACGAAGATATGGACCGCAGAAGATCCCGTGGAGATTACCCAAAAAGGTTTGCGGCAGGTACAGGTAAATCCCCGCATCGGTCTTACCTTCGCGGCGGCGCTTCGCTCATTTCTGCGTCTGGATCCCGATATCATTATGGTTGGCGAGATGCGTGACGAAGAAACAGCGGCGATAGCCATTGAGGCTTCTCTGACAGGGCACCTGGTTTTTTCGACCCTGCACACCAACACCGCTCCTGAGACGCTGACCCGCCTTCTGGACATGGGAATAGATCCATTCGCTTTTGCTGATTCACTGCTGTGCGTTCTGGCCCAGAGGCTGGCTCGGAGACTCTGCAACAATTGTAAACGAGTGTACCGTCCCGATGCAGTCGAACTGGAAGAGATAATTGCCGAGTACGGGGTAGAGCAGTTCCGCTCCAACGGCCTGGTGTTCGATGACTTGACGCTAGCCGAGCCGGTTGGCTGTGAGGAATGTGGTAATACAGGCTATCATGGTCGTCTCGGTATACATGAACTTCTTGAATGTAGCGATGAGATCAAGGGGCTCATCAAGAGAAAGCCTGAAGTGACGGAGATCAGGCAAACGGCAATTTCCGATGGCATGACCACCCTGAAGCAGGATGGTATTCTGAAGGCATTCCAGCACTTGACAGATATTCATGAAGTACGCAGGATCTGCATTAAATAAATTCCTTTCCCCCTTGCTTTTCCCCCCTTCTCCCCGCTATTTATTCGTGCCTGCGCATTGTTTGAAATGGACGACATTTTCGCAGAATTTAAGTCCCGTCTCCAAGGAGATTTTGTTTTCTCTTACAAGCCGAGCCAAGGCGATATCAATGGATTCATACTCTTCAGATGACTGCTGGAGCATGCTTCTTATCTGGTGGGTTTTCCCTTCACGGATCAGGTTTCTGGAGCGGACGCTGCCGATAAGTTTTTCCAGAGCAAGGACAACGCCGGTTTTGTTGATCTTTGGGACTAACCGCTGATTCAGGATCATTACGAAGCTTTCCGCCAACTGAACCCTGATCTGCTGTTGCTGCTGTGGAGGAAAAACGTCGATGATCCTCTCTATGGCTGAGGTGGAGGTATTGGAGTGCATGGTGCTGAGAACCAGGTGCCCGGTTTCGGCGGCCTGGATTGCTATGGCAAAACTTTCCGGATCACGCATTTCACCAATAACTATGACATCCGGGGCCTGCCTGAAAATATGCCGGAGTCCCTCGTGAAATGAGTCTGTGTCCAAACCGATCTCGCGCTGGTTGACATTGCTGCACTTATGCTTGTGAAGGTACTCGATAGGATCTTCTATGGTGATGATGTTGCAGTGTCTCTTCCTGTTGATCAGGTCGAGAAGGGCTGCAAGGGTAGTCGTCTTTCCATGTCCGGTAGGACCTGTTATAAGGATGAGTCCCTGGGTCTTGAGGGCATATTCCTCAATCCATGGCGGCAAGCCGAGTTCCGCGACTGTTGGAATCGTTTCATTGATGTGGCGGACGGCTATGGAAATGGAGCTTCTTTGTAGATAAATATTGATTCTGAACCTGCCGATATCCGGATAGGTGTGGGCAAAGTCCAGCTCTTTCATCCGTTCGAATTCCTCTCTTTGCGTCACGCTCAACAACTCCCGAGCATAATAGAGAGTATCCTGTGGGGTCAGGAAGGTACTTGATATCCTGACAACATCAGTATCTTTTTTTAGGCAGGGTGGTGCCCCCGCCGACAGGAGGAGGTCTGATGCTTTCTGATCTACAAGCATTTTGAACAATTGTTTGAGCTCGGTCAGATCGGAAAGGTGGTGTTGCTTCCTGACATGTGCTTCGATATCCGCACCCCTGAGTGGTTCAGACAATTTCCCACCCAGATCTTCAATAATATTCAGCGCGGCGTTTATCTGGATAGCGGCCATTACGACCGGCTGAACACTCCTGCCGATAAAAAACTCGATTTCCTTGACGGCGTTATAGTCGTGCGGTTGAACCATGGCAACGATGATACTTTTGCTGCTGGCCGCAATCGGCAGAGCTTCATGCTGCTTCATTTTTTCGAAAGGCAGCAGATTTATTACCGTGTGATCGATTTCCATGTTGTAGAGGTTTACGGTGGGAAGGCCCAATTGCAAGCCTAGCGGTTCCTGTAGTTCCTCCGCCTTCAGGTATCCAAGTGTGAGCAGGACCGATCCGAGATGCTCACCCGTTTGTGTCTGGACTTTTAAAGCCTTGGCTAGCTCAACTTCAGTGATTAGCTGGCAGGCTAGCAGGATTTCACCCAGCTTCATGTCTTTTGATTCAGGTAATGATATTTGCATGATTGACACCCTTAAGAATATCGCTTAATGACTGAGGACTTCTGTGAAATGGGTTATTGTATTTCTAGGAAATATAATAATGCGAGAAATATTGCAATGAAATAATGCTCTGTAGCACATAATCAATTATGATGCTTTCGCAAATTCGCTGAGCTGTCATCTCGACCGACAGGGAGAGATCTTGTAACCAGTTGTAAAAGCAAGATTCCTCCCTCTGGTCGGAATGACAAAATGTAGCGTATTCACACTTTTTGCGAGTGTATCAATTATGGTTAACTTATTTAGTTTTCATCCGGAAACGGTTCTTTTTTGCCCTGGCTGTGTCAATCCGTGGGCTTACTTGTGCGGCGTACCTGTGTACGCCTCCGCGCAACCCCTTGATTTTCTTGCCAGGACAAAAAATCCCTCGTTTCCGAATTGAAAACCAATAGTTTCACATCCGGAGTTTCCGGATGGAAACTATTTATATATTTTACCGGCCTGGAAACGCCAGAATTCAGACTTTGGTGGTTGCCGATGGAAGTTCAGAACATCAAAGGAGTCTAAAGGAAAACATAACAGCATTACTGTAGTAATATTTGATAATATGCAAGTGTTAGGCTATAATTATAGTCAAGAAATAACAGAATAACTGACCGGACATTACACAAGTACGTGACTTGTCAGGGGAGGAAGAAATGAAAGATATCTTTGAAACCCTAGAGGCGGATGATTCGTTCCGAAACCTTGTCGATGCCTTGAAAAGTGCGGGTCTGGAGGAGACCCTGAAAGAAGCAGGGCCTTTTACCCTATTTGCTGCGGATAACGTTGGTTTCCTGAAACTGAGTCTTGAAGAGATTCTGGCTGACAGCAAATTATTGAAAGAAACACTACTCTATCACCTTGTGGAAGGTAAGTTGTCCGAAGAAGACCTCCGGGCAATGGATTGTTCTCCTACGCTGAACGGTAAAACTCTGGCTGTTAGAGTCAGGCATGGGGTGCTGGTTGTTGACAACGGAAACGTGACCAGGGCTGACATTGAATGTTCCAATGGTGTCATTCACGTGATCGATTCCGTTTTCAGGCCTAGTTTGTCGGGCTGGTACGGGGATTGTGGCTGCTGCTGAAGGGTGGTAGAGGGGAAAACACCTCCACCCGTAGACCCCGTGCCGAAGCGGATACATAGACGAAGATCAGGTCGATCAGACCCGGAGTCGGGGGAGTGGTCCTGTAATCATGAGTAAAACGGGCAGTAAAGGTACGAACTCTGCTGCCTGAGGGTTTATTCACCCCGGCCAGGACCGCATCGATGGTTTGCCGTGGCAGCGTCTCCCTGACCGGTCTCCATTCCACGCTGAAAAAAGATGGTATGACCCCTGCTGAGGGATATTCTCCCAGGCAAAAATCGTAGCAAAGTGCATCCTGGAAGTCACTGATCGCTTCCTTGGGCAGGGTTCCTTCACTGAAATGCCAGATTCGTTCAAAGAGACCCTTTAGCGAGACCTGTACGGCTTTCGTCTCCTTTTTCATGAAACTCGCCATGGTGTCGAAAAAGTCTGTCAGCGGGAGATATCTTGCTACTGTTGCGAGCGAGCGGCTGAAGCGCTCGCTGTTGAAGTAAAGATCCAGAAGTCGGGATAATTCCTCGATGTGTCCTATTTCGTCGAAGGAGAGGTCAGGTGTACGCAATATCGTGTAGGGAGGAGTTGCGGAAAAGGCGTACTCTTCCCGGACAGCAATCTCGGTCATGGGGGAACCTTTGAGGACTTTTAACGGTTCGACCTGAATGTGATGGGGGTTGACGGGAAAGAGTCGTCCAAGGGAGGTGAGAAACCCCTGGTAATCTTCGCCCGGCAGTCCGGCAACCAGGTCCAGATGGACCGTCACTCCGGTTTCATCCCTGAGTCGTTTTACCATGGCCAGAAGAAGATCCGGGTCACTTTTTCTGCTCACGCGGGAAAGAGTTTCCTTGCCGGTTGCCTGAACCCCGATCTCGAACCGGAACATTCCTGCCGGCACCCTGGACAGTCTTCGCAGATTTTCCTCTGTCAGCAGGTCAGCAGCAATCTCGAAATGAAAGGTACTTGTTTTGTTGTGCGCAAGGATGAAGTCCCATATTTCATCCGCCCGCCCGGCATCGTAGTTGAACGTCCGGTCCACCAGCTTCACCACGTGGACTTCCTTTTGGATGAGGTAAAGGATGTCAGCGTGAATCCTCTCCATGGAGAAGGAGCGGACGCCCTTTTCCAGTGACGAAAGGCAGAATGCGCAGCTGAAAGGGCAGCCGCGGGATGTTTCGTAATAGACCAGTGGTTTGGTCGTGTCGACCAGATCCAGGGCGAAGGGGGAGGGGATCTCATCGAGATTTTCGATGGGATCCCTTTCCCGTGCGGCAACGATACCTGTCTCGTTTCGGTATGCTATGCCAGCGGGCATTGCGTCTGGGTTTATCGCTGTGTCCGCATTTTTTACCAGGTATGTCAGGAGTTCCTGCCAGCTTGTCTCTCCTTCCCCGCAAATAACAAAGTCAAAGGCACTATTGTCTCGGAGAAACTCTTCCGCGGAATAGGAGACCTCGGGGCCTCCTGCAACCAGGAGTGTTTCCGGTCTCACCAGTTTCAAATCTGCGGCAATCCGCGTTACCGCTTCAACGTTCCAGATGTAGCAGGAAAATGCCACCAGATCCGCTTCCTCGCTGATGAGTTCGCGGAGAATCCCTGTACGTTGTTCGTTAACGGTGAACTCCCGAATGACGCTCTGGATTCCCGCCATTTTGTTCGTTGCCGCTTTCAAGCAGGGCAGTGCCAGCGATGCGTGAATAAATTTTGCGTGAAGGGTTGTTAGAAGGATTTTCATGGGGGCTATTGTAGCGGAGATTGCTGGTCATGGACAGCAGAAGTTGCTTTCTCCAGCAAGAGAACGTGCGATGTTGCTTCAGTCTCAGACCTGAATTCAACCCACCTCAATCCCCCTTTATCAAAGGGGGATTGAGGTGAGTTCTTGCCGGGAACCCTTTTTTTTGTTAGGGTTGTCATTCAACGGAGGGAGAACAATGCGAACGAAATCAATGCCCAAGCTTCTCTATGCGGATGCGAAGGGAAACATATACGATCACCCGGAACTCTGCATGGCGGGGATGAATGGCCCTGAAGCAGTTCTTCCGGAAGCTGTGGAACTCATACCGCTTCCGGAGGGAAGCCGGATCTTTACGATCCCCGGCACCCCACCCGTGGCGTGGGACGAAAAGCGAAAACAATTTATGACCCTGGACTCGGTCAGGGAAGGGAAGCGCAGGGCGCCGATCCAGGCCGTCTCCGCTTTCATGGCGCCCGGCTATGTGCGGACCTTGCTTCCTGCCTGCGATTACAGCCGGAAAAAAGTGCATCTGCCCCTCTGGTCCTATACCGCTGTTGGCTGGGACGAGGAGCGGGACTGTTTCGTGGTTGCCGCCAGTCGGGTCGATACCAATGACAACTGGAATCCCTGTAACTACGACGACCGGGAGCTTGATCCCCTGGTGCGGCGCCTTCTGGCCGAGATGCCTGATAACCGGCTTCTGGAGCAGTTGGCGCGCTGCGCCCTTGACTACCACTGCTTTGCCGCGAAAAACCTCTTCTATCGGCGCTGGGAGGCGCCCCTCCCCACCTCTCCGACCTGCAACTCGCGCTGTCTCGGCTGTATCAGTCTCCAGCCTTCCGATTGCTGTCCCTCCAACCAGGAACGAATTAATTTTGTTCCGACAGCGGAGGAGATTGTCCAGCTGGCTCTTCCCCATCTCCAGGAAGCCCCGGAGCCGATCGTTTCCTATGGGCAAGGGTGCGAAGGTGATCCGATAATGCAGGCGGACGTGGTTGCAGAGGCAACCAGAAGGCTGAAAAAGGGAACCAGTCGCGGAACGATAAACTTTAATTCCAACGGTTCCATGCCGGATCGCATCAGGATGCTCTGTGACGCCGGCATGGACTCCATGCGTTTTTCTCTGAACTCGGCGCAGGAAAAATACTATGACAAGTATTACCGGCCGGTGGACTATACCTTTTCCAACGTCGTTGAATCGCTGAAAATCGCCAAGGAGAAGGGCCTTTTTGTTATGATCAACTACCTCGTATCACCGGGCCTGAGCGATGAAAGACGGGAGATTGATGCGCTTCTGAAGCTCATCGGCGATACCGGTGTGGATATGATCCAAATGAGGAATCTCTCGATTGACCCGGATTTCTACAACAAAAGGATGGGGCTTTCCGGGAAAGGAATCGGTATGTACCGCATGCTCCAACAGATAAAGAAGGAATTTCCGCGCATCCAGTTCGGGTATTTCAACCGGACGAAGGAAAACTTTTATCCTCCGGATCTGGAGAAAAGCTGGCCTATCGACTGATCAGTGAAAGATTGATTCATTCCAGTTAGTTTCCATCCGGAAACGGTCCTTTTTCGCCCTGACAGCGTCAATCAGCGGTCTTGTTTGTGCGACGTACAGTAGTACGTCTCCGCACAATCTCTTGATTTCCTTGTCAGGACAAAAAAATCCTCGTTTCCGAATTGGAAACCAGTTAGTTTTGCTGTTCTTGATTCGCTTGACAAAAGTCCTCCCTCCTTTGTATGTGCAAAAGGGTGGGTGTGTAGGGGCAGGCCCCTGTGCCTGCCCAAATCATGGGCAACCACAGGGGCCTGTCTACAATATTTCGAGAATTTGCTTACGTTACAAATCCGCTGACCTCTTTTCTTCCTCGTAAAGACACCTTCCAAATTTGTACCTATTCAGCTTAGGTAGTACGGACAGCGGGAATTTGTATCCCCTCCCTTGACGAACCTAGCTCCGGCGCGCAAGCGGGAGGGGTTTTTTAGGATACCGCTGTTTCTTTTAGGAACGTGCTGAGTTACCCAGGCTATTTCAATTTTTTTCTAAAGTTTTTTCTCTGCATGCCGATAAAGTCAAAATGTAACGGACTAATGTCCTTTCCATTGATTTTAGGGAATTGGCCAATATGATTAAAACAAGAGATGGCGACTGCCGGATCACCTCGGCAGAGTCCTCTCGGGCCATGGTACTCCCTGCAATCACGAGCAATATACAGGAAATGGCAATTGCGAAATATGGCACAAGCAACTGAGGACCCAACATGGCGTCACAAATAAAAGCCGGACGTTACATAGGCCAGATACTGGTGGATGGCGGATTCGTGTCTTCCCGAGATTTGGAACTGGCACTGGAGGAGCAGCGGGCTACCAACGAGTTGCTGGGCCAGGTGCTTACCAAAATGGGTGTCATTGATCCGATCGACCTCAAGGTGGCTCTTTCTGTTCAGGAGCAGCTCGTCCATCTGGAGGATGCCGTTAAGGCTGCGGCAGGTGTTCGCCAGATGCTTGGCGCACTGCTTTTGCAGGCAGGGCAGATCAGTGAAGAACAGCTCGAGCGGGCTATCGCCGAACAGAAAAAGAGCGGCGGAAAGCTTGGAGAAATCTTTGTTCGGCTCGGCTTCCTCACGGAACGACAGCTTACTGCACTGCTGGATTTTCAGAAGGGCCAAGAGGAACTGCCGTCGAAAATCAGTCCTTTAAGGTTGGGTGATATTCTGGTTTCCGCGGGCCATATTTCCC
>RPRC01000142.1 GCA_003857395.1 Geobacter sp.
TCACGCTGATCCTGGACGAATTCCAGGAGTTTATGAGCGTCAACCCCGCCGTGTACTCCGAAATCCAGCATCTGTGGGACGTGACCAAGTCCAAGTGCAAGATGAACCTGATCTGCATCGGCTCTGTTTACTCACTCATGCACCGGATATTTGAGGAGGCCAAGGAGCCTCTCTTCGGTCGCGCTGACCGTATCCTGCTGCTCAGGCCGTTTTCCATCAGGAACATCCAAACCGTATTGCGCGACCACGGCAAAAACGACCTGAAAACGCTCTTCGACTGTTACGCCCTGACCGGGGGGCTTCCCAAGTACTTGGAGATCCTGGCATCAAATGGCGCCTTTTCCTATGACGAGATGCTGAATTTCATGCTCAACGAGCATTCTCCCTTCATCAACGAAGGGAAGAACCTTCTGGTCGAGGAGTTCGGCAGGGAGTACGGCACCTATTTTTCCATTTTGGAGTTGATCGCAAGCGGCAAAACCGCCCGGACAGAGATTGAGTCCATCTTGGAGATCCACGCCGGGGCCTACCTGGCAAGACTGGAACAGGATTACGGCATCATCTCGCGACGGAAGCCTATCAATGCCCGACCCAATGCGCGACTGCTGAAATACTTCATCAACGACAACTTCCTCAATTTCTGGTTCAGGTTCATTTTCAGGAACCGCTCCGCTGTCGAAACAGGCAACTTTTCCTATGTAAGGGAAATTGTCGACAGGGATTATGCCACCTGGTCGGGGATGATGCTGGAGAGGTTTTTTCACGAACTTTTTGCCGCCGGCGGCAACTTCAATGTCATCGGTTCCTATTGGGAAAAGGGTAACCAGAACGAAATCGATCTGGTAGCCGTCAACGATTTGAAGAAGAGGCTCACCGTGGCGGAAATAAAGATGAACAAAACGCGAATAAACCTGGATGCATTGAAAAAGAAGGCGGAAAAGCTGCTGGACTCGTATAAGGGATATGAAACAACGTTTCTGGCCCTTGGCCTGGAAGACGCGGCGGACTACCTGGAAAAGGGGAAGTGACAATGGCTGACACGTGGATAACAGACATCTCTCACTTCCTGGACGAAGAGTGGGAACCTATCCCCGCTGGGCCGCCCCGGGCAAGAAAGCTTGCGGAGTATTTAACGGCAATTACTGTCATGGCATCGTTTCCGGAGCCGGACTATTCTCCGGAGTATCTGGTGCGGTGTCAGCGCCGGCCGAACCGTAAGCCCTGCCGGGAGGAAATCGTCGGCTTCGTTGATCCCGAAACCGATGACATCGTCTGGATGTGTCCGGTGTGCGGGGACCGCGGGTTGATCAGTAATTGGCGCGGGACGATGTGGGATATGAGTGGTGCGGAAGGGGTTCACTGACCTGGCAAAGCACTAATGTCAGGACAATAACCAACGGTAGAGAGGAACCATCCTGACTTTGATCCCGTTCAGTTCGATCTCCTTCGAACCGTCCAGAGTGATGCTCAATCCTTCATGTAATCTGAAATCTCGAGAGAAGCCTATTGGTCTGTTTGCTGCTGCATCATCTCCCTTATCAGTTTTTCCAGGTGCTTCGACCATCTGGTCAACGCGGATTTTTTCTCCTTGTCGTATTGGTGTCGGTCGTAGATCTTCTTCATGCCCTCCTGGGCATGATTCAGAACAGCCTCCGCATGGCGTTCAAGAACACCTATTGCAGCCATCCCGGTTCGTGCCGTTCTCCTCAAATCGTGAGGGGTCCATCGGGGTAGGCCGAGATAGCTCGGACTCTGAAACTGGATATGATGGGCCAGAGAGTTGGTTCTGACAGGCCCCTCCGCTCCCCGGCCTGCAGGGAAAATGTAGTCATCAGAAGGAAGCAAAAAGGATTTTGCCAAGGGAGTAAGAAAAATCCGATGGTCCTGTGGATTCTTTTTACCTTTACGGCATTCGGTCTTTATCCTCTGCCAGGGAATGGTCCACCAATCCTCATTGATTTCGTTCCGGTGCATGCCGGAGACTTCTCCCGGCCGCTGGCCGGTTATGAGAATCATCAGCAGCGCGTTCTTCAGGATGGTGTTGCCGCCAGGGGCGAGAAGATAGGGCAAGACTGTGCCTTTCAACTCGTCGTCACTCAGAGTCCGATCTCTGTCATTTGCCGTTGCGGCCGGAACGGCAAGCCCGACTTCGGAGAACGGGTTGTATTCAACCATTTCACGGCGGCGGGCATAGGTGAACATCGCCCGCGCCGCCAGGAGGACATTGCGGGCCGCTCCCGGCTTTTTTGCCGCGATCTTTTCGATCAGTTCAATTGCGTCACGCCGCCGAATGCTCGTGGTGGGTCGGTCACCCCAAGCCGGAATCAGATGTTTCTCCAGCCGATCGTCCTGGTGCTTCACGGATCGCTCCACAAGATGCGTTTTGATATGCTTGATGTATTTCGATTTCAAGTCGGTGACGTTCGTAAATTCAGGTTCTGTTGGAGCTGGAGGCGGCTCAGGCGGCGGTGCTTGTGGATCAACGCCGGATTTGACTTGAATGTATGCCTCGGCATATTTCTGTCGGGCCTCGGCTAGTGATGTGTCTGGGGTTGGTCCATAGATGCCCAGGTTAAGAAAGCGCCGTTTTCCGTTAATAGAGTATATGTAGAAAAAAGTGATCACACCACTCTTGCGGACCCGGATTCCGAACCCATGGCCTTCCCGCAAATCATATTCCCTTGGAGGAGGTTTTTTGGTTAGTCCCGTTGTCAAGGCTTTCAGATAGAAGTCGGTGAGTTTTCCTTTGAACTCAGGCATCGATTGTTACCTCTGCTTCAGAAGGTTTATGCGTGGCCTGAAAATATGTTCTGCATGGCCTAATCCTAGTTTCCACAGAACGTTCGCGTGGCCTCCGCGTGGCCTTTTTTTGTTTGGCAGACACAAAAACAGGCTTAAACATACTGAAACAAAAATAGCCGAAAAATCAGATAATGTCAAATAAAACAATTGGTTAAGTGAGCATTGCTGGACGTGTGGAAACAGCCTGAAACAGGTAAAACAGGTCTGCAAAACCTTTATTCAGCGGTTCAAATCCGCTCGCCGCCTCCATAAAATCAAGGGGTCACAGTTTTACTGTGGCCCCTTTTCTTTCTTTTGTCGCAAGAACTGATGCAGCAATCCGGCCGATTGAGGCCGGCGTCATCCGTGGGGATCTTTTGCCCTACATAGTTGTTTGGTAAACTGACCACATACGCGAACAGCTAGAATCCTGGCGATGCATATAGACCCCTGGCATAACGAAACCAGCCACTGTGAAAACTGACTGGATGTCCCCTGAAAAAATCTTGCTCGGCTAGTAGAGTTATTGTTCTGAAGTCAGGATGGTATTTCATCCGTGCGACTCTTCATGGGCAGTGTATTTGCCTGAATTCTCGTATTTTTTTGCATTGACAAAAAATATTGGTTATGATGAAATCCTTTCCGCATAAAATTGAAAGCAACCCGGCAAAACACCGGTTCGGCGAGTTAAGGCCAGCCTCTAGATTCTCCTCCCTTCCAGTTGTTCAATATAGTATAGTTGTTCGGTAATTCATTGCCAAAGATATCGATATTCAGGTAGAAAATTGCGCTGTTGCCACCGGATTGCATGTGAGAAGCAGCTTCCGGTGCGGCGAAAAAAAGAGCGATCGCTATAGTTCGTTGGTTTTTTTCTTAAAAACAGTATCTGTATGCATAGAAAATTCATCATACGTTTCTATCTGTTTTGTCATGATGTTCGTATGGCGTGACTTGGGCCTCAAAATCCTGATGAGAAGTTATAAAATCGTTTTAACGAACTGTTTTTCGACATGTTAAGGGGAGGGAAAATACCCTTGACAAATAACTGGACTTATGGTGAAGTGCCTCTTGGTCTCTGACTCGATGTCATGGTTGAGGTATATCCTGCCTGCGGCAGTACATGGCTTTGGAACCGCGTGGTTCTTCCGGGACATTCCCCAAGAATGTCAAACTTCTTTCTATCTGCTTCTTTTAAAATCCATCTAACATGTTTCGTCGGATCATCCGAGGATTGACAGTGCTGTCACCAGGATATCCCTTCTAGCAGGACAATGCGTGCACTTGCTTAAGCACATTGGGTAGCCTATGTTGTTTGGGTGATTGTTTGTTGAGGTAAAACACAGGCCAAGCTTCCCATTTGGCTAATAACGAAAGGAGAGGTCAACAATTATGCAATCAGGATCAACGTGTTCATTAACAGGGGACTGCAGACTTCCGGATCGTGCAACGCTACCTTCAGGGCTTTACAAAGAACTGGAAGAGTTCGTTAATCAGCTCCCCACGAAAGAAGGTCACTTAGTTACCGTGCTTCACAAAGCACAGAGCCTTTTCGGCTACCTGCCCAAGGAAGTACAGCAATTCGTTGCTGACTACATGGACGTTTCCTTGGCCAAGGTTTATGGTGTTGTAAGCTTCTATACTTTCTTCACCATGGTTCCGAAGGGCAAATATCCCATCTCTATCTGCATGGGTACTGCCTGTTTCGTTAAGGGTGCTGAGAAAGTTGTTGAAGCATTCAAGGAAGCACTGAATATTGAGGTTGGCGAAGTTACTCCGGACGGCAAGTTCTCTATAGATTGTCTCCGCTGCGTTGGTGCATGCGCCTTGGCCCCGATCCTGACTATCGGCGAGAAGGTCTATGCCCATGTATCGGCTGATCAGGTTAAATCAATTATTGCTGAATATTAATTTAATAGAACCGAAGGAGTTAAATCATGGCAAAAATATCATCTGTGGCTGATCTCATGAAGTTGCAGGCAGATTCCAAGGCCAAAGCAGCAGCCAAAAAGGACAAGATTGTCGTTAACGTCTCCCTTGCTACCTGCAGCATCGCATCTGGCGGCAAGGTTGTTCTGGAAGCTATGAAGGACGAAGCAGCAAAGCAAGGCGTCAGCAATGTTGAATACATGCAGTCCGGTTGCATGACCTACTGTCACTCTGAGCCGACTGTTGTCGTAACCCTGCCCGGCAAAGACCCTGTCTGTTTCGGCAAGCTGGATGAGAAGGGCGCCAGGGAACTGGTGCAGAAGTACCTGAAGAACGGCGAAGTTACCGGCACCGTAATTCCCGTTAACTATAACAGGGTTGAATTTTAAATAAGGGGAGGAGTTCGAGAATGGATTCAACGAAAAAACAGCTTAGAATTGCCACCAGAAACTGCGGCTTTATCGATCCTGAGAATATAGAGGATTATATTGGCGTGCGCGGCTATGAGGCACTTGCCAATGCCATTACGAAGAGCACTCCGGCCGGGATTATCGACGAAATGAAGAAATCCGGGCTCCGTGGCCGTGGGGGCGGCGGTTTCCCTACCGGTACGAAATGGAGTTTTGCAGCTGCGAACCAGGCCGACCAGAAATATGTCGTTTGTAATGCCGACGAAGGCGACCCCGGTGCATTCATGGACCGTGCAGTCCTCGAAGGCGATCCGCATTCAATCGTTGAAGCAATGGCGCTCTGCGGGTATGCAATCGGCGCATCCATCGGCGTTGTCTACATCCGTGCTGAGTATCCGCTTGCCATTAAGCGCCTCATCATGGCTATCAACGACGCCCGCGCTTATGGCGTTCTGGGCAATAACATCTTCGGTTCCGATTTCAGCTTCGACATCGAACTGAAGTACGGCGCAGGCGCCTTTGTTTGCGGTGAGGAAACCGCTCTCATCCGTTCCATGGAAGGAAGCCGCGGTGAGCCTTACACCAAGCCTCCCTTTCCTGCCAACGCCGGCTACTGGGGCAAGCCGACCATCGTCAACAACGTTGAAACTTTTGCCAACATCCCGGCCATTCTGTTGAAAGGCGCTGATTGGTTCTCTTCCATCGGAACTGAGAAGTCCAAGGGAACCAAGGTTTTCGCACTGGCAGGCAAGATCACCAATGTTGGTCTCATCGAAGTACCGATGGGTATCACCTTGAAAGAAATCATCTTCGAAATCGGCGGCGGCTGCCCTGACGGAAAACAGTTCAAGGCGGTTCAGACCGGCGGTCCTTCCGGTGGTGCTCTTACCTATAAAGACGCCGATGTACCCATCGACTACGATAATCTTCTGGCCAAAAACTCCATGATGGGCTCCGGCGGCATGATCGTCATGGACGAAGATACCTGCATGGTTGACATCGCCAAGTTCTTCCTCGACTTCACCATGGACGAGACCTGCGGTAAATGTACTCCGTGCCGTATCGGCTCCAAGCGTCTCTGGGAGACCCTTGAAAAAATTACCAATGGCACCGGTACCGAGGCTGATTTTGAAAAAATGAAGACCCTCGCCGTTAACATCAAGGACACGGCACTGTGTGGTCTCGGTCAGACCATGCCTAACCCGGTTCTGTCCACCATGAATACCTTTGCCGACGAATATCTTGCACACGTTCGTGACAAGAAGTGTCCTGCCGGTGTTTGTTCTAACCTGCTCGAGTTCTTTATTATCGCTGACAAGTGTGTTGGCTGCACCCTCTGTGCTCGTGTATGTCCGGTAAACTGCATCTCCGGCAAGGTGAAGGAAGCACACGTGATCGATCAGGCTGCCTGTATCAAGTGCGGCGCATGTGTCGAAAAGTGTAAGTTTGACGCGATTGTTAAACAATAAGTGAAAAGGAGCACATATACATGTCTATGCTAAAAATTACCATTGACGGTAAAGAAACCGAAGTCCCACAGGGCAGCATGATCCTTGACGCTGCCAAGAAACTGAGCATTGATGTTCCTACTCTTTGCTTCCTTAACCTCGAGGAACTGCATGTGAACAACATGGCTGCTTCCTGTCGTATCTGCGTGGTCGAGGTGGAAGGTCGCAAGAACCTTGCACCGGCCTGTGCCACCCCTGTCACTGACGGCATGGTAGTGAAGTCCAACACCATGAGGGTTCTCAATGCCCGTAAAACCGTTCTCGAACTGCTCCTGTCCGACCATCCAAAGGACTGTCTGGTCTGTCAGAAGTCCGGCGAGTGCGATCTGCAGGATATTGCCCAGAAATTCGGTATCAAAGAAGTCCGTTACGAAGGTGTCATGTCCACCTATCGCAAGGATATCTCTGCCTCAATCGTTCGCGATATGGACAAGTGCATCATGTGCCGTCGTTGCGAAACCATGTGTAACGAGGTACAGACTGTTGGCTGTCTGTCCGGTGTAAACAGGGGCTTCACCTCTGTTGTAGCTCCGGCGTTCGAAATGAACCTGGAAGATTCCGTCTGTACTTTCTGTGGTCAGTGTACTGCAGTTTGTCCGGTTGGCGCTCTTGTTGAGCGTGATCACACCTGGGAAATCGTTAATGCCATCGCCGATCCCGATAAAGTCACCGTTGTTCAGACTGCTCCGGCAGTTCGTGCAGCACTTGGTGAAGACCTTGGAATGGAAGCTGGTATTTCCGTAACCGGCAAAATGGCCGCTGCACTTCGCAGGCTTGGTTTCGACCACGTATTCGATACTGACTTTGCAGCCGACCTTACCATTATGGAAGAAGGTTCCGAGTTCCTCGATCGTCTTACCCGCTATCTTGATGGTGACAAGACTGTAGTACTGCCGATCCTTACCTCTTGCTGTCCTGCATGGGTAAAGTTCTTCGAGCATTCGTTCCCTGATCTCCTTGATGTTCCTTCAACTGCCCGGTCTCCACAGCAGATGTTCGGTGCTATTGCAAAAACCTACTTTGCTGACATCCTCGGAATTCCGAGAGAGAAGATGGTAGTCGTTTCCGTCATGCCTTGCCTCGCCAAGAAGTACGAGTGTGAGCGTCCGGAATTCAAAACCAACGGCAACCCTGATGTTGATTACTCCATCACCACTCGTGAGCTTGCTCGTCTCATCAAGCGCATGAACATCGACTTCGCCGCACTTCCTGACGAAGATTTCGATGCGCCTCTCGGTGAGTCCTCTGGTGCTGCTCCAATCTTCGGTGCAACCGGCGGTGTTATCGAAGCTGCTCTCAGAACCGCATACGAACTCGCTACCGGTCAGGCACTTGAAAATGTCAATTTTGAAGCTGTCCGTGGTATGGAGGGCATCCGTTCTGCAAAAGTTCAGGTTGGTCCCCATACTTTGAATATCGGTATTGCACACGAACTCGGCAATGCACGTAAACTTCTTGAAGAAGTGCGCGCCGGTAAATCCGAGTACCATGCAATCGAAATCATGTCCTGCCCCGGCGGTTGTATCGGCGGCGGCGGTCAGCCGTATCACCATGGTGATATCTCAGTCCTCAAGAAGAGAACACAGGTTCTCTACAATGAGGATGCTGGCAAGAAAATCCGTAAATCCCATGAAAACCCCTACATCACCGAACTGTATGAGAAATTCCTCGGCAAGCCGCTGAGCGACAAGGCTCATCACCTCCTCCACACCCACTACTTCAAGCGCTCCAAGCTTGGGGGGTAAGTTTGATGATGTAGAATTCTTTTTTCAATTCACTAGCTGATTTGAGACGAGAGCAAAGACAAAAGAAAGCGGCCGGATGAGAATCATCCGGCCGCTTTCTTTTGGAAAGAGCTGCCAGAATCTTTGCTGGCAGTGCGTTCTGATAAGCGCTGAAACTGCAATTGAGAAATATTCCATTCTGAAAGATTTACGAGGGTATGATTCCAGGTAATTTGACTCAGGTCAAAGATTTCTTGTTTTCCCTATGAGATTGTTATACACGCAAAAGTGCAAACACCAGTACTGCAAGCTTGCGCAGCGAATAGTTGTAATACTCTGGAGAGTGAATGAAAAAAGAACAGATACTCGAATGGCTGAAGACCGACGATCAGGAAGAGCTTGAAAAGTTATGGCGACAGTCAGACAAGATCCGCAGGGACAATGTTGGTGAAGAGGTACATCTTCGCGGACTGATTGAGGTGTCCAATTTCTGCGCGCGCGATTGCGGTTACTGCGGAATTAGAGTTAGTAATCAGGACGTGTGTCGCTATCGGATGACAGCTGATGAAATCATGGGCTGCGTACAGATGGCGGTGAACTTTGGTTACGGCACCGTTGTCCTTCAGGCTGGGGAAGATTACGGTATTAGCCGTGAATGGCTTTGCGATATAATAACGCACATTACGCGTGAAACAAATCTTGCGATTACACTGAGCCTTGGCGAGCGGGACGAATCTGAACTGATCGCCTGGCGCCGGGCCGGGGCAGACAGGTATCTTCTCCGTTTTGAAACCTCAAACAGAGCATTGTATGATCGAATTCATCCACCTCTTCCTGGACGTTTTTCCGACAGGTTTCAAATTCTTCGCAACCTCAGGGAAATTGGCTATGAAGTCGGGAGCGGAATCATGGTGGGAATACCCGGTCAATCTTTTGATGACCTGGCAAACGATATCCTGCTTTTTAAAGAATACGATATTGACATGATCGGTATTGGTCCGTATATCCCTCATCCGGGGACCCCGCTTGGGATGTCTTCTGAGGAGCATCTTTGCCTATCCGGGGAACAGGTGCCGGGTACGGAACTCATGACCTGTAAGGTAGTTGCCTTGACCAGAATCCTCTGCCCGCTCATCAACATTCCAAGCACCACTGCCTTGGCCACCATTAATCGTGTCGAGGGACGGGTGCACGGTCTCTCCCGCGGGGCAAACATCGTCATGCCGAACCTTACCCCAAAAAAATACCGGGAATTATATGAAATTTACCCTGCAAAAGCCAGTTGCGATGAGAATGCTGATGAGAGTAATAGTCGCATAAAAAATAGTATCTGTGCTATGGGCAGGGTAATCGGAGTAGGCCGCGGAGATTCAGCCAATAAGAAGACGAAAGCCGTATAGAATACGAGAGGAGTATACACATGAGTGGAATGCCATCTTTGAAATTGAGTGAACGCGCTATTGATTTTATCAATGAAGACTTTATCAATGGTTTGCTTGACGGCAAGCGCCCTGAAACGTCACGTGTTCGAGAGATAATCGCCAAGAGTCTTGCAAAGGAAGCCCTCAGTGTCGAGGAAACCGCGGTACTGCTTCGTGCCGACACTCCGGAACTGAATGAAGAAATATTCGATACGGCACGGCAGCTGAAGAAGAATGTGTACGGTAATCGCATTGTGCTCTTTGCCCCCCTTTATATTGGTAATAAATGTGTCAATGACTGCTCCTATTGTGCCTTTAAACGGAGCAATACGCTTGCTATTCGACGCACGTTGAGTGATCCGGAAATCCGCCAGCAGGTGGAAGCGCTGGAGAACAAGGGACATAAGCGGCTGATTCTGGTTTTCGGTGAACACCAGGCCTATGATGCTGAATTTATCGCCAACAGCGTCCGGGCTGTGTACGAAACGAAAGTGGGGCACGGTGAGATCCGGCGGGTCAATATCAATGCGGCTCCGCTTGACCACGAGGGGTATGCAACCGTCAAGGCGGCAGGAATCGGAACATACCAGATTTTCCATGAGACCTATCATCATGAAACCTATGCCAAAATCCATCCGCCGAACACCCGAAAAGGTGACTACCTGTACCGTCTTGATGGTCTGAGCCGGGCATTTGAAGCCGGTTGCGACGATGTGGGGCTTGGCGTGCTGTTCGGTCTGTACGACTGGAAGTTCGAGGTGATGAGTCTTGTTACCCATGCTCTCTATCTGCAGGATCGCTATAATGTCGGTCCCCATACTATCAGTTTTCCTCGTCTCAGACCGGCCTCCGGTGTTGATATCGACGAGAAATACCTGGTGAATGATGCGGAGTTTAAAAAGCTTATTGCTGTACTGCGACTTGCCGTCCCGTACACCGGACTGATACTAACCGCACGTGAAAACGCGGAACTGCGACGTGAGTGCATGTCATTCGGTGTTTCGCAGATCGATGCGGGAAGCCGGATCGAGCTTGGCGGATATACTGAGGCGGGTGATGCCCAGGTTATGGAACGTGAACAGTTTTCCCTTGGTGACGTCCGCTCACTGGACGCGGTTATTCAGGAGTTGATGGCAGACGGCTACGTACCAAGTTTCTGTACCTCATGCTATCGTCTTGGCAGAACCGGTGAGCACTTCATGGAGTTCAGTATTCCCGGTTTCATAAAGGAGTACTGTACTCCCAATGCTCTTCTTACCCTCGAGGAGTATTTGGTTGACTATGCGTCACCAGAAACCCGGAAAGTGGGTGAGCGACTCATAGCCGACGAGCTTGCAAGGCTATCGGATGGTGACACGAAGGATATGGTGGTGAGTCGGCTCAAGAGTATCAAAGAGAATGGTGATCACGACATCTATTTTTGATCGTTGCACAACGCGGATTCGTAGGGGCGGCCCCGTGTGGCCGCCCTTCTTTCGACATCGATGGGCGGCCACACGGGGCCGCCCCTACACAGCCGCACCATTGACATATTCCTGCTTTGGGTGGGTTATCGTAAATACTATGACCAACAATCGAATCGAAAAAGACCTTCTCGGCGAGCGCGAAGTTCCCATGGATGCATTGTATGGCATCCATACCATTCGCGGACTCGAAAATTTCCCCCTTTCCAATCGTCCCGTGAACTCCGCACTGATACACGCCTATGGAGCGGTCAAACTTGCCTGTGCCAGAACGAATCATGGGCTTGGCTGGTGGGACAGCGACAAGGCAGCTGCAATCGAGGCGGCCTGTACGGAGATGATGGAAGGGCAGTTGGATGCCCACATCGTTGTCGATGCTCTTCAGGGTGGTGCGGGGACGTCGACCAACATGAATGTCAACGAGGTCCTGGCAAACCGCTCACTTGAACTCCTTGGGAAAAGACCGGGAGATTATGACAGTGTGAGCCCTCTGGAAGACATCAATCTCCACCAGTCAACGAACGATACCTATCCCACCGCTCTCAAGGTTGCTGCGATCAATCGACTTCGCGTTCTGGAGCGTGAAGTCGTTGCTCTTCTTGAAGAATTCCAAAACAAGGAAAAAGCCTTTGCCCATGTTGTCAAGGTTGCTCGAACTCAGTTGCAGGATGCGGTACTGATTACTCTGGGGCGCGAGATGTCTGCCTATGCTGAGGCCTTTGGCAGGGATCGTTGGCGGATTTACAAGTGCGAGGAGCGACTTCGGGTACTCAACCTGGGCGGGACAGCGGTAGGTACCGGTCTTGCTGCGCCGCGACAATTTATTTTTCAGGTTACCGAGAATCTCCGCAGTATCACCGGCTTGGGTCTGGCTCGGGCGGAGAACCTCATCGAAGCGACACAGAACAATGATGTTTTTGTTGAAGTGAGCGGCATTCTCAAAGCCTGCGCCAGTAACCTGTTGAAGGTGTCCGGCGATTTACGTTTTCTCTCTTCAGGGCCCGATGCCGGCATCGGGGAGCTTCGCCTCCCGCCTCGTCAGGCCGGCTCATCCATCATGCCGGGCAAGGTCAATCCTGTCATACCTGAAGCTGTCTCCCAGGCGGCCATGGCTGTCATGGCCCATGACCAATCCATAACATTTGCCTCTTCCCTGGGGAACCTGGAATTAAACGCCTTCCTTCCGCTCATTGCCGACTCTCTCCTGGGGAGCCTTGACCTGCTGACCAATGCCTGTTCCGTACTTCGAAGGTTTTGTGTTGTCGGGCTGGAGGCTGACGAGGCAAGGTGTCGCAGAAATGTCGATGGTGCGACAGCAACCCTGACCGCGCTTATCGATATGATCGGATATCAGGCGGCTCAGGAGATAGCAGCGGAGGCGACGGCTTCGGGCAGGGGCGTCCGTGCAATTGTACTTGACCATGGACTGCTCACTGCGGAAGATTTTGACGAACTGGTATCAGCGGAGAATGTTACAAGACTGGGCTCTCCGCTCAGGAAGGAGAAAAAACAGCCATGAGAAATACACCCAAGGGTTTTAGATTGCATATCGGGCTGTTTGGCCGACGGAACGTGGGGAAATCATCCCTGTTGAACGCCCTGACCCGGCAGACCGTTTCGATTGTTTCAGACATTGCCGGTACCACTACGGACCCGGTAGAGAAACCCATGGAATTGCTTCCCATTGGTGCAGTGCTCTTTATTGATACCGCGGGTATCGATGATGTGGGGGCACTGGGGGAAATGCGGGTACAGAAAACGAAGCAGGTTTTTGATCGCACCGACGTTGGAATTATTGTCACCGTTGCGGGTGATTGGGGTGACTTCGAGGAGGCCATCCTTACGGAACTGCGGGAACGAAAAATTCCGGTAATCGTGGTCTTTAACAAAACGGATGTTGCCAGGGTCGACAGCGCCCAAGAGGCCAGACTCAAGGAGCTCAAGATTCCCTGTGTCGAGACGTCTGCGGCCCGGGGAGAAGGTGTTCTCGACCTGCGTGAGGCGCTGGTTACTGCTGCTCCGGAAGAATTCATCAATGCTCCGGCAATTATTGGTGACCTTGTTCCGGCAGGCGAACTTGTGGTTCTCGTGATACCGATCGACCTGGAGGCTCCCAAGGGCCGTCTGATACTTCCTCAGGTTCAGTCGATCAGGGATATCCTCGATAGCGATGCCTATTGCCTGGTGGTGAAGGAGCGGGAGCTGCGTGATGCCCTTGATCGATTGAAGCGGCCTCCTGCATTGGTGGTAACCGATTCCCAGGCGTTTCTCAAGGTTGCCGGCGATACGCCTGATGATGTTCTTATGACCTCTTTCTCAATTCTCTTTGCCCGTTTCAAGGGCGATCTTGTTGAATTCGTACGAGGTGCCCTTGCCATAGAAAATCTAGTCCCGGGTGATAAAGTATTGATCTGCGAGTCCTGTTCCCATCATCCGATCGGCGAGGACATCGGCCGGGTGAAGCTTCCCCGCTGGCTGCGCCAGTATGTCGGCGGAAAACTTGATTTTACTCATGTTCAAGGACACGACTTTCCTGATGATTTGAGCTCCTACAAACTCGCCGTACACTGTGGCGCGTGCATGTGGAACCGGCGCGAGGTCCTGTCCCGAATTATCCGCTGTCAGCAAGTCGGGGTTCCCATTACCAATTATGGGCTTGCCATTGCATACTCGCTTGGCATCTTTGCTCGAGCGCTACGTCCCTTCCCGGGTGCACTTGAAGCCTACCAAAATCTTTCCCCGTGATGTATTGCGGGAAAAGGAGGGACTCACCATTCTGAATACCTGGAGTCCCGCTGTCCTGAATACCCGCCAGTGCTGCCGAAAACAGCCCCTGATCCTCCAGGTGAGGGGGTTGGAGGCAGGAAGTTACTTGTTCTGCTTTTTTTGGGAGACAATGATTTCTTGGATGTTTCTCTCCCTCAGTTTTTTGCAGACCGCTCCATTCCCGCACTATATTCTCTCCCCGTTAGGTAGTTTTCATCCGGAAACGGTTCTTTTCCTCCCTGGCTGTGTCAATCAGCGGGCTTGCTTGTGCGGCGTACCTGTGTACGCCTCCGCGCAATCCCTTGATTTTCTTGCCAGGACGAAAAATCCCTCGTTTCTGAATTGAAAACCAATAGTTTCACATCCGGAGTTTCCGGATGGAAACTAGGTAAACTTTTCGCAGGCTCAGTCATTTTTCTAAACGCTACACCAGTTCCTCCCTCATCCGTCTGAATATTTAGCCATTCTTCCGAACGTTCTAATTGTTAGCCATATCCGGGTGCATTTCCTGGTGGCTTTTGTTTCCACTGTGCGATGAATGGGTGGGGAAAATCGGGCAAAATCAGTCTTGTAGTGAGTTTTTCTGTCTATAGATAAAACATTATCAATTAACTTGACCAGTGTAGACAGGTTGTGCTATACGATAAATAAATATCGATACGTGTGTCCTCCATATCCTCGGCAACTTGCCATACATGGGGAGCAGTTTGTTTCGCCTGTTCCGCTCGCAGAAACCCGGAAAGTAACTGACATCCTTGCTTCATCAGGCTTCAGCAGTATCTGGAGCTTTTCCTCGGAAAATCTTGTTGTTCCTTAGGTTGTCGTCACGCAATAGGAAGATCTGACATCATGATTGGCGGCACTGTGTGTAGGTCCTTCATGAAATATGCCGTCAACTCATTGATTGGAGGAGACTTTCTGTGAAGCCGAGAATAAAAATCTGCATGGGGAGCTCCTGCTTCCGACGGGGAAACAGAAAGAATCTCGAGTTCATCGAGGCGTACCTGCAAGAGCACGGTTTTGTCGCAGAGGTTGAACTGGTTGGCAGCAGGTGCGAGGAGGAATGTCGCAAGGGGCCGAATCTGGAGCTTAACGGCCGGATGTATCACGGCGTGAGTTTGGAGATTCTGGCCGAGCTCTTGGAGCAAGTTGTCGGGAGGCGATCCGATGCTTAGCATGGATTCTAGAAAGCCTGTCTATACGGAAAAGACCGAATGCCAGGATTGCTTCAAATGCGTCCGCAAGTGTCCCGTGAAGGCGATCGAAATTGAGGAGGGGCGAGCCTCCATTGCCTCCGATCTCTGTATATTCTGTGGCCACTGCGTGGATGTCTGTTCCACAAAAGCGAAAAAGGTTCGAGACGACCTCTATCAGGCGAAGGACCTTCTCCGGCAGAAATCCCATGTTTACGTCTCACTTTCACCCTCCTATGTTGGCGAGTTTGCCGGCCTTGAACCATCATACCTTATAGCTGCGCTGAAAAGATTGGGCTTCACGGGTGTGAGTGAAACCGCACTCGGCGCTCAGCAGGTTTCAGCACGCGTTGCCGAGCATCTCCGCCAAGGCGACGCCAAGCTTACCATTTCTTCGGCATGTCCGGCGGCAGTCGATTTCGTCCAGAAATATCTCCCGGAACAGGCAGACTCCGTTACCCCCATTTTATCCCCACTGCTTTCACACTGCCGACTTCTGCGAAAAATCTTCGGTGAGGAAATCGGTATCGTCTTCATCGGACCCTGTGCCGCCAAAAAGCGTGAAGCGGATCGCCATCCAGACCTCCTTGATGTAGCGCTTACCTTTCAGGACCTTCACCGCTGGTTTAATGAAGAGGGGATAGACCCGGATGCGATGATCCCGAGAGGCGGGGATACCTTCCTGCCTGAAGCGGCAGGCGAAGGAGCGCTCTATCCCGTTGAAGGTGGGATGAATGAGACTATTCGGTTGTTGGGAGATTTCAACGACATACGTTTCATGACCCTGGCCGGTGTCTACTGTATTAACAGGGCATTGACCGGACTTAAAATAGAAGAGCTTGACACCCGGGTCTTCGTTGAGATCCTCGCCTGCCAGGGAAGTTGTGTACATGGCCCTTGTACCAGCAAACAAAGGCCGTATCTGCTGGATGAATTGGAGGTCTACAATCGCGCCAATGTGCCCAAGGGGCGCATTGAACGGAACGTTTTAGTTGAGATTGAAGGCCTGCATCGTGAGGCGCCATTACCGGTGCAGCACCATACGGACGAGCAGATCAGCAAAGCCCTTCAACTGGTTGGCGCATACCGGGAGGAAGATGAGCTGAATTGCGGGGGATGCGGTTACGATACCTGCCGGACTCTGGCTAGTGCCCTGCTGACGGGCCGGGCCGAACCTTCCATGTGTCTGTCCCATCTGCGTAAACTGGCCCAAAAGAAGGCCAATGCCTTGCTCCGCTGTATCCCGATGAGTGTTGTTATCGTCGGCGCAGACATGAAGGTCATCGAGTGCAATGAGAACTTTATTCGCATGTTCGATGAAGAGTATCTGTTTGTCAACCAGATACAGCCAGGACTCGAAGGTGCCTGCCTGGAGAAGCTGGTGCCGTTCTCCGACTTGTTTCATCCAGTACTTCTCACCGGACAGGACCTCCACCGCGATTCACTGCATATCAATAACAAGATTTACAACATTACGATCTTTACCATTGAAACCAATCAGGTGGTCGGTGGGGTGATACTTGATGTCACCGATACGGAAATGCACCGTGAACAGATTGCTCAGCGGGCCAAGCAGGTAATCCGGAAGAATCTGGAAACAGTTCAGGAAATCGCCTTCAGGCTGGGTGAGAACATGGCGGACACGGAAATACTCCTCAGATCTCTAGTCTACGGTTTTTCTTCCAAGGATATCAGTCTCATGGATGAAGCGGAGGATGGCTCAGATGTGGTCTAGGCGATGCGCTGTCACAGAAAAAAAAGAAATCAAGGAAAGTGCCATCCCTGATGATCTTTTTATCGAGATAGAGTGTTGTAAGCAGAATAAGCATGGTCAGGACATCTGTGGTGATTCCTTCATGACGCACAAGCTTCCGGAGGAAGATCGGGTGATATCCGTTCTTTCCGACGGGCTTGGTCATGGCCTCAAGGCAAACATTCTTTCAACCATGACCGCTACCATGGCGTTGAAGTTCACTGCCAGCGATGTTGATCTTATCAGTTCCGCAGAAACAATCATGAATGCCCTCCCTGTTTGCAGGGTCAGGAATATCAGCTACGCAACCTACACGATCGTCGATATCAGGATGCAGACCGACATCAGTATTGTCGAGATGGACAATCCCCCTTTTCTTCTTATCCGCAACGGCGAAGCGTTAACGTTCCCCTACAAGGAGGTTGAATCGCCATCCCTTGAGGGACGGAAAATGAAAACCTACAGCTTACAGGCTTTGCCGGAGGATCGACTGATCATAATCTCTGACGGGATTTCCCAGTCGGGCATCGGGACCGAACAGTTCAGGCTTGGCTGGAGGGTTGAGGGTTGCAAAAGATTTGTCTTGGAGCAGGTGTGTCTCGATCCGCAGATTTCTGCTCGATCGCTTGCCGGCAAAATACTTGCCGAAGCATTGGAAAAGGAAGAGGGGGGTCATGCCTATGATGACATGACCGTTGCGGTTTTCTACTTCCGAAAACCGCGTCGCATGCTTGTATTGACGGGCCCTCCTTTTCATCAGAATCGTGACGCCTATTTTGCGAATATTTTCGATTCATTCAAGGGGATGAAGGTAATTTGTGGCGGGACGACGGCTAATATTGTTGCCAGGGAACTGAATCGCACCATTGTCGACCATCTTGAGACAACGGATGGGGATATTCCACCCATTGCGACTTTTGAAGGAGCAGACCTTGTTACTGAAGGGCTCCTTACACTTACCAAGGTTGCACAATTATTGGAAAAAGGCGAGAGGCTGTCGCGCAGGAATGCCGCAACGATGCTACAGGAACGATTGCTTGAGTGTGACAGTATCATGTTTCTTGTGGGGACCAAAATAAATGAGGCACACCAGGATCCCACCCATCCAATGGATTTGGAGATACGTCGTAACCTCATCAAAAGAATCTCTAAAACACTCGAGCGAAAATATCTGAAGGATGCACTCGTGCGTTTTATCTGAGTTGGCCAGGTAAAACCTGCAATAGGTGTTTTTCGGAAAGTGACGTAATGGTAGACGCACTGAAATGCCTCAAGGCAAACAACTAACCTGATCGGGCAATTTGCTGTTATTGACATATTTTGTGTCAAAAGAAGAAGTGCTTTTGATTAAACCTTCAATTACGTAAATGAGTCTTCATGTCAGCAGAGCTTGGTTGTGTAGAATGGCTTACCCATCTTCCATGACGATAAAAAACCATAATATCAGTATGTTATCTGGTCTTTATAAAATGTGTTCGAAGTTCTAAATGATAAATAAAAAA
>RPRC01000143.1 GCA_003857395.1 Geobacter sp.
CATGCCGCAGTTGAACATGTTCTGACGGAAGATCCGGGCAAAGGACTCCGCGATAACAACCGTGATTCCGTTCACCTCGAACACCCATGGTGCATGTTCCCGGGAAGATCCGCAGCCGAAATTAGCCCTGGTAACGATTACCCTTGCTGCTTTCGTGGCATCGCCCTTCGGCTCAAACCCGGGAAGTTTAAGATCTTCCAGAATATACGGCTTCAGGTCGTCTTTGGTTATTTCGGTCAGATAACGAGCAGGAATGATCTCGTCGGTATTTATGTCGTCACGGTCTAGGAAAAGAACGGGACCGCCAAAGGTTTTCATACATCCTCTCCTGAATTAATGATTTGTTCTCCGGCATCCGCTGGTACTGCGCCGGGCGCCCCTCCAGTATCGGAGAAGAAACATTGATTACGTCTTGTCCGGACAAGCCCCTATTCGGGAAGGTACTTTCTTGGGTCGGCTATTTTACCTTCAATAGCAGCAGCAATACTGCTGGCAGGGGACAATAAATGTACCATGCCGCCCTTACCCATTCTTCCCTGGAAATTCCGGTTGGTGGTGGCCGCACAGACCTCACCCTCGGCAAGAACGCCGGTACTCATACCGAGACAGGCACCACAGGTTGGGTTTGTTACACAGAATCCAGCCTGCATGAAGATATCGATAAGCCCCTCTTTCAGTGCGTCCTGAAACACCTTCGGTGTTGCCGGGGAAAGGATGGCGCGAACATTGGGGGCAAGGGTTCGCCCCTTCAGCATGGAGGCGGCAACCCGGAGGTCCTCAATTCGTCCATTGGTGCAGGATCCGAGGTATATCTGATCAACGGGCGTCCCGGCCATCTCCGTAACCGTTTTGACCTGATCAGGCTTGTAGCCATAGGTAACTAGCGGTTCCAGACCGGAAAGATCGAAATCGCACACCCTGTCATAGGATGCGTCTTCATCCGACCACCAGGTGCGGTATTCGGCAATCGCAGCTTCTTTTGAAGAAAACTGGTCCATGATGAACGGCCAGAGATAGTCGACGGTAACCTGGTCAGGCATACAAATCCCGGACGTTCCCCCTGCCTCAATAGCCATATTGGTCAGGGTCATACGGGATTCCATGGTCATGGCATCCACAACAGGCCCGCGGAATTCCATAACACGGTCAGTGGCACCATTCACCCCAAGCTGGCCGATAACATAGAGGATGACATCCTTGGCATAGACGCCCCGAGGGAGGGTGCCGGTGAGATTTATCCTGATCGTCTTAGGTTCACGGAATGCACATACCCCCTTAAGAATACCGACCTCAAGATCCGTCGTACCGACACCCGCGGCAAAAGCTCCGAAAGCACCATGGGTACAGGTGTGGGAGTCACCCATGATGATGGTATAGCCTGGCCGGATAAAGCCCTTTTCCGGAAATAGCGCGTGACAGACACCGTTTGCGCCAACATCAAAAAAATCCCTGATTCCCTGCCGTTTCGCCCAATCACGAAGGATTTTCGCCTGGGTGGCGGTCTTGCTGTCCTTGCTCGGTGTTACGTGGTCAATCACTGCCTTGATCTTAGTCGGGTCGAAGACCCGGTCTTTCCCCCGGGCTATAAGATCCGCAATGGCAATGGGCGTTGTTATCTCGTGGCACATAACCACATCAAGCCGAAGCACCTTGGCTCCGGGGAACGGCTCTTCCACCAGGTGGCTGGCAAAAATCTTTTCTGCTATTGTCTTTCCCATCACTTCTATTCCTTTCATTTCTATATACTTACGACTGGTCACGACAGCCAGGGACCACTGGAACGGTAAAAATCCATGTGGCGGAAACAGACTCAAGCACCGCGCAACAATCCACAGGCCAACCGCGTCAGACGCAACTATTCGCATAATCTAATCAAAACGTGACGATAAATCAAATTAATAATGACAAACAAGCTTCCCTGTTTACCACAGAACCCTAAGAGTGCTATACTTCCCGTGCATTGTAAAGGAGCAAACAACTGACCATGGAACTGAAATTTGCACGGGACAACGCAGACGTCGACGAGATTATCGACCTGCTCATGGAAAAAGCCGGCGGAATTCATCATGCTTCCTCAGTCCGTGAGATGATTATCACAGCGCTTAAGGCCGGCCAGGAAAACGACTATCTTGCCGACCAGAAACTGCTCAACAGCACCATGAAGGAAATGCGCTACACGAATAAGGTATTCGCACCCTATCGGCAAAAAAGAAAGGTTACTATTTTCGGCTCCGCCAGAACCGAGCGGGACGATCCCATGTACGTCAAGTGCCTGACCTTCAGTCGCCTCCTTGCGGGAAAAGGGTACATGATCATCACAGGCGGAGGCGGGGGTATCATGGAAGCAGGCAACGAAGGCGCCGGTGCCGAAAACTCCTTTGCCGTAAATATCAGACTGCCCTTTGAACAGATGCCCAATCGTGTCATGCTCGCCAATCCACGACTGATAACCTACAAGTACTTTTTTACCCGCAAGGTCGCTTTTGTAAAAGAAACGGAGGCAATTGCCGTCTTTCCGGGAGGTTTCGGAACTCTGGACGAAGCAATGGAAGTGTTCACCCTCATCCAGACCGGCAAGACATCGCCAAAACCTCTTGTTCTCCTGGACGACGAAGACGGCTACTGGACACAGTGGTTTGAATTCGTCAAGGAATGCCTGCTCGGCAAGGGCTTTATCTCCGGAGAAGATTTTTCCATCTTCACCATAACCCGGGATGTACACGAAGCAATCCAGGTAATCGAGGATTTCTACCGCAACTACCATTCGCTGCGGTTTGTCAATAGTCACCTTATCTTCCGGTTGACGAAAGAACTGAGCAAGGAAAATATTGAAGTCCTGGAAGAGGAATTCCCCGAACTGAGACTGCCCGATACGCGGATCTGCGCTTGCGCGCCCTTTCCAGAGGAGTCGGATGAACCGGACCTCCTGAAGCTTCACCGGATTTCATTACACTTCGATCATCAGCATTATGGCTTACTCATGGCCTTTATCAGAAAAATAAATACTTTTTAAAAGGACTGCTCCAGCACCTGCTCCCGACAACACCCTCCACTTTCGATCACGTTACGTGCGGTCCCGACTTCCCTGAATCGCACTACCTCCTAAAATGAGACTTTAGTGCACAAATCCACACCGTTTACCGTTGAAATTTTCTTGACATAATTACTGCTCCCTGCTATGTCAGGGGCAATGTAAGTTTCGGAAGTTATCGCCGGGTGAAGAAAGCAGGCTGAAGGGATACTATTTTTCTTCGTTGCATTTCTGCCTCAAAACTCCGGAAACTTAAGAAGTCAGCGTTCCGCGCAATTTCGGGAATGAAGTTCCGGAAGCAAGAAAGGAGGCAGGAAAATGGCTGAAGGTAAAGTTAAATGGTTCAACGATGCAAAGGGCTTTGGTTTTATCGAGCAGGATAACGGAGAAGACGTTTTTGTTCACTTCTCTGCCATTGAGGCGGATGGTTTCAAGACTCTCGCCGAAGGTGAGCAAGTAACCTTTGATGTGGTCAACGGCCCCAAGGGGCTCCAGGCCTCTAACGTCAGAAAGATGTAACAGTCTCCAAGGCTGCCGCCATCTCATAAGACTGAAAACCCGCTGGCACTATCAGCGGGTTTTTTTGTTTCTGTTTACGTGTCAGGCAACACCCGCCAATTCCAGCCTGCCACCCCATCTTCTCAGCAACTCTTCCCGAAGTGAAGTATGTTCCTCCTGCGACAGCTTCGGGTCCTTCTCCACGATCGCAAAAGCCTCCTGACGCGCTTCCTCAAGAACCCTGACATCCCGGAGAATACTTGCAACACGAAAATCCGGCAATCCGGCCTGTCGGGTTCCAAGAAAATCACCCGGCCCTCGCAACTCCAGATCAGCTTCCGCAATGCGAAAGCCGTCAGTGGTTCCTTCCATTACTTTCAGCCTCTGCTGTGCCTCTTCGGAAAGCTTTCCTCCAGCCAGCAGAATACAGCGGGAAAGCTTATCTCCCCGCCCCACCCTTCCTCGCAATTGATGAAGCTGGGAAAGTCCGAAACGATCGGCATGTTCCACAACCATGACCGTTGCATTCGGCACGTCAATTCCTACTTCAATGACAGTAGTTGCGACCAGGACATCTATTTCACGTGCCTTGAATGAGTGCATCATCGCCTCTTTCTCTTCTGGCTTGAGTCGCCCATGGAGAAGTCCAATGCGCATTTCAGGGAAGATATCAGCCGCCAGATGCTCCGCCACCTGGGTTGCTGCCTTGAGCTCTGATTTTTCCGACTCCTCTACCAAGGGACAAATGAAATAGGCTTGCCTGCCTGAGCGAACTTCTTCCTTGATACAACGATAGACCTGAGACCTCTGGGACTCGAAAAAAACCCTGGTTGCCACAGGCGTTCGTCCTGGCGGAAGTTCGTCGATCACCGAGAGGGACAGATCACCAAATACCGTCATGGCGAGAGAGCGGGGAATCGGCGTGGCCGTCATCACCAGGATGTGCGGGTTGACGCCCTTTTTCTTCAGAACGCCTCTCTGGACGACACCGAAGCGATGCTGTTCATCAATAATCCCGAGGCCAAGACGTTTGAACTCGACCTTTTCCTGAATAACTGCCTGTGTCCCGACGACAATCTGGACGTCTCCCGCTGCAATCGCTTCAAGCGTAGCAACCCGTGCCTTCCCCCTGACGCTTGAACTGAGGAGACATACCTTGATCCCCAACTGTTCGCAGAGTTTGTGGATATTAAGGTAATGTTGCTCTGCCAGAAGTTCGGTGGGAGCCATGATGGCTGTCTGGCAATCATTCTCAACCGCAAGCAGTGCAGACAGGAGCGCAACAATTGTCTTGCCGCTTCCCACATCTCCCTGCACCAGTCGATACATGGGACACGGAGAAACCATATCCTCCTTGATCTCAGACAGGACCCTTTTCTGTGCAGCGGTAAGGGTATAGGGAAGCAACTTCAAAAGGGGGCGGGTATAGTGGTGCGTGACAGTGAACGGGATACCTTCCTCAAAGGAAGCCCCCTGTTTCTTCATGGCAAGACCTAGCTGCAGGAAAAAGAGCTCATCAAAGACCAGTGTCCGGTGAGCCTTCGCAGCATGATTGTTTAAGGTAAGAAGATCGGCATCGTTCCCGGGAAAATGAACTTCGCGGAACGCCTCGGAAATCGGCAGCAGGGAGCGCCGCTGCACTATCGCAGCGGGGACATGGGTAATGATTGAAGAGGAATAGTTATCAACCACCTCCTTGAGAACCTTACGGAGAGCTTTCTGATGAAGTCCCTCGGTAAGCGGATAGAATGGGACGGTCCTGCCAAAATTGACCGGATCGCCAGCCACCATCGCGGCAAAATCCTCACCGGCCTTGAGCCATTCTACTTCCGGGTGATGTATTTCCCGCCGGGCCCCATACACGACCACCTCTCCGGTAAAAATCCCTCTCTTGCCAGGCTGCCAGATTCCCTTCATGTAGCGGGGGTTACAATGGAACCATTTCAGCACAAGGTTTCCACTTTCATCACCGACCACTGCTTCAAAAAACGTGCGCCCTCTTTTGCTTGAAACTGAATCAGCAGCTTGCACCTCGGCGGAAAACACCTCCACGCATCCGGAACGCAACTCCTCGATCCTGCGGAGTCTCCTGCGATCCTCGTAGCGATTTGGAAGAAGGTAGAGAGCGTCCTCAACCGTGTGCATTCCTTTGCGTGCAAGAAGTTCCGCCATTTTGGGACCGACCCCTTTGATGAAACGCAGGGAGGTTTCCAGATTTTTCCGACAGATTGCGGCCCTGAGCAGCGCCCCCTTGTCAGCCTTGGCAGGCGTCGGCTGCGGCAACAAAACGGCCTGTTCCCCATCCATTTCAATCAGGACAGAATCGCCTGTCCCGAGCCTCAGCCCTTCCAGGATATCCTTTGGAATCGCTAGGTTCCCATGCTCGTCAATTTTTACAACTGGCATATTCGAGCTTCCCCACCTGGCAGAATTTTGAAGACAATTGTCGAAGGCTGAGCTTTTCCTGGATTCATCCCTGAATCTGAATCTTCGGTGCCGGATATTTTCTCGCAACGATTGTCTGATACTTGCTACGAAGAGTATCCATGTCAACGTCAAGGAAGCCAAAGCTCTCCAGGTATTCTTTCTCCTGCAGATACCTGTCCACCAGACCTTCCATGAGTTTGTTATAGCGTTTGCGGGAGCCGCCATGGGCAAAATTGCGACCCGGAAAACGACGGATATCTCCATCAAAATCGGCTGAAATATGGTAGAGCTCGTGAAAAACCGTTATCAGTTTTTCACGCAAGGTAAGATTGAGGAAGCGTGGGACGAGAAAATAAATGATATAGAGGATTTCTTTGTCCCTGTGGGTCACCGTCGGCATGGTGCAGGTATAAACCCTCCGTGCCCGCTTTACTTCCCGGGTGCGGGAACCACCCTGGAAGCGGAGCGGGTGGATCTTCGCAAAGGTTCCGTGAACTCCGCCACCGCGGGTTGAGGAAATACAGATAAGAATCTTTGCCGGATCGATATGGCTGAACTCGCTAACCAGACAAACTATATCAGCAACCAGTTCTTCAAGCGCCTTGGTAAGATTCAGGATACTCACGGGGCAGTCTGTTTCAACTTATGGCAGAATAGACAGCGATTCTTGGGGGGATGGCCCTTTGGCAAAGGTCGAGTGGCATCGTTGTGACAGACTTCACAGCCCTTTTCCGACTCACTCTTGCTGCCTGTCTGCTTGAATATCTCGTAGAAAGGACGATGAAGCTCGTCAAAGGGAACCTTTTTTGTTTTTTCCTCACCCGAAATCAGGAGCACAATGGCAAGTACCGCTCCAACCAGGGCAATAAACATCCAGTCCTTTGGTCCAATTTTCAAGTTCTCATCTCCCTATCCAATCACTGCGCAGCCAATGGCACCGTTATGCTGCGGGCTGTCCGGAACTTTAACAGAAAAGCCCTCAATCTCCAGAAGCTTGACCAGGGCGTAGTCAAGGGCCACGCCACCGGTTACAACGATTACCTCGGACGGAAAACGTCTCAGCATTGGGATTACCCGCTTGACCAGTGTCTGGTTAACCCCGGCACAAAGGCGGCCCACAGAATGACCACGAAGAATCTGACCGATAAGTTCCGACTCCCCGAAAATTCCGCAGGTGGCATCCAGCCGCACCGGTTCCTCCCAGTGAGAGGACAGCTCCTTCAGATCAACCTCGAGAATTGCCGCCATATTTTCCAGGTAGCGTCCGCTGCTGGCGGCACATTTGTCATTCATGACAAAGTCCTGAAGTCTGCCGTTTCGCACCAGAGCAACCTTGGTGTCCTGTCCGCCCATGTCCAGCAGGGTATAATCCCGGAGCCCGGTCTGAAAGATCGCACCCGCGACATGTGCCCTGATTTCGGAAACGATCCTGACACCTTTCAGGTTCAGGGTATTGCGACCATAGCCGGTTGCCACAATCGAAGCAGCTGCAAGCTCCTCGACAGAGAAGAAGCCTGTCCCCGCCAGGTCGAATGTCAGGTCATCACCCTCCATCCGGCCAAAACGCTTATAAAAGGAAAGGGTATCAAAACTCTCCAGGCGCACGATCTTCTCCTCGTGCACAAGGGCAAATTTCACTTTCCGACTTCCAAGGTCGATGCCGATCCTCATTTTTGCTCTCCGAGCAACTCAAGAAAACTTTCTATGCGGATTTTCGTCCGGGCATCAAGGGGTCCGGGTTTATCGCCTTCCAGAGTAAGTATCGGCAGGGAAAGCTGCTGACGAACCACCATGTCTTCAATCTGACGGAAACAGAAAGACTGGACATAGTGGATCACACCATCGACCTTTCTTTTCCCGATCTCCTGCTTGATGTCAGCCAACCGGAAAAAGATATCATAGGGATAGGTATACGCTCGGTAGCGCTCCACCAGATCGTGAATCCCATACGGCATGGAAAATTGCCTCTGTGTCTCATTGAACACGACGCGTGCACCATGGGATTCAAGAAAAGGATACAGGTCATCAATGATAGGAGGGACCCCGATATACGCAAGGCGGATACTGTCCTGATAGGCAGTGCGGCAGGATATCTCTCGAAGGAACCGGTCAACCTCTGCTTCAAAGATTTCCGGCGAGCCGTTCATGTCCGAAGATGCCACCTGGAAATAGTGATTTTCCTCCCCTGAGACAAGCCCATCTTCCCAGGTCAGGCGGTCAATCTCCGAAATTTTTTTTCGTACACTTTCCAGACTCTCTCCGGCGCGATTCACCTCATCCCAGCCGACACCGAAATGTGCCATCATCTTCTCTATTTCTTCGCTGAGTGCCTGGGGGTTCCTGTCATGGGGATAGGCAAAGGGCACTGTCGTAATGCCATGCAGGGAGAGTACCTCCATGAGCGCCCGGGTATTGCTGCAATCCCCCTCGGTAACCGCAACCAGTTCACGGATGCCGCTCTCGATCACGGCACCATAAATTCCCTTGATCCAGCCGCAAATATTTCGGGGGAAACCTTGGGCCTCTGCCGTTTCAATGAGTTCCGGGCTCCGCCCGCCGGTGATGAAAAGGTTGTTCAGATCGACAGGGATTCTACCTGCCGCAAGGAGTATTTCCAGGGGAATGGTTGTGGTAAATCCGGTTCTGTTCACGCGTTCCTATTCGGTCTTGACAAAATTGAAGTAAAGAAGCACTCCGCCAATGAGCAATCCGCCGAAGACAAACGGGAGGGTGGAGGAAAGGTTGAGTTCCTCGCCCGCCGGCGGGAAGGCGAAACGTACCAGCACCATAACGGAGATAACGGAAAAGAGCCCGAGAAGGACAAACTTCGAGCGTTTAATGACCGCATAGAAAAATATGACCAGGAAAGCCCCGATCAACCAGGGATTTTCCATGGCACTCTTCAGGGTAATATGCTGTAAGAACTTGATTACATTTTCCGTTTCAAAAGGAGAAAGTGTTTCCTTGGTTTTAGTGATCAGTTCCTGCTTTTCCATTGCTCATCCTCCTGCGGATAATAGTAGTATCAATAGCAAATTTTCGCATGCAATTAAAGGAGAATATTGCCGAAGCAGGGGGTGGCAAGGGAAAAGGGGTTCCCGGAGCGACAATAGCCTTGACAAAAACGGGAAATACATATTAAAATTACGAATTTAGCACTGAGAGCTTTTACGAGTTCAAGCGACCACTTTCATGCTCTGAAGCCGCACATCAAGCCGTTTCCGAGACAATGAAAAATCCCACCGTGAAAAAGGACGGCACAAACGTGTCCTGGAAAGCAATCGGCATATTCGACTCAGGTGTCGGCGGGCTTACCGTTCTCAAGGAAATAATTAAAACCTTGCCGCAGGAAGACACCCTCTACCTGGGAGATACCGCTCGAGTCCCGTATGGAACCAAGTCCCCTGAAACCGTGACCCGTTACTCCAGGGAAATCACTTCCTTTCTGGTCAGCCGGGATATCAAGTTGCTCGTTGCCGCCTGCAATACTGTCTCTGCCGTCTCCCTCGAAGCACTGAAACAACAATTCTCCCTGCCGATCGTCGGAGTAATAGAACCGGGTGCTCGACGTGCTGCTTCTGTTACAAAAACCGGCAAGGTGGGAGTAATCGGTACCGAAGGAACAATCCGGAGCAGTGCCTACACAAAGGCAATCAAGAGAATCAACCCCCAAATTGAAGTCGTTACACGTGCCTGCCCGCTCTTTGTCCCGCTGGCTGAGGAGGGATGGATTGACAACGATGTTGCCCGCCTGACCGCGGAGATCTATCTGCGAGGCTTGAGAAACGAAGGAGTCGATACCCTTGTTCTCGGCTGCACCCACTATCCGATACTCAAGGAAACGATAGCCGCAACCATGGGTGAAGGGGTGCAGCTTGTTGATTCAGCCGAAGAGACAGCCCGCACTGTTGCGGAAATTCTTCGAAACTCCGGCATGCTTCGACCGCCCGCGGAAAGAGGCAACCACCATTACTTCGTCACCGACGTTCCGGCCGGTTTTCTCAAAGTCGGCAATCGTTTTCTCGGTGAAACCTTGCATGATGTCCACCAGGTAGTACTCGAACAGGAAGGATGTGTAGCGCAATGAAAAGAACCAGGCAAAAAAAACCCATTTATGCGAGAACGATATTACTGATAGCCTTTCTTGCAGCTGCTGCCATGCTTGGATCCTTGATGTTGCACAAATACCAGGCAAGACACCAGACTCCTCAGGCCCCGGTTCAGCCGAAACCAGCCGGCAGCGTACCTGTCACTCTCTTTTTCTCATCGACCGACGGCAGCGGTTTTGTCCGGGAAGCCCGTGAGATTGAAGAATCCTGCAGCACCGACATCTCGCCCTGCATCCGGGCCATCCTGGAGGAACTTGCTAACGGCCCCCTCGGTGATCTGGCGCCGACCCTTCCCCAGAACAGCTCCTTCCGGTCAATTCAGATACAGGGTGATACTGCCGTAATCGATCTGGGCGCAGCGGTCGTCGAAGGGCTTCCGAAAGGCAGCTCCGCGGAAATGAGTGCCGTATATTCAATGGTCAACTCCATTACATTCAACTTTCCAACAATCAAAAGAGTCCAGTTTCTCGTCGAAGGCCAGAATGTCTCCAACCTCGATGGGCACCTCGATCTAGGCAAACCACTGGAACCAAATTTCCAGCTGGATACAACACAGGAAAACAGCTCGAGCAACGGGTCACCTGACAGTCGATCAGTCATAATTAACACACCCGGAGGAAATGACAGATGAAATCCCCTTTTTTGGAAGCCATCAGCAAAAGAGTTCTCGTACTGGACGGCGCTATGGGAACCATGCTCCAGGAACGGGGCCTCAAACCGGGCCAATCCCCAGAAGAACTCAATCTAACGCTGCCCGAGGTAGTTGCAAGCGTACACCGGGCCTATTGTGAGGCCGGGGCAGACATCATCGTCACGAATACCTTTGGCGGAAACCGCGAAAAACTCTCCCACTACGGTCTCGAAGGACGTCTCAGGGAAATAAACCAGGCCGGTGTCGCAATTGCTCGAAAAGCAGCCGGTGAATCTGCCTACATTGCTGCATCGATTGGCCCGACCGGAAAGTTTGTCGAGCCGGTTGGTGACCTCTCCTTCGACGCCATGGCAGCGATTTTTCGTGAGCAGGCAGAAGCGCTTATCGATGCAGGAGCGGATCTGATTACTCTTGAGACCTTTCTCGATATCAAAGAAATCCGGGCTGCCGTCATTGCCATCAGGGAGCTATCTCCCACCATCCCCATTATTGCCATGCTGACCTTTGACGATATGGGGAGGAGCGTTCTCGGAACCCCTCCTGAGGCTGCGGCCATCACCCTGGATGCAGTGGGCGCCGACATTATCGGCTCCAACTGCGGACTTGGTGTTGAGGGGATTCACGAAATTCTCCGCGCGATGCGGCGCGTAACCGGAAAGCCCCTTATTTCCCAGGCAAATGCCGGGCTGCCGATCCTCAAGGATGGAAAGACCATCTTCCCTGGAACACCTGACGAAATGACGGCCTATCACGACCGCCTGCTGGCATTGGGGGTCAGAATCATCGGCGGCTGTTGTGGCACCACCCCGGAACATATCCGTGCCATCCGTGACGCCCTCACAGGGAAAGAACAGCCCTTTTCAGCTGTCTCCCCGGAGCAAGGAGTAACCTGGCTTTCCAGCCGTTCCGGGTTTACTGCCATCGGCGGCAACCACCCGGCTGCCATTATCGGCGAGCGAATCAATCCAACCGGGAAAAAGACTTTCGCCGCAGAATTACGAGAGGGGAAAATTTCCTATATTCGTCGCGAAGCCACCGAGCAGACGGCTGCCGGGGCAACGCTGCTCGATGTAAATGTCGGCACCCCGGGAATTGACGAACCTGCCACGATGGAGCAGGCCGTTTTCTGCGTCTCAAGTGCTGCTACGGTTCCCTTGGTACTTGATTCATCCAATCCCGAGGCTCTCGAACGTGGACTTAAATCCGTTGACGGCAAACCATTGGTCAACTCGGTATCAGGCGAGGAAAAAAGCCTCCTCCGCGTGTTGCCCCTCGTCAAGAAATACGGCGCGGCTGTTATCGGTCTGGCCCTGAATGAGGACGGAATTCCGGAAACGGCGGACGGGAGAACAGCCGTAGCGGCAAAGATTCTCGACTCAGCAGAAAAGCTCGGTATTTCCCGGCAAGATATCGTTATCGACTGCCTCACTCTGACGGTCAGTGCCGAACAGAAGCAGGCGGTTGAAACTTTGGCAGCTATTCGGAAGGTAAAGGACACCCTGTCCTTGAATACGGTCCTGGGGGTAAGTAATATCTCATTCGGCCTCCCTTCCCGCCCCCTCATTTCATCCACCTTTTTCGCCATGGCTCTGCAAGCCGGTCTTGATGCCGCCATCATTAATCCAAAGGAACAGGCAATGATGGATGTCTGGCGGGCAGCAATGGTTCTGCTGCAGAAGGACCCTCGAGCCACTGGCTATATCGAAGCCTACCGTGACAAACAAATGAGCGATGCCCCTGCGGCACCGACATCTTCCGTCCCGCTCAACGTCCAGGGACTCCTGTCCCGCGCCATTATCGATGGTGACAAGGAAGGAGTTCGTGACCTCGTAGAACAGGCTCTGGGTGAAGGTCTCACCCCTCTGCAAGTGAGCAACGAAGGCTTGCTTCCGGGACTCGAAGAGGTAGGCCGGCGCTTTGCAAAAAACCAGGTTTTCCTCCCCCAGGTTATGCTTTCCGCGGAGACGATGCAGGCAGCCTTCAGTCGCTTGAAAGAGGAAATGAACCAGGGATCTCTTACCTCGGCGGGGAAAATTTTGATGGCTACCGTTGAAGGAGACATCCACGACATTGGCAAGAATATCGTCTGCACACTTTTGGAGAATCACGGATTTGAAGTTATTGACTTGGGTAAAAACGTTCCGGCAGCACGAATTATCCACGAGGCACGTGAAAGAGAGGTTGATGCCGTTGGTCTCTCCGCCCTCATGACCACAACAATGGCTGAGATGGAAAACGTTATCCGCAAGCTTCATGAAGAAGGCATCAAGACTTTCACCATGGTAGGGGGAGCAGTAGTGACAGAAGACTATGCCAAAGAAATCGGTGCCGACCTTTACGCCCGGGACGCCATGGAAGCAGTTGCCAAGGTTAAAGAACTCCTCGGAAACGCAGCCTAATGATTTGATTTTTCAATTTTTTTCTTTCTTGCATCATTTATTTCAGCATGTTATTTTTCCCGGCAGCACCAGCTTATCTTGGTCGCAAAAAAATTATTGCCGGCATTACGGTCAGGAACACAAACAACCATGGTACCTGGTTATAACCACAATATTGTTTATAAGGGTGTGGCCTTCCACATCCAGACAGAAGACAGCGGCGTCAGGAATCCTCTGATAACCACCCTTCTTTATCGCGGCGGGAGCATCATCGCCTCAAAGAAAACCGATTATTCCGACATCATCATGGCGGAAATGCTCGAAAAGGTGGTAGAGGATCTCATGAAAGAGCAGCACAAGGATATGCTCCGCAGGCTGAAATCCGGAGAATTCGACAACCGCATCGTACCTGCTCCCGTAGTCGGCTCTCAAAAAGAAACTCTTCAGGAAGCGCCCCCTACACCTTACCCTGCCGGGCAGGACAAACCCTCTCACGCTGAAAAAACACTCGATGAAATTATCTTTGAATATCTGGCTTCTACGAAAGACTGACAGCATAACCAACAGTTGGAAAGGACCTGTTTTGGAGAATGAAAAGATTAAATTATTGGAAGATAAGGCCCGCGACCTGCGGGTCTCAATCGTTAAAACGCTCCACAAATCCCAGTCTGGACACACCGGGGGATCTCTCTCGGCAATAGACATTATTGCCGCCTTGTACTTTCACGAAATGCGTCACGATCCTGAAAACCCTCTCTGGGAAAACCGGGACCGATTTATCTTGAGCAAAGGACATGCAGCACCGGCACTCTATGTGACTCTTGCAGAGGCAGGCTATTTCCCGAAAGAGGACCTGATGATGCTTCGTCGCCTGGGAAGCCATCTCCAGGGGCACCCTGACAGCAAAGGGACACCAGGTGTCGAGGTCTGCACAGGATCTCTTGGCCAGGGTCTCTCCATGGCAAACGGAATGGCTTTGGGCCTGCGGTTGGATAACAAGGACTGCAGAGTCTATGCGCTCATGGGAGACGGAGAACTGCAGGAGGGACAGGTTTGGGAAGCGGCAATGGCTGCCCCCCACTACCGCCTTGACAATCTCTGTGCATTTGTAGATGCGAACGCTCTGCAGATTGATGGTGAAGTGAAAAAGGTCATGAATGTTTATCCCATCAGCGATAAGTTTCGCGCCTTTGGCTGGCATGTTATCGACATAGACGGCCATGACATGAAGGCAATTGTCGAAGCCTTTGAAAAGGCCAAGAGCATCAAGGGGAAACCAACCATGATTGTTGCCACGACTGTCAAGGGCAAGGGCGTTCCCCGTTTCGAGCACAAGGCATCGTACCACGGCGTCGCACCTAATGATGATGAACTGAACGAAGCCCTCATGTGCCTGGGCTGCTTCGAGTAACAGCAAAAAAGAGAGGAAGTACACCATGAAGGCAACGAGGGACGCCTACGGCGAGATGCTTGCACAGCTAGGCGAGGAAAATAAAAATATTGTCGTACTCGATGCGGATCTGTCCGGTTCAACCAAGACCGCCGTTTTTGCCAAGAAATTTCCAGAGCGATTCTTTAATATGGGAATTGCCGAAGCCAATATGGTGGGGACCGCTGCCGGGCTTGCAGCCGCAGGAAAAATTCCCTTTGTCTCGACTTTTGCCATTTTTGCCGCAGGACGCGCCTGGGAACAGATTCGGCAATCGGTAGCCTATCCAAAGGCAAACGTCAAGATTGTCCCCACCCACGGTGGAGTAACCGTTGGCGAGGATGGGGGCTCTCACCAATCGGTGGAAGATATTGCTATCATGCGCGCAATTCCTAATATGACAGTCATTGTTCCGGCCGACGCCGCTGATACACGCGGAGCCGTCGCTGCCGCGGCAGCCCACAAGGGACCGGTCTATATCCGTCTTGGGCGCAACAAGGTCCCTTCGATATTTCCGGACAATTATCAATTCATCATAGGCAAAGGATGTGAACTCTCTGCCGGTACAGACATGACCTTTATCACAACGGGCATCATGACAGCACAGGCACTTCAAGCCGCGTCCCTGTTGGAAAAGGAAGGAATATCCGCTCGCGTCATTCACATTGCGACGATAAAACCACTTGACCAGGAAATCATTCTCACTGCGGCCAAAGAAACCGGAGCGATCGTAACTGCCGAGGAACATTCCGTAATCGGCGGGCTCGGATCTGCCGTTGCGGAGTTTCTCGCGGAACATCACCCAACCGTGATCAAAAGAGTTGGGGTCCATGACCGCTTCGGGACGTCCGGAAAAGCGGAAGAACTGCTTAAATATTTCGGCCTTACCCCTGAAGACCTTGTCGAAGCGGCAAAGGAAGTTCTTGCAAAGAAGCAGACGGCGTAAACCTCCCGCAAGGTATTCCCGATGCCGGCAGACAGAAAAGCACCAGCGAAATACTACAGGGCAGAGGAAAACACCCCCTGCCCTGTAACGCATCGTCCCAATGGTGCCCTTTTTTGTTCAGAGAGTAACCAGTTCGTACCTTCTTGTACCTAATCCCAGTTTTTCTGCATGATTAAGCTGAATAGCCCAGTCAATGGCAGGATACACCCCTCTGAATTTATCCTCTCCCGGCTCAAACCCACCTTGTAAGGCCGTATTCCGGTTTCCCGGAGCGGCATTTACCAAATCCGCACACGCCTGATCAAGAGCCACAGGGTCTGTTGAGGCACAGACACCGATGTCGTTTACAATCGGGGCATCTGCGTGGCCATAACAGTCACAGGCAGGAGAAACCTGGGTGATGAAGTTCAGGAACAGTGATGACCTTTCCTTGCCCAGCACCGCACCATATGCATACTCGGCCATCTTTTTCATAAGCACTGATGCTGCCTCATTCCATTGAACCGTAACTGCCTTGCAGGGGCAGAATGAAACACAGCGACCACATCCAGCACAAAGATCCGGATCAATGCGGGCGCCTTCGGATGTGACAACAATTGCGTCATGAGCGCAGGCTTTGAGGCAGGCTCCACAAGCAGTACATAAATTGCCATTCACAACCGGAGCCAGTGTAGAATGTTGCTGAAGTTTTCCCTGCCGGTTCGAACATCCCATACCGAGGTTTTTCAAAGCCCCGCCAAAACCTGTCAGTTCATGGCATTTGAAATGGGAAACAACAACAAGCGAATCAGCCTCGACAATTTCTGCCGCGATCTTGACAGTATCAAATATTTCACCAGTAATTGGCACCTCAACCGCTGACTGCCCTCGCAAACCGTCACACATTATAAGCGGAGCTCCAACGACAGCATAGGCAAAGCCATTTTCTACCGCACAGGTCAAGGCCGCAACCGCGTTTTTTCGCTCACCAGGATAGAGTGTCGAGGAATCGGTAAGAAACGGAAGACCACCAGATTTTTTTATTTCTTCCACCACTCTGCGGATAAAAACTGGACGAACAAACGCATGATTACCCTTTTCGCCGAAGTGAAGCTTCACCGCAACCAGATCGCCAGAACCCACGACGTCTGGCAGCCCGCATTTTTGCATGAGTTTGCTGATTTTGTCGAAGAGATTTCCGTCTTTTGAGGTTCTCATATCAGAAAAATATACAGTGCTCGGCATGGAAGGCCTCCAGATGATTTAGTTGCGAAGTATATGAAAGGTCTGTTGTACAGGAGCCTGTCGGACTTAGAAAATCGAAGCGAAAATTCGGCTGGACGAGGACAGATTACGTCGGTTTTTCAGGGCAATAGTTGTTCTATTGACCAAAAATGTGGCGAAATATGGCCCGTCCAAACGGATTTGCTGCAGATTCACCCTAAGCCCGACAGGCTCCTGGAGTACAAAAAAATGGGCGAATCTCAACGAAGCAACTGAGCTATGCGGAGGAAATTTTCGAGGAGTTTACGAGATACTGCAAAGTACTCATCTTCTGCTCGGAGAAAATCTTCCATGATCCGAGTAGGGTCATGACCATCACCGAAACTCTCTATCCAGGAACTGACGATGCTTCTCGTAACTTCCGGGTGAAATTGAAGTCCGTAGTGGTTGGCACCATGGCGGAAAGCCTGGGATGAGCAGACGGGGGAAGAGGCAAGACAGACAGCGCCAACAGGAATTTCAAAACTGTCATTATGCCACTGAAAGGTAGTGAAGACTCGTGGTACATCGTAAAAAAACGGGTCTGAGGTCGCTGATTCCGGCACAGCAACAGAATGAAGCCCCATTTCTCCATTTCTTTGCGAATGGACCGGCGCACCAAGAACATCCGCCAACAACTGCCCCCCCAAACAAATACCCAGAAGCGGCACGTCTTTCAAAACTGCCTGTTGAATTAATGTTCTTACTGCCAGGAGATAGGGATAACGACAGCTATCAAGAACCCCCATGGCCCCGCCCAATATAACGAGTGCGGAAATATCGGAAATGGAGGGCAGTGTTTCTCCTGAATAAGGCCTGACGATTTGAAAAGGAATCTTAAATTCGCTAAACCACGCAAGCAAATTACCTGCAGGGACTTCCTGGTCATTTTGTATCAGAGTGAGCATCGGCGTATTCAAGGCAGTTGAAATTCGGTCCCAAGGCTAGAAGCTGTTATATTCTGACCACTTTGGAACAGCAACCTGCCCCCAGGATATGTGGAAAAATGATTAAGGGTGTAACAATCGACTCTCGGAGGCACAAAATCAGTTGCTGGAATCGTCCGACACAATTTCAATACGATCATTTGTCCTGACAATCCCACCGCGCAGGACTTTGACAAAAATACCCTCGCGGGGCATTACACAATCACCTGCTTGCTGATAAATCGCGCAGCGTGTATGGCACTCTTTTCCGATCTGCGTAACCTCATTCAGGGTTTCGCCAATCACAAGCTTTGTACCAATTGGCAGAGAAGGCAGATCTATCCCCTCGGTGGTAATATTCTCGGCAAAATCACCGGTTGTGACGTCGAGCCCTTTTGCTTGCATCTTTTTGATACTTTCCAGAGCAAGCAGGCTAATCTGGCGATGCCAGTCTCCTGCATGAGCGTCTCCAACTATCCCATGATTTTCACGGAACATTACCTCAGATACAGGTTTTTTTCGCTCGCCCTTCTGTGCACTACTACATACAGCAACAACTTTACCAGGCATACAATTAGCTCTCCAGTGTTATTTAGACATAATGGTTGTCAGTTAAAGATCAAAAGCTAAAAAGACCTGCCATCCTTGCAAACGTGGGTTATGCTGTAGAGAGTCAAATCAACTACGGCGCAGAGCCACAACCAAGGAGGCA
>RPRC01000144.1 GCA_003857395.1 Geobacter sp.
AGCAGCACCGGCCCGAGCTCAGCGGCGGCGCGAAGGCCCCAGATATTCAGATATTCGCCGGAGTGGTGCTCCGCTGACCCGGTGTCATTAAACCCGTAGGCCTCGAGCACGGTGCCGCCGCCGAAATCATACCTGGCATAGCCTCCCACGATATTCCCTTTCATGCCATCCGACCAGGGGGTGGCATACCAGCCGCCAAGGAGGTCCAGGGTCAGGGCATTGAGCGGTTTAACCCGCACTCGTGCGGCATCGAAGGTCAGTCCCTGGAACCAGGAATTACTCCCCAGGATAAAGGCGCTGCCATAGACCAACTCCTGACGGCCCACTTTCAGCGAAAGCAGATCGGTTTCCGGCAACCTCCCCTCGACATACCCCTGATAAAGGGAGTACTTGCCCAGATACTGGCTGCCGCCGGTATAGCCGTAGCCCTGCCCCTCCAGGTGGATAGCGAGAAAATCGGTCGGATGCCAGGAAACGTAGGGAAGGACCCGGTAGAGGAATCGTCCTTCGGCGTGGTCCGGATTGTAACCAAGTTCGGGGAGCCGGAAATTGCCGGCCCCTTCACCCCGCAGAAAACCCTTTACGCCGTACTTGAGCAGGAACGTGGGCTCCTCCGTTGGAAAGAGCAGACTTTCTATGCTTTCACGTCGGGGCTGATATCCTTCTATCATCCCCAGATACTCCTTGAACTGTCCATGAAGCCGAGCTATCTTCTCCCAGTCTTCCGCAGGGACGACATCCCTCCCCCCAGCTTCACACTTTTCGGCAACTTTCTGGAGCACGGCATAGAGCTTTGCAGCCAGATCGCTTCGGGAATAGGCAGGTGATCCGGTCGCCGGGTTGGGGGATATTCCATACCTGCTTTCCAGATCATCGAGGTCACGGCAGGACCAATGTCCGGGGGCAACCATCTTCGGGGTAAACACTGACTCATCTTCTGCCGAAAAAACCGGACCGGAAAACAGTAACGATACGATAACCGGCAACACACAGAATACGATCCTCTTCATTCATTATTCCTTTACATTCAGGTCGCTGAAAATTCCAACTCCCCGTTTGATTGGACCGGAGGTTTGATCCGGCTTACCCTGTTTTTGCTCTCCAGGAAATGGAGGGACGCTTACGTGCTCCTTCCTGACTCAGTGCCGCGACGCTGATCCGCACACCGGGCACCCCTGCATGGAAAGCGGTTTCTCGAGCCGGCAGTCGTGGAGCAGCCGCTCATCCGCGAAAATTTCCCGGGTCAGTCCGTCCGCCATAACCTCACCCTCATGAAGCACGATGGTCCGTTCACAGACATCGAGAACCATGTCCAGGTCATGGCTGGTGAAGATTTTCGTGTGGCGGAACTCCTTAAGAAGCCGCATCAACTGCCGTCTGGCGAAAGGGTCGAGCCCGCTGGTGGGCTCATCCATCACCAGGATGTCCGGCGACATGGAAAGCACCGTAGCGATGGCCACCCGCTTCTTCTCCCCTCCAGAAAGATGGTAGGGGGCCTTGTTCATAACATGGGCCGAGCCCACCTGTTCCAAGGCATCCTGCACCCTCTGCGCCACTTCCTCACGGGGAAACCCGAGGTTCAAGGGACCAAAGGCGACATCGTCGTAAACCGTCGGCATGAAGAGCTGATCGTCCGGGTTCTGGAAGACCATGCCCACGGTACGGCGAATCACAGGAAGGGTTGCACGGGTCAGAGGAAAATCTCCGATCCGAATGGAACCTTCGCTGGGAACGAGGTGACCGTTCAGGTGCAGGAGAAGGGTCGATTTTCCCGCACCATTGGCCCCGATGATTGCTACCGATTCGCCGTGGGTTATCCGGAAGGAAACACCGCGAAGCGCTTCGGTACCGTCGGGGTAGACATGTCTGAGATTCGTTACCTCTACTATGTGATGGCTCATCGAAGTATTCCCGTAGCAAGATTCCCGAAAATCCGGGAGACGTTCCAGTATCGCATGATGATGAAAAGTGCAGACCAGCCAAGCAGGAAGAGAACGTCATTGCCGGCGAAGCGGAATTCTCGTCGCGCATGAAACTCGCCGGTGAAACCCCGCGCAAGCATGGCCATATGGATCCGTTCCGCTCGCTCCCAAGTTCTGAGTAACAGGTGCCCGACAAGAGATCCGAAGGTCGCCATTCCCCTGGTAGCCTTTCCGGCCGAGCGAAGTTCCCGGGCCCGTGAAGCATTCCGGCCTTCTTCGATCAGAACAAAAATATATCGATAGAGAAAGAGGAGTTGCATGGCAAATGTCCGGGGCATGCCCAGCCGTTCAAAGGCCCAGCACACTGACGGAAAGCCGGTGACTGCTATCAGGGTGATCGCCGCAGCAACGGTCAGCAGGGAGCGGATGATGATAGAGGCGCAGGATACCCAGCCGCCGCTGACAGCCAAATGCCCTAATTGTACGAGGATTTCCCGATCAAAAACCGGGTTGAAGATTCCGATTGCCACGGCAAAAGGCAGAACAAACAATGCCTTTCGAACGATGACGCGAAAAGGGATATCCCCCTGTGCCATCATCACCGCCGGGAAGAGCACAAAGGGAACAAGTGCAGAAACCTCATACTTGCCAAAGGAAACCACAGAAATGATAAAGACTGCCGTGACAAGGACCTTTGCCCGGGGATCGAGGTGATGAAGAAAGGTATCCCCCAAGGCAAGCCGGTCGAGATGGGTTATGTCGAGTGATGCCGAGTCGATGCGTGCCATTGATGTGCTCGAAAAAAGGGAGAGGTGTCTTCCCCTCCCTCAGGGTGAGGATCGTGTTCCCGAAGTCACAGCCTCAAGGCCGGCTTTGGGCGTTTCCGCAGCAGGAAAGCCGCCAGAGAAGCAAGTGCAAGGGTTATGAGCGAACCGAGGATTCCCGCGACACTGGTTCCCAGGTCAACGATTGAAGCAGATGACGCTGCACCATTCTCAGCAGGCTCCCGGACAGAGGAATCGGCAGAACCCGGCAGGGAGTAGTCGGGAAAGAAAGCTGTTTTTTGCTGAAGTGCAGCCAGTGCCGGAAAAATACCCGTCTCCGGCTCGGCAATCTCCTCCCGGCCCGTCACCTTGGCAATTGCCCATTCAAGGCCGTCAGGATGAGCCGAGGCATACCAGGAAAGTATTCCGGCCGTCAGCAGCGTTGCGACAAAAAAACCGAGCAGCACAACGCCAACCGGACGAAGACCGCGCTGCGGAGATAGGGGATTTTCCAAAAGCATCTCCGGTCGCGCCTTGTAAACAAATGACAGAACAGCCGCGGTAACAAGTCCTTCAACAACACCTATGGCAAGATGAATCGGCTGCATCAGGAGGAGGAAAGTCGAAAACGGCAGGGAAGATATCCCGGACAGGACCGTTTCCGCTACTACACCGAAAGCGCCCAACTGCAGCCCCGCCACAGCGGCGATTATTGCCGCGCCGGCAAGCCTTAGCCTGCCCAGCTGAGCACCGGCAATTTTCTTGTAAATAAATGGATAGGCGATGAATGCGGGAAAAAAACCGAGGTTGAAGATATTGCAGCCCAAGGCCAGCAGGCCGCCGTCGGCAAAAAAGATCGCCTGGACAACCAACACCGAGGCGATGGTAAGAAAGGCTGCCTGGGGCCCAAGAAGAATCGCCAGCAGCAGCCCGCCGCCCAAATGTCCGCTGGAACCGGTCCCAGGAATGGTGAAGTTGATCATCTGTGCCGCAAAAATGAAGGCCCCGAGAACCCCCATCAGCGGTACCTTACGGTCATCCAGCTGAGAACGGACTTTTGTGGAACAATAGGCAATTGCGCCCGCTGAAACTGCCCACATGGTTCCACCGACAGCGGGTGACAAAAGAGCGTCGGCCATATGCATGAGATGAATCCTTTCACAGTGCAATCATTCGCCGGACAACAAGTATTACGTTTTTAAAAATCGTAGCACTATTCATATACGACATATGATTTATTATGTCAACCCGTGTCCAGAATTGCTAAAACCATTTCGTAATTCGCAACAGAATATGCACTAGGGTAGGCAAGTTACAGGGAAATTTGAGGTCCAATCCCTATCAAAGGCATCGTTCCCAGACCGTCATCTGGGCGATGCTCTGCTGATACTTCCGCGCTGTCTCACGAATGACAAAGGGAATGTCGCGCGGCTCTTCGAGCAGCTTGAACTGGGTATTCAGGGCTGATGTCAAACCGTCCAGGGTTGTAACATCCTTTCCATCCTCCGAAAACCCGCCTAGCCACTGCGACCGTGGGGTGAAATCGCTGAGCCAGGTATAAGGTGAGGTAAGAACCAGCATCCCCCCCGGAACGATGCGCTGGTGAAGAGATGAGAGAAAATGCCGGGGGTTTTTCAGTCGATCAATGAGATTCCCGGCAAAGATCAAATCATAGCCGGTGCATTCCGGAGACAGGGAAAGGGCATCCGCACAAGCAAAATCCACCCGGTCGCAGACCCCGTCCAGTTCAAAATCCACAAGGCTCCGCTCGACGCGAGTTGTCAGATCTCCTTCCTCAACGAGACGGTAGGATATCCGGCCGTTGCCCCGCATACCCGCAGCAACGTCAATGAAACGACGGGAAAAATCGATGCCGGTAACCGCAGCAAATCCCCGGGCAAGCTCGAAAGTGGTCCTGCCCACGGCACAACCCACATCAAGGGCAGTGCCCTTCCGACGTTCGCCCATGATCTCCAGGCAGTAACGCGCACAGCGGGCTGGGAAATTCTCGACCCCGAAATACTCGTCCCCGTAATGAAACTCGCAGTACTGCGAAAGCAGCACATCAGTCTCATACATGTTACCCGCCGAACAGTTCTGCATCAGAAACACCACCTTGAGAAATCGCTCAGCTGCATGGGTGTTGCGGTAAAGTCCTTTCGTTCAGTCTAGCAGCCAGCTGTCGACTTACAAGCGAGATGAGCTAAAACCTCCGGGTAGCGCTGATGAAAAAAACGGGGGTAGAGGCTTCCAGCGGGCGAATCGGGGGACATCCCTGACTGAAACAGACCTGCCAGGTTTTCAAAACCTGGCAGATCCGGGGTTATCATGAGTCCACAGTAGATTTGTTGATTAAAATCAAGCTGGGGGGATTGATAATGGCTCCACAAAAAGGGCCGTACTACAGATTCAAAAGTTCACCGACAAATCATTTGACCGCATCTACTTCTGTATGTTTTTCGTAGGCAACGGATCAAGCCGCACCGGCGGAGCGGAGCGAAGACCGTGTGACGGCGCTGGTTGTCTGCTTTTTCCAAACCTACTTACCATCAGTCGTTCTGCCGGTTAATCAAGCTCACGATTACCTTGACGATATGGTCGCGGCGAACTCTCGTAGCCCACTGCCGAAACTGAGTTCCCTGCCTGGATTTGACCCGATAGCCGACGGAAATTATGACATCAAGATTATAGAACCGTCGTTTTCTGCGAACCTTCCGGGTTCCCTCATTTTAAACTACCGAGGATTCCTCGGTAGTTACATCCGGCTGCAACTCTCCCTCTTTGTATGCATTGCAAATATGCAGGCCAATAGTATCGCTGTCCTTGTCGAACAGCTCCGCCATCTGTTTTTGGGTCAGCCAGACCATTTCATGGTCAAGGCAGACATCGAGTTTGGAAGTACCATCAGGGCTCTGGTAAATAATGATGTCATTGGAGTTATTACTTGGCATGGTGATTCCGGGAAATCCTGTCTGCTTAAATTGTCTGATGAATCTCTGGGGTCAGATACTTTCTTGATTGCTACTTGTAAAGATGGTATTTGACCCCATGTATTCCCACGCCCTCTGGATGGATATTGGGCTTTATCAGACACGTGCCTGCTTGCCCGGTTGTGGCTGCCTTATATGCTACTTCTGTTCGTCGGGGCGGGATTTTGCCTTCGGCTTTCTTCAGATTCCGCCTCGCGACGGACACCCTTGCCGTTCGGCTAATGGTTCCCTCCATCAGGGTCCATAGGGGACTTGCACCCCCAAGTCTGCGATCAACCACCGCAGTTGATCGCTTGGCGCTTACGCGCCACGCGCCATACCAGGCGCACACGTCGCGGGAATAGACCGGTCAAGACCGGTCCTATCCTCCAGTTGAGAATCGAATCATCGTCTTGTTTTTCATCTAAATACCCCTATCCCCTTTGTTCTATACAAATCAATAAACAGCTATCAAGTCTGGCCATGGTGTTTGCATAGCAGACCGCCATGTCTTGTCGATATATTGGTGAGTGTATTCTTGTTCCAACCAGTGAAAATGATAATTTCCCAGCTGTGTCAGGGTATAACCTGTATCCATTTCCGTAAACAGGCCAAGTAGCTTGCCCAGGGTTAGCCAAAAGGAGAAATCGTCATCCAGATTTGAAGAAAAAAGCGTACAATATTCATCTTTTGGCAACTTGCCTGCGTAACAGTTCCAAAAAAGCCAATAAAGCTTTCGTGTTCTCGGTGAAAACTTCATTTTCACTGAAGTTAGAACAATACACCTGTTTACAGACTCGATATAGGCTTCCAGAGAAAATGTGTTGGCCTTGAAGGCGTCGCGGCCCAATGATGTGGCGCCTGGGACCGAAGCCCAGGAAATTCTCCCGCGTAATGGATGAATAACGTGGAGCGTTTGTCCGCCCGAAAGTCCAGACAGAGGTTCGTGCAAAACCAGCATCGTCAGCAGTTTTGAGCAACATTGACAACATTTTCTTTTGTTCGCTCCGGCCCAACGGTTTCTTGTGATTGTTTGCATAGGAAAAATCGATAAAAGGGTAGGTTGATATCTGTGTTGCCCCTAATTCCACGGCCTTGAGAAAATCCACCCGTAAATCAGCGTCTGTTTGGCCGGGTATTCCGAAAATCAGGTCAACATCGATTGCATCAAACCGTTCCCGCCTGAGGGCGGTGAAGACGGAACGGTAGTCAACAAAGTCCCTGCCGATATTGCTCAGCAGATGTTCCTGGAAAGTCTGTATTCCGATGCTGACCATGTCAAAACCTGAATCCTTCAGGATCGTGGGCAAATCGCAGGTGACATCTCTCGGGTGGAGTTCTATACCGGCCCTGTCCTCAACGTAAAAAAAATCATCAATTTTTTTCCGGATTTTTTGTAAATCCGATTTCATCAATGCAGGACTTCCACCTCCGAAATAAAGACTGGTGACCCTTCGCTTCGACCCATTGCTCGCGGCTTTTTCGCCGATCAGGGCTATCTCCGACAACAGTGCTTCAAGAAAGGGTTGAACCAGATGTGTGCTCGATTTTACCTTGTAATACGGGCAAAAGGGGCAGAGATCCAGGCAAAATGGAATATGCATGTACAATCCCAAAGTAGGGACATCCAGATCCGGCAGAAACCCGATGTCTTTAACAAACTTGAAAGGGCCAAGCTGCTGGCCGAGAAGGATTCTCATGGCATGGGTAATCAGCATAAACTTGCCCTATATGTACTTGATATTTTCGATAATCGCTGAAGGCTTGAATGTTTGCAGTACCCATGTCTCGACTGCGGGGGTACATCCGCAGTGTCGGCAGACATCTTCGTCATATATTCCGATTCTACAGCAACATTCAGATAGAATACCCCGGTTGATCGTCACGCTGGCATAGGTGTTTCTTGCCCAATTATCCTTTGTGAGCGCGGCGATTCCGGAAAAAGTATTGAACACTGCAAAAGGATGCCGGAATTTAAAATTCCGCAAATTCCGCAGTGCCTGTTGTCTTTCTTCCGCCTCAAGAACCAAAGATTCAGAGCCGCCCAGGTATTTTGTGTACAGGTGGAATAAAATCCCTTTCACGTTCGGTATCGCAAGAATATTTTCTGCGACAGCGGGAAATGATCCAAGATTATTACTGCTGATAGTGAAGTTAATGTGGATACCTTTATGCCTGGATCGAGTTATGTTTTCAACGACATGAGAATACGTCGAACCTCGGATAAAGTTATGCTTGTCTTCTGAGCCATCCAGGCTGACCCATAAGTAGTCCGCAGATGATTCGAGACTACACGTCCCATTCGTACAAACGACAACCCGGAAAAACCCCATGTTCTTTGCTGTCGAAACAACGTCTTCAACGGTATTCCCTTCCTGATCTTTCCAGATAAACGGCTCGCCACCGGTAATCACCAAAACACGCGCACCGGTTTCATACAGGACGCGAATATCCTTTTCCACCTCGTAGAGTGACTGCCGGGAATATCCAAGATTAGAAACTATGCAATGCCTGCAATCAAGATTGCATTCGTCCGTTAAAATAATTGAACTGTTTAGCGGAATTTTCTCTTTATGAACCAGCGTCCGAAAACCCCATTTGAGATAATATAAATATTTCGCCAACATTATTAATTCTGCTCCCGATTTTTCTCCGGAATACGGCAGGGGGAAATGGATGGAAATTAATTGAAAGGTCCGGGGTTACGTAGTTTTTGTAGAACGATGTCGCTCCTGATCCCTATTCTGGGTGCACGGGTCAGCGTGCGGGGGAAATAGTGGGTAACATACTTCTCCAAATATCATCTATTTAATTGGTGTGGTGTCCGTATTTTTTATCCATTCAACGCCAAGCTCACCGACAAATTTGGAGCGCAGCGGAAAATTTGTCCGAGTGCAGCGCCATGTTATGGCTTTTACGCATTGGACTTTCTCGCGATATATACACCGTAGCTGTAATACGCTTTGTATTTTTCATAAAGTTCGATTTCGTGGCGCTCTGCCTCAACAATTGAGAGGGCCTCTTCGCTATCTCCGTGCCGGCTCAGGAAGGCATTAAAGCTCGTGCGCACTGGCTCGTAATAATTATCGAGCCAGCAATGCTCGGGCAGAACGAAGTAGCCGATAGGTGTATAACCATTTTCTTCTAGTACTTTTATCTTTGCTGATGCTGTATCTATTTCGGGATATTCATTGTTCCAGTGATTTTGAAGCTCCGAAGGGCGAGAGTTTGTAAGCCAAGTAATCTCTGAGGCAACTAGCAGCCCGCCTGGCTTCAAGTAGCGCTTCCAATCTGCGACACCTTTTCCAAAACCAATGTTGTAGATAGCGCCTTCAGACCAGATAACATCAAACTCCTCGTCCTCAAACGGCAACTCTTCCATTGAAGCGCAAAGAGGGGTGATTTTGTCCTCAACACCGTCACTCTGTGCTCTGGCTGTCAGAACATCTATAAACTCCGGAAGGAAGTCGATAGCCGTAATTTTTGCAGCTAATACGCGGGCTAAAATCAACGTAGAGGCACCTGTGCCACAGCCAATATCGGCAATTTTTAATGGCACATCTCGATTTATACCGGCTAGACCAATCGCCTTTTCGGTCTCGGCATCACCTCCGGGCCCTTGACGGTTAGCGCCCTTATGCAGATCTACAAGTAATTCAAATTCGTCCACTATCGTATCCTTCTCGGCTTGTAGCCATAACGGATCGGGAGAACAGCGGTGGTTTTAGGCCGCTGCTTCTGCCTGGTTGGGACTTCACATTTTTAGCCGTCTGCTTTTTTGTCAAATGTGTAGCTTTGACACTCTTGTCTCACTGGGGTCCGGACGCTCTGGGGTCAAATACTATCTTGACAAGTAGTAATCAAGAAAGTATCTGACCCCATTTATTCCATCGGAAGATAATCTGATCAGAAAGTCATCCCCATTTCATTGTTGGACTCGTTGCTTTCACGAATGACGCGATTCGGATCGATGGTGGCGCGAACGATATCACCCTCAATCAGCTTCCGCATAGCGGTTACCCGTACCGAAACGGCTGATGCGGGATTCTTGAGTTTACATTCCGGATCCAGTTCGGATAACGGGATACTGGCGGCCACGGCCCCGTTGAGTTCGATGCGTAATGTCGGAGCATTGTCGCCGGTGATTTCATATGCGCGCTGTGGAACCCCACCTTTGCCTTCGTTACCGATGACAATAATCAATTCACCGTGGCGATTCTTCACGATACGTTTAACGAGCAAGTCACAGCGTTCTGTCGGGGCTGTCGGGGTATTGTCTTTGATGGCATCTGTAGTCGTAATGATCAGGGTCTGTTCTACCTCACTACGTGAGGTGTTGTTCATAACAAGAATGTAGCGCCCCTGCTGTTTGCTGAACTCTGGTGCGTCGACAGGATGACTCACGAAAACAGTACCTCGATCAGCATACCGACCGTGCTCATGAACATAATCGGGAATCTTTGGTTTATTCTTTTTGCCCACGAGACTCTTTACGAGTCCTTTCATGGATTTTACCCATCCCCGGATTTCGTCACCAGCAAAATATTCTGCCGGGTTGTACCTGTTGGCCTTTTGTATCCACTGCTTCCATTCTGGAGTGGAAATGGTTCGGTTTTTGTCAAAGGCGCGGGTGTCGACCAGCAGATAGGATATCGGGTTTTTAGAAGATTCAATGGTGGGTTTGGAGCTCTTTATCTTGATGCGTATATCGATTTTGCCGGGCTCGCTGATTTCGAGCGGATAATATACCGTATACGGGTCATCTACCGTTCCCCGGAAAAGGGTGATGTCCTGGGTAATGGTGCCCGCACTGGCTGACGTCAACCATGTCAGCACCAGCGCTGTTGCTAGAAAGAGAGCCTTTTTCATTGTCTACCTCCATTGTCAAAGAATAGGAAATTCAACGCCACTTTCGAGAAAATATCCGCGTCTACATACAAAGTCAATCTGTGATTTTATGCACCAGCGGAAATCCGGGAAATTCCGGGACGAAAGCAATGAAGAGCAATGAAGGGGTCAGCCCTCGACATGGGACATTTTTTTCAAACTCACAATCTCAAGTTACAACCTTTCATTCAGTGCCAAGCCTTTGTTCACTTGTCTCATTTGTCGCGGTAGCGTTATTGGGGTCACGTTATTGGGGTCAGAGACTTGAAAGGTTAGTTTCTTATTTTTCAAGACCTGACCCCCTTGGTGCGTGACCCCCTTGGTGCGATAGGTTCCCTTGTGGCGTCTCCAGCAGCAGATGATAGTGGTTGTCCATAAGGCACCACACAGGTATGATCGCCCCGTATCTTTCAACAGCGGACTGAAGATATTCCAGAAACTTTTCGCGGTCTCGGTTGCTCTTGAAGATATCTTTACGTTCAGTACCCCGTGCCGTGACATGATAAAAAGCTCCCGGATACTCAATCCGAAGTTGTCTGCCCATGGTTTTACCTCGGCAAATCAACTACTTTAATATGCGAAGCACTATTCAGTCTGTGAACCGTGTAGCTCTAACACCTATACACTTGACACCTATACACTTGATAGCTTCGACACCTATACACTTGAAAAGTCAGCTTGTTTTCCAGCAGCCAAGGCAAAAAAAACCAAAAAAAAGGGGCGGAACCAAATGGTCCCGCCCCGCTTTCATACCGATACTTTCCCCAGCGCAAAAAATATTCGCGCCGGTTTTGCTGCCAAATCTACAGGATTACTTTCTCCATCGCCCAGACACCACAAGGGCAGATCCCAACACAGATGCCGCAGCCGATGCAGTATTTGTCCTCGGAATGGTATTCCACCGTTCCGTCTTCCTTCTCTGTCCGGACAATGGCCCCTTCGGGACAGGTCTCCAGACACATGGAGCAATCGCGGCAGGTACCGCAGGAGATACAGCGGCTTGCCTCGTTCTTTGCATCGATAACCCGGAAACGCCCACGGTTCTGGGGCATAAACAGTTCCCGGCTCAGCTTTTCCTGGGGTATCATTATTGGCTTCTGTTTCGGAATCAATTCCCAGCCGTTGAGGTAGGCATCAATGTATTCCGCCACCTCACGTCCGCTGGCAATTGCATGGGTCAGAAGTCCGGGCTTGATGGTATCGCCAATGGCAAAGACCTTTTCCTCAAGCTTCGACTGCCAACACTCGTTGGCATCCATCATACCGCGAACAGTAAGCCACTCACGCGGCACATAGGAAAGGTCAGGACGCTCGCCGATGGCAATGATCACCATGTCGGCCTCGATGAGCTTGCCATCCTTGGTATGGAGGCCGTCCTCATCAACGCGTTCGGTGAATGCCGGCCACTGAATCTCACCACCGAGGGCAGTAAAATGATCGATTTCCTTCTGGTAGGCGGCCGGACGCTGCACGTCGATGGCGGTTACTTTCTCCGCTCCCATGGCATAGGCGCCGAGCGCCACGTCCATACCGGCATTACCGGCACCGATGACCACGACTTTCCTGCCGACCCTGGGATTTTCGCCGTTGTTGATACTCTTCAGGAATTCCAGTCCCTTGACCAAACGTTCGTGGCCGGGGAAAGGAATAACCACCGGATTATGGGCACCAGTGGCGATAACCAGGGCGTCATATTCTTTCTGCAGTTTTTTGAAGGTCTTCGTATCAATTTTCTGGGAGGTCTTGATCTCCGCTCCCATTGACTTGATGCGATCGACTTCACTGTCGAGGATCTCACGAGGAAGACGCTCCATCGGAATCGCCTGACGGAGTTTACCGCCCACTTCCTTGTCACTTTCAAAGACAGTTACACTGTGACCGAGCAGGCTCAGCTGCCAGGCAGCGGAAAGGCCGCCCGGTCCGCCGCCGATTACGGCAACTTTTTTGCCCGTCTCCGGCTTCTTCTCCGGCGGAGAAACATCTTGGGACAATCTACCCAGTTCCTGCATGGCCACCGGATGATCGACAAATTGACGACTACAGGCATCCTTGCAGAGGTTCGGACAGACCTGGCCGCAAACACTGGCCGGGAACGGAGAATAGGTGAGCACCAGCTCCAGAGCTTCCTTTATCTTGCCCTGACGAAGCAGGTTGATGCGGTCCTGGGTCGGAATGCCGGTGGGGCAGGCGGTCTGACAGGGTGCACCAAACAGTTTGTTCTGCCAGTGGGGGATCCTCAGACGGTCGTCGCCTTGGTTGACAAAGTTGGCAACACGATCATAGTCATCCTCGACCACATCGCCGAAAATACCGCCCTCGACCCACTTGCCGGTACGGAATTCACGCACGGTAATGCGCTCGCTCCGCTCGCACTCTTCCCGCGACATGGCGACAATTTTCTTCCACTGGGAAAAGTCGGTAAACTCGGCGAGGAGCTGCGGACGGCCGATCTTCTCCAGGAACACCGGCATATTGTCCTGTAAAAACTTCTGGTCGGCCTCATCAAGGTCGAGCTGCCAGACAAACTTGGTCAGTCCCTTGACCGGGCCGCGCACGTAGATGGAACCACCCACCATACCAACGCAGGAACGGTCGCCGAGCACCGATTCGAATTCTTCGGAGTCATAGCCACAGACAACGGCGATACCGCCACCCATGAACTCGAACGAAAAGGAGCCGGTATTCTTCAGGATCCACAGTTCGGGAGGCTCATGGGAAGGGTCGTGCTTCATCAGCGAACCGGTACGAGTACCGGCGCGGCCGCCGACATAAATCTTGCCGCTGGCCGAGCAATGCCCGGTGGTGTCGCCGCCGTCCCCTTTCAGGGTCAGGGTTGCACCGGCATTGAGCCAGCCCACGTCCGCCGGGGCGGGTCCTTCCACCACAATCTCCGTTCCAGTGAGACCGAAGGCGCCAACGCGTTGGCCGGGGTTTTTAACGGTAAACTTCAGCGGTTTGCCGTCTTTTGTCCAGAGAGGACCGCCAATATCATGATGTCCGGAGGCCAGGATTTCGAATTCTGTTTCACCCTGGTCCAGCGCGGCATATATCTTCTGCAGCAGCAGCTGCGTCGAGATTCGTTTATTCTGTTCATCAAAGCCTGAAATAAAGGCTGCCATTTATGTATTCCTCCTTAGCAGACGTACTGGACCTGCAGACGGTCCGCTACAGCCTTGTCGGTTGCGACCAGGCAGTCTGAACGGCCGATCGGCAGAGAAGAGTTGCCTATGGGTGCCATGAGTTTGCGAAGTTCCTGATCCATACCCAGGAAGTAATTAACAATATTCTCCGCAACCCGATCCGGGTTGAGACGACGGACCAGAACCGGTTCCTGCGTGGTGATACCGGCCGGACAAAGACCGGTGTTGCAGGCATTGCAGCGACCGTGATCGTTGCCGAGGCAGCCGGCCAACTGGAGAATCAGCTTGCCGGTAAAGACACCATTGGCGCCGAGACAGAACATCTTGAAGGCGTCCGCCGCCAGGTTGCCGGTTTTGCCGAGGCCGCCGGCAGCCCAGAGCGGGATCTGTCCCTGACGTCCTTGGGCAACCGCCGCAAGGTAGCAATCGCGCAGCTTGCTGACCACCGGATGACCGGTGTGGTCGAGGGAAATATCATGGGCAGCACCGGTACCACCGTCAATGCCGTCGAGGAAGAAACCGCCGACAATGTTGTACGGGTCACGCACCAGGTTGTTGAAGACCGATACCGAGGTAGCACTGGCAGCCACCTTGATGGCAACCGGTACGCGGAACTTGAACGCGGCATTGAAGGAAAGGAACATCTTCTGCACGCTTTCCTCGATGGAGTAAAGTCCCTGGTGGTTCGGTGGTGAAAGCAGGTCAGTCTTAGGCACACCGCGGATCTGCTGAATATGGGAGGCGACTTTTGCGGCCATCAACAGACCGCCATCGCCGGGCTTGGCGCCCTGGCCGATTTTGATCAGCACCCCGGCCGGGTCTTCAACCATATCGGGCATGGCCTTGATGATACGGTTCCAGCCGAAGTGACCGGAAGCGATCTGCAGGATCATATACTTCAGATACTTGCTCTTCAGGAGGCGAACCGGCATGCCGCCCTCACCGGAACACATGCGCACCGGCAGTCCGCACTCTTCGTTCAGGTAGGCCACGGCCATCGAAACAGCTTCCCACATCCTCCAGGAGAGCGCACCGATGGACATGTCGCCGATAATGACCGGATAGATCCAGCGGGTCGGCGGAGTCTGGCCAGTCTTGGCCAGCATACCGTCGGGGCCGAGCGAGAAAGGCAGAGAGGTTGCCGGGAGGATGCGGCCCAAAGGTGCCAGGCAATCGAAAGTATGCCGCTGGGCATCCAGACTCGGGTCGGTCATCTGGGAGATACGGCCGACGCGCAGCTCATCGAGGGTCCGGGCCCTGACTTCCAGGTTGTTACGGCCACCACGCTTGGGGCCGGATCCGGTGGCCGCCTGATAGACCACGTGAAAACGGGAATCCGGGTTGCGCTCCGCGCGGATCGCATTGTTCGGACAGACCCGCTCGCAGACGCCACAGCCGCGGCAGTAGTTTTTCAGGACATTCTTCTGCGCGATCACCGGAGTGGCACTGAACTTGATCTTCGGCTCAGGGGTTTCGGTATCGGAAAATGCTTTGCGCCGCCGTTCGATCTTCGGCTTGATTGCATCAAAGGTACAGGCCGCAACGCAGGATCCGCACAGGGTACAGCGTTCTGTGTCGTAAATTACCTTCCAGGGAAGGTCGTTGCAGGCCAGATCATTTATTTTTACTGTTTCCATCGCTGGACCTCCAGATTGTTATCAACCACGACAATCTCCCGCTCATTGGGGTAGATGTCCGTCTCCCAATTCCTGTCCGGCAGGATCTCGTTGATACCGCACACTTCGGAAGAGAAAACCACCGTGTCCTCCGTGTGTCCCACCACGATCGGACGCAGCTTCTTGGCGTCGCAGACGACCCACATGGTGAAGTCCGGCAGGGTGCCGATGATGGTGTTAGGGCCGTTGATCTCCAGGTTGGCCAGCGACTGCCGGATGGCGAGCAGTTCTTCACTGTCTTCACGCTTGACCACGTCCTCGAAGGGCAGCGGAGTAATAATGTGCTTGTAGTAGGAAAGCGGCCAGCCCAGCTGGCGGTGCATGTAGTGCATGGTATAGAGGAAGCACTGGGAATCGGACTCGAAACCGACGTAGGCAGGATTCAGGCTGGCCTGGAAATCCTTGTTCTTCTGGTAGAAGGTGTTCTCGCCGTTGGTCAGCGTTACATAACCCTGGAGGAAGAACGGATGGGCCGCGTAACGAACGATGGCGTAATTGGTGTTCTGACGGCACTGGGCGGTTATGGTCTTGGCCGTAAAGGAGTCGTCCGCCTCCCAGAGCCCGAAAAAGGTACCGATGTCACGAGGGTCGCCGATTTCCTTCAGGGTAATAACATCCGGCCAGAAGGAGTAGGCGAAACCGATCATATCCTTTTCCATGGCAAAGCGGAGTTGCAGGCGGGTGTTCGTCAGTAGCTCTTCTTTCTCGCGCTGGGGTGCGTTCTTGAACGACTCAGGATAGTCAAAGGTCCTGAACACGTAGTTGGGCATGGCCTGGATATCCATCCCCGGCTGCATGTTGGTTTCCGGAACCCACTCGAACACCTGGCGGAATCCGATCGTGGCAAGAATTTCTTCGGCAATCTTCAATCCTTCGTCGGTACAGGCAAGGGATAAGGTCGGGAATTGCTTGTATTCCTCAAAAATCCCTCCCAGGTCTTGCATGACCATGGCGAAACCCGAATTGTCATGACCCTTTTGCTGAGAATTCATCAGCTGCAAGGCCTTGCTCGGGTGCACATAGTTCAGACTTTTTATGGCGCCAATGCGACACATAGAGCTTTTCCTCCGGTTTATGCGCTACGTAAGTTGCTATGGAGTAGCAACCAGCAGCTGTTTAGGTGAAACGATCAGATTCTAAATAGTTTCCGGATGGGAACTAACTATAACGCTGCCCGCCAAGGCGGACAAAAATACGCATGCTGGTGAACCAGCTATTAAGCAAGCAGAATGCCAAAAGATACAGGCATGCACCCCAAAAAGAAATAACAGGTATTTTTGTCTTAATTTTGATGGGTTACATGGTTTTCTGTAAAATAGTGCAGAAAGAATAGAGGCGAGGATAGGGCAAACAAAAGTTGCAGTTCGTGTTACTGACTACTATTTATATACTGGCTTGTGTAACTTAGCCACACATTTTTAATTCTGCGAGCACTCATTCAAACAACACAAAAATACTCACTCCCGGAACGACGCAGGGAAAAGCGCTTGTTCTCTCTCTCGAAGCCCCGTTCCGATCAGGCAACCCACGGCATGCGACAGCGAGAATAGCGCCCCTTTCACAACACAGCCTACTTCCGCACCACAACACGTTTCCGCAAAGGAAGAGGGAGCCTGCGCTGCATCTCCACACTGCTGACAAAAGGCGGATCAAACGGCGGCTGCCCATAATGTGCCAGAACCTTTTGCCCGCCCTGAGGATCAAGCAGATAGGCGAGAAAGGCCAGAGCCGCATCCGGATTCGGCGCATCTTTCAGCAGGGTGATACCATAGGCAACAAAGCGCCCCTCGCGATTGAGAAAGCTGCCCGGCTTTTCTCCCGTCACCTTGACACTGGCCAGCCGATAAAAGGACTCTTTGGCGGGATCACTGAGGTTGATATGCTCATCAAGGGAAAGAAAACGCAGCTGATGCTGCAAGGCGAGCGAGCGATAGGTCCAGATATAATCGATATCGCCGTTTTGCAGCAGCGCGGTCAGATTTGCCGCCTTGTCTCGCAGAAAAGCAAGTTGCCGGTTCCGCAGCAGACGCTGATAGAGTCCCGGTTTTCGGTAATACCGTTCAGCCAACTGCATGACCATCAGGCTTCGATAGCCACCCGGATCGATATTGGGGTCCGCATGCCCCCAGAGCACCCCCTTGCGCACCAGGATGGTGTACCAATTGTCCTTGTTGATCTCTTTGGCAAACCGGCTGTCACCAGTATAGGCCAGCACCAGTTCGTTGGTGGCAAAGCGGATATTGAAATCAGCCTTTGCCGGGATCAGACTCTGGTCAATGACCAGGAAATCGGCGGAAGCCATCAGATCTGCCGGCTTGCCCAGTTCGGAAATAAGCCGAGCCATACGGGTGCTGCCGCCTGATTCCCGCCGCACGTCGACCTTGGGATAGCGGGCCTCGAATTCCTTTTCCATGGCGGCAAAAGGGACAGTGAGACTCCCTGCATGAAAAATAATCAGGGGACCGGACGGCTCGGCCTGGGCCGGACCTTGCGCCACCAGGGCGGTCATAAGCACAAACAGTACAATTACCAGAAACTTCTTCATCTTCCCTCCTCAATTAGATGCAGATCCACCGGGTCAAAACCAAGAGTGACGCTCTCACCTTCACGGAAATCTTTTTCAATCAGCTCCTTGCGGCCGAGCACCACCGCAAAGCACGTTTCCTGACAACGAACGGTTAGCTCATACCAGAGTCCACACGGCACGATCCTTTCGATCACCCCGGAAAATGTCACCAACCGGGAAGCAAATTCTCCCTGACGGCAGAGAACAATATCTTCCGGCCGCAGAGCCACATGCCCCGGTGTGCCCGTCAGCCGGTCCGGCAGCGGGCAACTCAAGCCGGCGAATTCCAACTGCTGATCGCGAAGCCGGCCGGGAAAGATGTTTTTCATGCCGACAAAGGCCGCAACAAACGGCGACGCCGGCCGCCGGAACACTTCCGCCGTCGGACCGACCTGCTCC
>RPRC01000145.1 GCA_003857395.1 Geobacter sp.
CAGCTCGGCACCAAAGCGGGTAAGGCGATCCTCGTTTCAGGCCACGACCTCCTCATGCTGGAAGAACTTCTCAAGCAGACCGAAGGCAAAGGGATCAACATCTACACCCACGGCGAGATGCTTCCGGCCCACGGCTATCCGGGCCTCAAGAAGTACTCCCACCTGGTGGGCAACTTCGGCGGGGCCTGGCAGGATCAGCACAAGGAATTCCCCGAATTCCCCGGCGCCATCATCTTCAACACCAACTGCATCCAGAAGCCGGCTGACTCCTACACCGGTCGACTCTACACCTGGGGTCTGGTAGCTTGGCCCGGCATCCAGCATATCTAAGGCTGGGACTTCTCTCCGGTAATCGACAAAGCCTTATCCCTCCCCGGATTCACGGATGCTCCGGGCAAGGAAATCCTGGTGGGCTTCGGCCACAATGCGGTGCTCGGCGTGGCCGACACGGTAATCGAGGCGGTGAAGAGCGGTGCGATAAAGCACTTCTTCCTGGTCGGTGGCTGCGACGGCGCCAAGCCGGGCCGTAACTACTACACCGAGTTCGCCGAGAAGGTGCCGCAGGACTGCGTAATCCTGACCCTGGCCTGCGGCAAGTACCGCTTCAACAAGCTGGACTTCGGCGACATCGGCGGCATTCCACGGCTCCTGGATGTCGGCCAGTGCAACGACGCCTACTCAGCGATCCAGATCGCAGTGGCCCTGGCAGGCGCCTTTGAGTGCGGGGTCAACGACCTTCCGCTGTCCATTATCCTTTCCTGGTACGAGCAGAAGGCGGTGGTCATCCTGCTGACGCTCTTGCACCTGGGCATCAAGAATATCAAGCTGGGACCCAGCCTGCCGGCCTTCATCACCCCGAATGTTCTCAACTTCCTGGTGGAGAACTTCAACATTGCACCCATCACCACCCCGGACCAGGACCTCAAGCAGATCCTCGGTTAATTTTTAGCTGACTATCGAAGGGGCAATTCATGAATTGTCCCTTCGTGCGTTTTGCCTCCGCTGCCATTCGGATTCTACCGTGGAAAAACAGCTCTATGAGATCGAAACAATACAGAATTATATCCGGGGCAAGATGCGTAAATCCGAGTTCTGGCTCGGCCGTCTGATTGACACCGATGACGCGGCAAAACGGAGTGGTGTCGCTGAAACCGTTCTTGCCAAAGCACGTGAAAAACATGAAGAAGCCCATGTGCTCTGGGAGTGGTGGACAGCTGAAAACAGCGACGGTTTTCACAATCCGGAGCTTACCCGAGAAACCCTTGCCACTTCGATTTCTGCTTCCAAGGAAGGTGTGACACTGCTTAATAAGGCAATGGCTGGATACCCCAGCATAGACCGGAAGCAGTGACAGAGTCCTTTACTTTAATAGTCGAAGTGCCTCTCAGGACTCCGGCTGTTGCCAAGGTTAGCTATGACAAGTCTTTCCATTGTTTTGTGAGTGTCTACTGAAGCACGCGCTATGCCTCACATGAGAAAAGCCTCCGTTCGACGAACGGGGGCTTTTCTTTTCTTCATTATCGTTAATCTGTTGGTACTGCCTACATTAAGCCAAGGCGTTTTCAAAAACCATTTCCACCACACCACCTAAGGCTTCCCCGTCGTAAAAAGGAACATTGACGATGGTAAGTGTTCCTTCCGGTCCGTCCATGGTCAGGTGATTGGTCTTGATTTTCTTGTCAGCGAAATCCTGGTAGATACTTTTTAATTTGACCATGGTTTCCGGTTTGTGACAGGCAGCCATGTTCTTGCCTACTTCCAGACCGGCAATTTTCAACTCGTCAAAAAGCTCATAGGCTCTTTTGTTGGCGTAGGTCACATTGAAATCCGGGTCTGATACGACTACTGCCGTGTTCAGGTTGTCCCATACCTTATTGATATCACTCATCTTTTTCCTCCCATAGAACAATTGAAAGATGTTGTACTACGTATCGTATGGCGCCCTTGACAGTCTGCTGCAAAGCCATACGGGTTTCTTGGTTTAACCGGATCAACTCCTCAATCGGTGCCGTGAACAGCCGGCACTCTGGAAATAATCCATATTTTGCTAAATAGAATGGTGTTTGACTATTAATTAAAATAGTGGGCTTGTCAATAAAATTTTGCGGGTTTCGCAAAGGCTCGTCATACCCATGAATGAGGGTATTCAGACTACTTCTCCTCTATTGAAATTCCCGGGTTTAGATGCGCAAATCCGAAAATTGGCCCGCGAAAAAATGGTCGTTTCCATTTCCGCTGTCTTAGACCTGCCAGGTTTTCAAAACCTGCCAGGTCTTGGCATTTGTTGCACCGCCGCAAAGTTTCCCTTATAGTCGGTTCGAGCCTGGTGGATAGACTGAGGAACAAGCTTTTGTAGTCTCCCCCAACCACTCCCATCGTCATAGAGCTGGGAGATGGTTGGAATATTGACTGAATAGCATTACCGGACCGTACCGAAAATATGTATGAATCAGGGAGAATTTTATGATACAGCTTTCATTCAAAAATGTATTCGTAGTTGGCGCTTTCGTTCTTGCCTTGATGCCTGCCATGACGAACGGCGAACTGAGGGTGGGAACCGCTCCGGACCAGTCGTCAGCCATCTTGAAGGCAGAGATGGAGGCCGCGTACGCCGGAAAAACCCCAAAGGAGTGGGGCGAGACGGTCACCGGGGTAAAGACTTCGCTGCAGACGAAGGAGCGGGTGATCGCACTGACCTTTGATGCCTGCGGAAGCCCGAAAGGGAAGGGGGTCGATTTGGAACTCATCCGTTTTTTGGAGCAGCAGAAGATTCCTGCGACTCTGTTTATCAACGCACGCTGGATTGACGCGAACCCTGAATTGTTCCAGAAGCTTTCAGTAAATCCCCTGTTTACAATTGCCAATCATGGCTATCAGCATCGCCCCGCCTCGGTTAACGGCAGGTCGATCTACGGTATAGACGGCACAAAGGATGTGGGAGAACTGGTGGATGAGATCGAGTTGAATGCGCGGAAGATTGAGCAGTTGACCGGCAAGAGACCCCGATACTACCGTTCCGGTACCGCCTACTATGATGAGATCGCGGTGAAGATTGCCGAACGGCTTGGTCACCAGGTTGTCGGTTTTTCCGTGCTCGGCGATGCAGGTGCTACCTTCTCCAAGGAGCAGGTTACGGCAGCACTCCTGACCTCGGGACCCGGTTCTATCGTCATCCTGCATATGAACCATCCCGAAAGCGGCACCGGTCAAGGGGTAATGGCAGCTGTGCCGTCGTTGAGGAAGAGAGGTTTGCGCTTTGTTTCTCTTACTGAGTATCCTTTGCAGTAACAAGGAACTTTTCCGTCCCGCAGTTTACAGATTTGCTCCCTGGAGTGTAAAGAAAAGGCCGTTGCCGAAGGTGACGGCCTTTTTGCATGGTAACGTAATTTCTGATTTGGATGTTTAACAATGCCTTTTGAACAGAGCTGTAAAAACAACAGGTTATAGTCTGATAAGCGATCTGGTGCCCTGCACGTTATATTTGATACGACTTTACACCGTAAATAATCTTAAGGTAATGAATCAAAAAACTTGACAGGCGGGGCGGTTGAATGATATTGAACATGAAAATCAAAATCTAAACAAGGGGGGCTTATGTCAGCTTCTGGCTTATCGCAGGAACCAGCGAGAACCCGTAAACCGGTATGGCATGATCTGTCAGCGCATTTTACCGACGAAAGCGAATGCCTTGCGGCTTTCATCGCCTTTGAGACGGCTGAAGTCTTGGATGGTGTCAAACCGTCGACTCTCATAAACTTGCCGGACAGGCCGCGCAAGTGCGGCAGGAACCTGTACAGAATCTGGAAGGAGCACGGGGAGGACGTCATCAAGGAAAGCTCACTGGAAGCAGCTGTTCTGGTGGAGCGAAACGGTTCCCTGCTGCTGCTTCTCTATGACCGCGCTGCGCTGAGTCGCTTGCTTACGAACAGGGGCACTCTGACGATTCTGCGCAGGGCCGGCTACCCTGCCATGAATGATATTGCTGTTCTGCTGTCCGAATTCGCCTCCCGGTTTGCCTCCGGCGGGGTGCCGCACGAAATAGGGCTTATACTTGGATATCCGCTCAAAGATGTGGCCGGGTTCATGGGCTTGAGCCGTCGTGAATTCAGCTGCCAGGGGCCGTGGAAAATCTACGGGGATCCTGGCGAGAGCCTGATGCTTGCGGAGGCCCATCGACAAAGCCGCTGCAGGATGGCGGGTCGTCTTGTCTCCGGATCCAGGCCTTACGAATGCCTTGGTTTACCGATCCGTACGGTCGCTCGGACAGGGCGTGTTTTTTTATCTATCAAATGAAAATGAAATTCAAAACCATAAGGGGGCAAGCGATATGTGTATCGCACTGTTTGGAGGAATGGACCGTCTGGAAAGACATTACCTTGAGGAAGCAGCAAAGTTCGGTTTCAACCTCAAGGTCTTCAGCAGATCCGAAGCCAGAATCTCCTCAAAGATTCGAAATGTGGATGCAATGGTCATCTTTACCAACAAGGTTTCACATCAGGTAAAAAAACAGGCGGTGAACATGGCGAAGGCCCACCATATACCGGTTTTCATGCACCATTCATGCGGGATATGCACGCTCAGGGACTGCCTGGGTTGTCTTAATATCATACAAGGAGGAGCAAGGAATGCCTAAGATTATAAAGAGGATACTGCTGGCAAGTACTGTTGTGGTTTTGACCGCGGGGACGGCTTTCGCCGCTCATCCGCTGATTACCGACGACACCGGAACCCAGGGAAAGGGAAAGTTTTCGCTGGAGGTGAATGGTGAGATAGGCCGGGACAGCGAAAGTGACTTGTTCGTAAAGGCGCGGGAAAACAGCGCCTCCCTGGAGTCGGTGCTGTCATCCGGTCTCTTCGATAATGTCGATCTGGTTCTGGGCGTTCCCTACCAATGGAGCCGAAGCAAAGAGAACGGCATCGTGAGCTCGGACGTGGATGGAGTCGGGGATTTATCATTGGAGCTGAAGTGGCGTTTTTTCGAGAAGAGCGGGTTCAGCATGGCATTAAAACCGGCGGTGAGCTTCCCTGCCGGTGACGAGGACAAGGGACTGGGTGCTGGCAAGGTTGGTTATGGTGCCACCCTGATTGCTACACAAGAGCTTGATCCCTTTGCCCTTCACCTGAATCTCGGCTATTCCCATACCCGTTTCAAACTGCAAGAGGACCGGGATGTTAATCGTCGCGACATCTGGCATGTCTCCCTTGCCGGCACCGCCCAGGTAATGGAGAAGCTGCAACTGGTTTCGAACATCGGCATGGAGACAAATGCGGATAAAACTTCGGATACCCCGCCAGTATTTGCTGTCGCCGGGGCCATCTACTCGCTCAGCGATAACCTTGATCTGGATCTGGGTGTGAAGGTAGGGCTGACAAAGCCCGAAACCGATGTTTCCCTGCTGGCCGGTCTTGCCGTGCGGTTTTAGAAGCCTGTCTAAAGGGGGGAAGGGTGAGGGGTAGGGGCGATCCTGGTTGGTGTCGGCGCCCCTGACTGGACGGTTCTGCCCAAGAGAAAGGCCGAGGTTTGTTACCCTCGGCCTTTCTCTTGGGTCAAGTTATTTCAGTCGGTGTCAGTGGATTCCAGAATGGCGAGCCGTTTCAGGAGACCGCCTCGCTGGAGCTTTTCCCGGTAGTCGTTGCGGTGGTTTTCCAGTAAATGGTTCAGATAGGAGATGTTGCTGTCTATCGAGTCGCCGTACATGTCGTAGTCTATCTCCCAACGATGCATAAAGTGGTGAAGGAAGTATATTCTAACATTCCCAAGGTCGTGTTCCATCCGGTGCTGGGCTTGTTTGTATGAGTCGATGGTGTTTTCAAGCAGATCGAGCTCGGTCTTGAAACCGAGAACGTGGACCTCACTCAACTCCTGAAAGAGGAAAAGAAGTTTTTCCAGGTAGGTGCGGTCTGCGATTTGTCCGATAATATCAGCGGTAGCAACCATTTGTGCAAGCGTCAGCTCTCCTTCAGATGTGAACGGAAACGCTTCGATGTCTTCATCAGTATTGGTGGACCTGACAAAAATACAGCAAAGTTCGCAATCCGTTGCATCATAGCCATTTCTTGCAAAATACTGGTTCACAAATTCCAGGGTCCGCTCCAGACGCACCAGGGTGTATTTCGCGCCTGTTCCCGTAGTATCGTCATCCCGCTGGATGTAGCCTGTTTCGTGGAGCATAATAGCGATTAGTGCAAGAGTCACATGTCTTTCCCGGAAAGAAACTCCTGATGCGTGAGCGCCGTTAATAAGGCTTGCCAGGGCAAGTAGTCCGTCGGTCATGTGTTTCAGGTCGTGATAGTGGGTGCTGCACTGGCGGTAGCCGGGGTAGTTTCCATTATAAAGGTTGACCACATCTTTAAATACACTTGTGAGCCAGGATACATCGTAATCAAGGTACACATGCGAAATGAGATAGTGGACTTCTTCAAAAACGCTTTGAGGGAAATCCATCGTGATGAGGTCGCTAAGAAACAGCTTGTTGCGGATCGGATCCATGAAATAATCCTCCAGTTGTGGCAGATATACGGAAAACGTCGGGTATGGTCTACTGAACTTAATAGCAACAGGGAGACAAAAGTCAACAAAAAAACCCTTCCACGATATTTCGTGCATCAGTGATGACAGGTACAATGCTGCCGATTGCGTGCCATGCAGAGAGGTTCCGCCAGAGAGAGCTGCGAAATCTGTCGCTTGCCAAATGGGGCCCCGAGTTGCTAGACTGTACACGACACAATGATGTCAGATACGTAATGAGAGTCAGTCTTTCCGGGAAGTCTCGGCAGGGGGCTGTGCTGGAACTTCCCCGAAGCCTCTCGTAATCGGTCGCCACCCGAGATACTTGATTGGGCAACCTTCCGGCTTCAGGCGCTTTCTTTGCTGTCGCTGTTGTGCCATGAAGCCGTACGAGAGACTCTGAGAAAGCCCCAGCCCAACGGGGGATAGCACTGTTTCGCTGTTTCCGGATGGACACTAATTAGTAAAGATGCGGAATGACTACTCGGCAATACAGGGAGATACGAGGAATGAGCTTGTCGAAACGCAATGAGATGCTGCATGTTATTGAGACTCTCACAACACGGTATCTGCGCGGGAAAGTAAGGGCGGTCAAACTGTCAATGATTGCCCTGCTGACGGGCGGACATATTCTCCTCGAAGATATTCCCGGTCTCGGGAAAACTACCCTTGCACTCGCGTTATCGGGTGTACTCGGCATGTCATTCGGCCGGCTTCAGTGCACCAGTGATCTGCTGCCCTCCGATATTACCGGTCTCTCGATCTTTAATCGCGAAGAGGGCAAATTCACGTTCCTCAAGGGTCCCATTTTTAATAACCTGCTGCTGGTGGATGAGATAAACCGCGCTATGCCCAAGACCCAAAGCGCGATGCTGGAGGCAATGGAGGAACGGCGTGTAACGGTAGAAGGTGTGACGTATCCACTCCCTGCGCCTTTCCTGGTCATTGCCACCCAGAACCCTGTTGAGCAGGTAGGCACCTATCCGTTGCCCGAGTCCCAGATGGACCGTTTTCTCATTCGTGCCGGAATCGGCTATCCTCCTGATGAAATAGAAAAGGCCATCATCCAGGGCGGAAGCATCCGTGACAAGATCCAGACTCTAACGCCGCTGGTGCAGATTGACGACATCCTCGAAGCGCGCTCCGTGGTGAAAGAAAAAGTTTATCTTTCCGATAAGATAGTAGAATATATCTTCAGCATTGTTTCAGCTACCCGCAACAACCCTTTCATTCTCACCGGCATTTCCACTCGCGGTGGCATCAATATGGCGGATGCAGCCAAGGCCCATGCTTTTCTAGAAGGGCGGGATTTCGTTATCCCCGAGGATGTAAAGTCGATAGCCGTTCCGGTTGGAGCCCACCGATTGATCCTTTCTCCCGAGAACGAGGCACTCGACAAGGAGGACCTATTCAACGCGGTGCTCAAAAATATCGAAATCCCAATCGTCTGACCATCACCAGGTCCGGCTTCTGGTATATTGCCATTACCTTGCTGATGGGTTTTGCCGCGGTCAATACCGGCAATAATCTTCTGTTTCTCGTGGTTTCTTCCCTGCTTGGTTTTATGGCGGTTTCCGGTTTTCTCGGCTGGATTAATATCCGGGAAGTTCGAGTTGTTCTTGATTTCCCCGATGAAATCTATGCGGAAAAAGATGTTTTCGTTGCAGTCAGACTGGAAAACCGTAAAAAATACCTGCACTCCTTTCTCCTCAGGGTCGATGCCTTTGGGGAGAGTCTCCGCTTCCCGCTGGTGGAAAAAGGCAGCGATGATTCTGGTGCCTTTACGATGATTTTCCGGGAGAGGGGAGCAGCGATTCCGGGGGAAATAGTCCTTTCTTCTCCCTTTCCGATCAACTTTTTCACCCGCTTCACGACACTTTCCGTCCAATCCCGCTGCATTGTCTTTCCCGCGCCCCGTGACTGTGTCCTGCTGGACGGATCGGGTCGGAAGGAGACACGGGGAGAGGCATTCTCTTCCCGAAGGGGGTATGGTGGTGATATCGCCAAGATTCGTGACTATACCGGGAGTGATCCGATGAAATTTATTCACTGGAGACTTTCCGCGCGTCACGAGGACTTGAAGGTAAAGGAGCTGACGGCTCCATCCGAAACACCGCTCGTTATCGATATCCTCTCTCTGCCAGGTGCTACTCTTGAGGAAAATCTGTCATACGGGACTTTTCTCGTCAACAAGGCTGTTCGAGTCGGTCGTCCGGTCGGATTGAGGCTTGGTGCGCATTTTGTCCGCCCGGACCTGACTCGGACGCACCGGTTGCACCTGCTGACGGAGCTTGCGATGTATGGTAAAAATTAAGACGGTTCTCGACATGCTTACCGTCCTGATCAGCCTTGTGGGGGTGGCCCCCCTCTTTGTCTATCTGGACAGACTTCCTCAGTTCGCCTTTCCCGCTGCCCTGGTAGCGGCCTTCTTTGTGGAAAGGAAATCGATACGCCCGCTTTGCGGCAGAGTTCCCACCGTACTTTCCCTTGTTCTTTTCCTGTTCTATGCAATTCGGATTTCTCGCGAGAATATTCTCGATCCGGCGATCAATATTCTCGTTATCCTGCTGGCCGTCAGGCTGCTGAGCGAGAGAATTCCTCGCAACTATCTCCAGGTATTCGCGCTTTCCCTTTTTGCTCTCTCAGCCTCTTCCCTGTATAACCTGAGTCCGGTCTTTCTTGCCTATCTTCTGATATTGTTGCTCTGCATTGCCGCTTCACTTGTTCTTTTGACTTTCTTCACTGTTGATTCGCGGTTGGCGTTGAGTAGAAAAGGAATGAAGCGGCTGGTTACCGTTGCGGTGGCTATGCCTGCGGCTGCCATGCCGCTGATTCTTTTGTTTTTTGTTATCATGCCGCGTCCGCAGTTTCCACTTTGGGACTTTCTTGCCCCTGCGGAAGAAAAGGTGACCGGCCTCAGCGAACAGATAGTTCCGGGTTCCTCATCACAAGTTCGCGCGGTGAAGAGCATTGTATTGAGGGCCCAGAGTCCCCAGTTGGCCCGGGAAGATCTCTACTGGCGAGGAATAGTGCTGAATACCCCGCGGCACAATGCCTGGGTGCGGTCACCTGTTGACGAACGGAGCTATCTCAGGACCGAGGGCGGGCAGGTAATAGAGCAGACCATCTTCCCGGAGCCGAACTCCGGCCTTTATCTCATAACCCTCGATACCCCGCTGAAATTACACGGAATACGCGCTGAGCAGGCGCCGGACCTGGTATTTACCCTCAAGAAGCATGCTGGAAGGGTGCGGTATGATACGGTGTCTTCCCTGAACCGAAACATCGCCGTCCGTGGCACTATCGATCGTGGGTTTTATCTGACGCTTCCTGATCGAGTGTCCTCTCAAGTGAAAGCCCTGGGCAAAAAGTTCGCTTCGCAGGGAAGAACCGACAGGGAAATTCTTGCTTCCCTTGAAGAATATTTCAGCTCTGCCCGCTACCGGTATACAACGAGTGGTCTGCCTCGCTCCGAGGATCCCATCGGTGAATTTCTATTTCTGGGCAAGGCCGGTCATTGTGAACTCTTCGCTTCCTCCTTCATGATCCTTCTCAGAGAGGCGGGAGTTCCCGCGCGTCTCGTGGGTGGGTATTTCGGTGGTGACTACAATGAAATTGGTGGCTACTACCTGGTGACCGAGGATATGGCCCATGTGTGGGTGGAGGTCTATCTGAAGGGGCTTGGATGGGTAAGGAAAGATCCAAGCGTGTTTGCAGTAGATTTTTCCGCTGGTAGTAATAGGCCCCAGGACTCAATCCTTGCCAAGGTACGAAAGCTCTCTGATTCCCTCAACTATTACTGGAACCTTGCTGTCATATCCTATGATCTTAGCAAGCAAATACAAATCTTTCGGTCGGCCAATAGCGCAATGCGAAACATTACTCTTCCGGTCAGTAGCTGGTGGCTTTTGACGATACTCTTTGGTCTCGGAGGTCTGGCTGCCGGGTATCGTATTTTTGTGCAAAACGTAAGCTTGACTCCCGAGAAAAGGCTGATTCGCCGGTTCTATGCGATACTGGCGAAGAAATATCCTGACGTTATATTGTCCCCTGCCACCGGTCTCATGGAGATTGCGGAATACACCGGCGATCCCTGCGTCAGGGAGTTTGCTGAAATTTATTACGGTACCGTCTATCGTGACCGTCGGCCATCTGTCAGCCAAATGGCTCGGCTGCGAGAGCTTGTCAGCGCTATAAAATAACCTTCCAGAAAAGATCTCGACGGTTGCGTAACAAAGATCTGGAAGGTTGCGTAACACGGCATAACTCATTGACTTGATTTTGTTTTACTGATATATATTAGGTCCTTGTAGAGTATCGATGGTCCTTGCGCTAACAATTCCCCGGTACGGGGTGCGGTTAGCAACTTTCACAATAGGCCGGGCGAGTTGTAATAACAAGATTTCAGGCAAAAGAGGGTGCACTTTGAGTTCTCAAAAAGACAAATTTCTGGCCAGCGCGCAAAAATATATCCAGAAAGGGCAGTTTGATCGAGCCCTGAGAGATTACGAACAGGTTGTCACTGCAGATCCCAAGGATGTTAAGCTGCGTCAGAAGCTTGCCGAGTTACTGATTCGCTGCAATCGTCGTGACGATGCCATTCGAGAATATAACACCATAGCCAAGTTCTATGACGAGAATGGTTTCTACCTGAAGTCAATTGCCGTGTATAAACAGATTCAGCGTCTTGATCCTTCGAATATAGAGATATCTCTCTGCCTTGCGGCACTTAATGAAAAACAGGGCATGATCGGAAATGCCCTGTCAGAATACAAAATGGTCTACGACCATTACCAGAAGCAGGGTCAGATCGACGAAGCGATTAAAATCCTGCAGAAGATGCAAGCGGTAGATCCTGATAATGTCGATATCCGTCTGAAACTTGCAGAAACCTTTTTTGCCTCGAAAATGCTGGAACAGGCCTACCAGGAATATACCCGGGCCGCTCTGACCCTTAAAAGCCGGGGGAATAGCGAATTTCTTGAACGCGTCAGTAACAAGATTCACGCTCTTTTTCCCGACAAAACTGACACTTCGGATCTTGATTTCTTGATGGAGCAGCTTAAGAACGGCGTTGTGGGCGATGCCGTGCCAAAGCTGCAGCAGATTCTCGATGTTACTCCTGACGATCTTTCTGCGCTGGGTCTACTAGCCGATGCGTACCGTCTCACCGGAGACACTGCGAGCCGTGAAAGTGTTTTGAAGCGGATTCTCGACCTGACTCCGGATGCTGTTTCCGCGAAGAAGAACCTCATTCTCTGCCTCATTGACGCGGGTGATCTGGAGGGCAGCATTGCTCTCCTTGACCGTTATCTTCCCGATCTTTTTTCGGCAGGGGCCTATGGGGACATTGAGCATTATTATTCGACTCTCCAGAATCTGGCACCCTATGACCTCCGTTTGCTTGACGGCCTGAAAAAACTTTACGAGTTGACCGGGGAGACCTCGAAACTTGCGGATGTTCAAGTGAGTCTCACTATTCTGTCAGCGAAAGATACTTCCCAAAGTTCCAGACAGGTGGCCGATGCTGCGGTGGAGTCATCTGAAGCTACCAATGCCGACCTTGGCGATTCTCCCTGGGGGGAGGAGATTGATCTCACGCTTTCCGTTGAAAACGACTCTGAGAGTGGAGACGGTCTTCCTCCTGACGAGGCTTTGGATTTCGGTGCCATAGAGCTTTCGGCAGATGACGTGACCGGTACGAAAACGGAGCAAGAGGACTTTGAAATAGATATTTCTTTCGAATTCCCTGAGGATGGTGTAGCTTTTACGCCCTCTTGTACGGAGGAAGAGGCAACGTCTCTGCCTCTGCATTCCATTTCACCGGTTCGTACGGAGATGGCAGAGGCGTTATCCGGGGATTCCGGTTCCGAAGAAATGTACCGTACTGTTCTCCCCCAGGATATCGATGAGGTCCCCGACTTTTTTTCGCCAGAAGTGGGGCAGGATGACTCGTATCAATTCGAAGATACCCTGACACCTTCGCTGCAGGAAGAACAACCCGAAGCCTTCGATTTTTCTGCTGAAGAGATTGTGCTTCCCCTTACGGAAATAGTTCCGGACTTGCCCCAGTTGACGCTGTTTGATAGTCCGGAACTTATCCCCTCGGAAAGTGATGTTTCTCAGCCAGTAGCCATTTCTCCTGACGATATTTTCAGCCGCTTCCAGGACGCCCCGAAGCAGGATTATGAACAGGGCGATACGGAAACACACTACAATCTAGGTATCGCTTACCTGGAGATGGGTCTTCACGGTGAAGCCATCAAAGAGTTTCGTATTTCGGCCAACGACCCTGACAGAAAACTGGATTCCCTGACACTTCAGGGGCTTTGTTTCCGTGAACAGAAGAATTATGCCGATGCAGAAGAGCTTTTTTCTGCGCTTCTTTCTCTCGAAGCGCTCGGTTCTGATCGTCTCCTTGCTCTCCGGTATGAGCAGGGCCTCCTGTTTGAAGCGGCAGGTCGAAAGGAAGATGCTCTGCAGGTTTTCCGTGATATTTTTGGTAATAATCCCGGTTTCCGCGACACGATGCAGAAAATAGCGTTTTTGAGCGGCAAAGAGAGCTCATTTGATCTCTCGGATCTGGGTGATGTGGATATCGAACTGGATGAGCTGGTCTAGTTCAATAAATTGGCCGCCCTGTTGAGCATTAGGTACTGAAAGGAACGACGTCGGTATGGAAAGACTTTGGGCTCCCTGGCGCATGGAGTTTATTCTCAACGAGAAGCCTTCTTACTGCATTTTCTGCCTGGATGCGGCGCAGAGCGAAGTCGCTGAGAAAGAACGACTTGTCTTGTACCGGGATACTCACTCGTTTGTCATGCTGAACCGCTATCCATATACCACAGGGCATCTTCTGGTTTCTCCCTATCGCCATGTCTGCACACTGCAGGATCTGACCTCGGATGAGATGGTGCAGTTGTTTGAAAATGTCAGGCTCGCCTGTGGGATAACGACGAAGGCACTATCGCCTGAGGGTTACAATATCGGCATTAACCTGGGCAAAATTGCTGGTGCAGGGGTGGCTGACCATCTTCACATCCATATCGTTCCACGTTGGGTGGGTGACGCAAACTTTATGACGGTTATTGCGGATGTTCGCGTAGTTCCGGAAGGCCTCTCCGCGACATATGAGAAATTTCTTCCGTTTTTTCAGGAGGTCAGCAGGACTGCTGAGAGCTGACCGAAAAATCTGGATAGCGGAATAGGGACATTTGTTTTAGCAGGAGTCCCTCTGAAGTAGACAGTCCCTGATGGGGAATGGAGAGACATGAATACTCAAAAAAAGAGGCGTCACAGGGGCCTCTTGTACGCCGCAGTCGGTTCGTTGTCGATAGTTGTCGCACCGACTGTCGGGGCATTGCTTCACACAGCGGTCTTCTATCAGCCCAGTGAATCTATCTGGGCGCAGATGATCGGCGCTGTGACTGCAAGTCCGGAAAACATTCTCTTGTATTCCTATATCGGCATTGGTACCGCCTTGTTTACTTCTATTTCCGGCTATCTTCTCGGAAAAACCTCAGATCAACTCAGCGAGCGAGCGAGAGAGTTGGAAAAAGTCCATATCAAAGCGGTCTCCCAGAAAGAGTTGTATGAAGAGCGTTACCGGGCTCTTGACGGAAACATCAAGAAGTTTCAAAGGATCAGCACAAAAATTCAGAAGTCCCTTGATATTGGGGAAGTGATGAGATTGTGCACCGAAGGCCTGCACGAAGTTCTCGGTTTCGAACGTGTCAATGTTCTGATGGCGGACCCGGAGCGAAATAATCTGCATTTTCTTCTTGCCACCGGAAGCGAAGGATTTGCGGTGGAAGGGGTAACTCTTCCGCTTGACCATCGAACCGGGGTCATCAATAAATGTTTCTCCGAACAGAAATTCTATTTGATTGATGATATCGGAAAATGCCCCCAGGATTATTATCTGCAATCACCCTACGATACTCTCAAACCTCTCCGATCCCGTTCTTTCGTCCTCTGTCCGATTGTTGTAAAGGGAGAATCGGTCGGTCTTTTCGGAATTGACAACGCGTACAGTCGACGTCTGGCCAATGAGAGTGATGAAGATACGATCAAGCTTTTTGCCGATCAGGCCGCTTCCTCCATCATGCGGATTAATCTGCTGAAGGCCATTGATACGCTTACCTCAGAGCTTCAGGATACTTTTAACGGCTTTCTCCAGAAACAAGAAGTGTTTTCGAGGACTGTTTACAGTCTGAAAGCGGCAATTGATTCACTGTTTGACGGCACCGCTCGAATTGCGCATGCCTCGGAGAGCGTCTTGTCGTCGGTGGAAGAGACAAGCTCTGCTGTCAGCCAAATTTCCTTTTCTATCGACCAGGTCACAAATAACCTGAATTTCCTCGCGGATACCATCGATAAATCCGTCTCTGCCATGGAGGAGATGCATGCCTCCATCAAGAACGTTGAGAAGAATGCCGCTGTTTCCCATGATGTTTCTCAGCGGGTGCGGTTGCAGGCGGATGCGGGAAGGGACAAGGTAGAAGAGACAATTTCCGCCCTTGAAGAGATACAGCGTTCGGTCGAGTTATCGTTCGACGGAATCATGCGCCTTTCTGAAAACAGCGGCCGCATTGGTAACATTGTAAAAGTAATCAAAGATATTACCAAAAAGACTAATCTCCTGGCACTGAATGCTTCAATAATTGCGGCTCAGGCTGGTGAATACGGAAAAGATTTCGGGGTTGTTGCCGAAGAGATGCGGGCGCTTTCCCATCAGACCAGTCAGATTGCCGGTGAGATTGCGGTAATTATTTCACTGATTTTGACTGATTCAGACACGGCTGCCCGTAACATAACCTTTTCGAAGGAGCTGGTACAGAAAGGCGTCGAGATCGGACATGCAACCGGAGAAACCCTCAAAATCATCCACGAGAGTGCGGTGAGATCCATGGACATGACGGAGGAGATCAAGACATCAACCGAAGAGCAGGTTAGAGGTGTCAAACTTGTCACGCACTCCATTGAGGATGTCAGTTCCATGGCCTCCCAGATTTATATCGCTTCCAAGGAACAGTCCGGGGCGACGAAAAACATTATGCGTTCCGTGGAATCTATCAAGGATATGGCCATGGATATGGTCAAGGCTACCGAGGCTCAGGTACGAGATGGTTCCGAGATCGAGGCGTCGGTGGAATCCCATGTGCAGACCAGTGAGGAGATTTTCGACAACATGGAGCTGCGCAGGCAGCAGAGTGTCGCCGTAATGGATCAACTGGAAGTCATCAAAGGAGTTTCCTCGTAAAATACGCTGGTTTTTTTTGCATTGTTATGGTAATTAAATAATTAATTGAGAAGAGCCGTAGGACAGGCCTTTAACTTTTGAAAAGAGTACCATTCATTATACCGCCTGTATTCTTTAGTGAACCGGGACGGGAGGCGATAGCCGGATTATGACGACGAAGCAGAATATTCTTCGTCTCGTTCCCCATACAACGCCCTCTGTCACCAGAGGGCGTTTTTTATGGGGTCAGGTGTGAAACGCAAAAAAACAATCCTCGATATCCGCAAGATGAAAAGTGACGGTGTCAAGATATCCATGCTCACCTGCTATGATTATCCGACCGCACGAATTCTTGACGATAGCGGAATCGACATCCTGCTGGTCGGCGACTCTGTCGGTGTTGTGTTTTCAGGATATGATACGACTTTGCCGGTTACCATGGAAGAGATGATCTATCATTCGCGTGCTGTTGCCCGGGCAAAACCCAAGTCGCTTCTTGTTGCCGACCTTCCGTTTCTCTCCTATCAGACAGATGTTCGTGATGCCCGTATCAACGCGGGACGCCTTGTGAAAGACGGCGGTGTCGAGGCGGTCAAGCTGGAAGGTGGAGAAAATATTATAGGGAGCATCAAAGCCATCGTCGACATGGATATTCCGGTCATGGCTCACATCGGCCTCACTCCCCAGTCCATCCACCGGATGGGCGGCTACAAGATCCAGGGAAAATCGGAGAGGGCCGGGGAACAGCTCCTGGCAGATGCTCTTGCCGTGCAGTCTGCCGGTGCCTTTGCCGTGGTGCTCGAAGGTATCCCGCTGAAGCTTGCCGCAAAGATTACCGCCGAACTGGAAATACCGACGATCGGCATCGGGGCCGGACCTTTCTGCGACGGGCAGGTGCTGGTGATTCATGATATCCTTGGTTTGTGCGAGAAGTATTCACCCAAATTCGTCAAGCAGTACGCCGATGTGAAATCGATTATTTCTGACGCTGCCGGACGTTTCGTCGCCGAAGTAAAGGCGGGCGAATTTCCGACAGACGATCACTCCTTTCATTGATATGGAAATTATTACCTCGGTAGTGGAAATGCAGGAGAGGGCGAAAGAGACGCTGGCTTCCGGAAAGACCATCTCGTTTGTGCCGACCATGGGTTTCCTTCACCAGGGACATGCCTCGCTGCTTCGCGAAGGGCGTGCTCAGGGAGATCTGCTGGTGCTGAGTATTTTCGTCAATCCGACCCAGTTCGGCGTTGGCGAGGATTTCGCATCCTATCCGCGCGACCTGCGCCGGGACAGCGAAATTGCCGCCGAAAATGGTGTCAATATCATCTTTGCACCAACCGCCGGCGAGATGTACCCGCAAGGATATCAGACCTACGTAAACGTGGAAGCGGTCTCTCTGCCCCTGTGCGGCGCAGCGCGACCGGGTCATTTCCGTGGTGTTACCACCGTGGTTGCAAAGCTGTTCAATATCGTCAAACCGACAGTTGCCTTTTTCGGCGAGAAGGATTTCCAGCAGCTGCAGGTAATCAGCCGGATGGTCCGGGATCTGAACATGGCTGTGAGGATTGTCGGAATGCCGACAATCCGGGAAGATGACGGGCTTGCCAAGAGCTCGCGCAACTCCTACCTCTCGCCGGAGGAGAGGCGAGCCGCTTTGTGCCTGTCGCGATCCCTGGCAGCGGTCAGCGATCTCTATCGCAGCGGTGAAAAAGATGTTGAAAGATTACGTGCCGAGCTGCTGGCCATTCTCGACAGCGAGTCGCTGGCTCGGATCGACTATGCGGAGCTTCGTGACGGAGACTCCCTGGAAGAAGTGCGGCAGGCAGATGATCGTACGGTAGTTGCTCTTGCGGTGCGTATCGGTACCACACGATTGATAGACAATACCATGATAGGAAGGGGCGTCACATGGAAAGAAAGATGCTGAAAAGCAAAATTCATCGGGCAACGCTGACCGGAGCGAATCTTCAGTATGAAGGAAGCGTGACCATTGATCGAGACCTGATGGATGCCGCGGATATTCTTCCCTATGAGGCGGTCTGCATCTGGGATGTCAACAACGGCAGCCGCTTCGAGACCTATGCCATTGAAGGGGAACGGGGCTCCGGGGTGGTCTGTGTCAACGGTGCCGCGGCGCGTCTCGTCGCTCCCCATGACCTGGTCATTATCGCCAGCTTTGCCTCGATGAGCGACGCCGAAGCGCGAGCTCACGAACCAAAGCTTGTCTTTGTTGATGAGCAGAATAAGATCCTGCCCTCTCGCAAGGAAGTTGCCGGACAGGGTACACTTCGGAAGGTCACCTGGTAACGTCCGCCGTACGTTGCTACAACAACTAGCCCATCTTCCGCAGTTATAAGGTTGTGAAGATGGCATATCAATAGGTTACGTTGCAAATCAGGCCATTTTCTCCACTACATTTTCAATCACCTTTGGCCGGTTGGGGATGATCAACTTCATTC
>RPRC01000146.1 GCA_003857395.1 Geobacter sp.
CGTCGGGGCTTTACCTTGATAGAGTTGATGATTGTGCTCTCAATTATCGGCATTCTGGCTTCGATAGCCGTTCAAAATTATCAACGATGGGTCATCAGGGCAAAAGAAGCCGCCCTGAGTTACAGCCTTAATAACTTCCGCAATACCATCGACGAGTTTTATGCTGACCAGGGTAAGTATCCGGACTCTCTTGACGACCTGGTTGCCAAGGGATATTTGCGGGGGATGCCGAGCGATCCATTTACCAAAAAGTCCGATACCTGGATAACGGTTGCTCCGCCTGGAGTGGATCTCACACCGTCAGACTCCGGCTCCCAACCGGTAACCACCCCGCTCAAGGAACCCGGCAATGTCTATGATGTCCATAGCGGCTCCGACCTTGTCGGCAGCAATGGCGTGCCCTATAATGAGTGGTGAAGCAGTAGCGGGTAGCGGGTAGCGGGTAGCGAATAGGACCTTGTAATACGTGTTTTTTCGCAGGCAACCCCTCCAAACCTCCCTGTCAAGGGGGGATTGGGGGGGGTGAATTTAGGTGTTACATGGTACGAGTAAATTTTTGGTCGACTACTCCACGAAGGTTACGCGGTTTATTTCCTTGAGGGTTGTTTCTCCTTGCAAAAGTTTTTCTATTGCTGACTCCCGCAGAAATACCACCCCTGATTCGTGGGCCTTTTGTTTCAGCTCGGTTGTGGATGCCTTGCTGATAATAAGGTCGCGAATATCGTCCGTCATATCGAGAAGCTCGACGATGGCGGTCCGTCCATGGTAACCGGTGCCATTGCAAGCGTCACAGCCTTGTGCTTCAAAGAGGTTGCTCTTACGTGCGCGTTCCGGATCAATGCCGGAATTCAGGAGAACTTCATCAGGGTAGCGGGCCGGAATCCGGCACTGCGGACAGAGCCGTCGTACCAAGCGTTGCGCCATGACACAGTTCAGGCTGGAAACGAAATTGTAGGGGTCGATGTTCATGTGGAAAAAGCGGCCGATCACGTCGAAGGCATTGTTGGCGTGAACGGTGGTAAATACCAGGTGTCCTGTCAGCGCCGACTGGACGGCAATCTGGGCGGTTTCGGAGTCGCGGATTTCCCCGACCATAATCTTATCCGGATCGTGGCGCAAAATTGAGCGCAAACCCCGGGCAAATGTCAGTCCTTTCTTCTCGTTGACCGGAATCTGAAGAATGCCGCGCAGCATGTATTCGACCGGGTCTTCGATGGTGATGATTTTTTCCTCGCCGGTGTGGATCTCGGTCAAGGCAGCATACAAGGTCGTTGATTTCCCGCTCCCGGTGGGCCCGGTCACCAGAATCATGCCATATGGTTCGTGAATCTTCTTGCGAAACCGCAGAATCTCCCGTGTGCTGATACCGAGACTTTCCAGGGTCAAGCCTTTCAGACTGCTGGCGATTGTTTCTTTATCGAGGATTCTGATTACCGCATCTTCTCCCATAACGCTGGGCATGATGGAGATGCGGAAATCGATCGACTTCTCTCCCAGACGGATCTTGAAACGCCCGTCCTGGGGGATGCGGCGTTCGGAGATATCCAGTTCGCTCATGACCTTGAGGCGCGAGATGATCGGGGCCTGAAACTGGATGCCCATCGGCTCGCTGGCTTTATAGAGCACGCCGTCGATGCGGTACTTGATCAACACGCCATCCTGGCTCGTTTCAATATGAATATCACTGGCGCGGCGGTTCATGGCGTCCAGAATCGTGGTATTGAGCAGCTTGATGATGGGGCTGATGTCCTCGGAAATGCCCTCCACCGACAGGATCTCTTCCCCGTGGTCATTTTCTCTTACCAACTGCAGCATGAAGTCTTCCGAGACCTCTCGCAATACCCTGCTGGTTGCCGTGCCGGCCTTGAAGAAATCCGTAATGGCTGATTCGGTTGCCACACGGATCTGTATCTGACGATCAACCAGCAGTTCCAGTTCGTCGATTTTGAGCACGTCGGTTGGATCGGAAACGGCAACAATCAAGGTTTCGGCATCCATCTGCAGCGGTACGATACGGAAACGGTGGCTGAAATCGGCCGGCAGCATCGCTAGCAGCTCTTCATCGATTTTGTAGTGACTCAAATCGACGAATTCGAGGCCGAATTGTTCCGCCAGTGCCAGTGCCAGGTCCTCTTCACTGATCAGACCTTCAAGGAGGCAGATTTTACCGAAGCGCTGGTCACCAAGGGTGAGTTTTTCCAGTATGATCGGCAGATACTCAGCCGCAAGAGAGCCTTGTTCGATAAGGATTGTTCCGATGTCTTTCTTCTGATAATTCATTGTTGTCTCGATACCCTTCCGTTCAGGAGTAAAGTACGTGAGCTTTTACTTCAGTATTCTTGTTCCGGTACCGTCACCAGGGGTGCCAGGCAGTTGGCGATCGTGACGTAGTCAATCACGGCAGCATCGGCACACCGCGGCTCAAAGAGGTTCAGGGGAGGGGCGACGGTAAGGGGATATTCCGTCATTTGTCCAGAGAATGCCACTGTCAGCGATGTAGCGAGACTTCCCCGTGTTGGGAGGATTTCCAGGATCCATACGCCGGAGTCGCTCATCTTCGCCGAGAGGCAATGTCCACCGGTGACGGAAAAAAATGGAGGATCCCCTCCGCGGCTCTGTAGTCGCAGGGTAATGCGGGCTACGGTCGTACCATCCGATAAGAGTATGGCAGGGTTCTGGCTGAAGACGGGATCCCAGCGAGTGAACAGACCTTCCAGTGCCAGTTGGGTTTTTTTGCCGGAAAAGGCGCGGAAACGATCCAGCACGCTCTCCTTGCGATCAAAGGACACGGAGGGGATTTGTATGCCCGACTGGGTCATCTCTGCTGTACTGTCACATACCGGCAGTACCGTAAAGATGGTTGCTGTGATGGTTATGGTAAGCAGCCGCTCCAAGGCTCTGGAAAGGTTGCCGAATATCCCGATGGCAAAGTGGGGCGAACCGGTAGGTACATTGCCGGGGCTCGGGCTGCGTGGCATTGTTCCCGGCCGAGTCCTGGAAAACGAGAGGGCAGAGAGTACGTTCACAGACATAGATAATCCCTGTTTGATCATGATGGTGAGATACCGGTAAAGGAATCTGAACGGGCTTGCGATAAGCCTTGGCAAGCTTTTAAAAGTATATCTCACTTGGAGTGTTTGGTACAAGTGGCGATTCGCCTGAAAAAAAGACTTCAAATGGCTTCCCGTGCCTGAGCTGGTTGAGAGGATTAGGATGGTCGGGGTGCCTTGCGGTGCATCACCGGAACAGTCCAGCCGGATTGAAAAAAGGGCACCATTTGCTACTCTATTGTAACGTGGTCTTGCGTCGATGCAAAATATCATCATCAGCGACGTGGACTTTGTTTATTGTGAGGTCAGGGTATCTAAATGTCAGACCGAGAAAATATGGGAAACTTACGGAATAATAAGGGGTTTGCGCTTCTGGCCGTTTTGACGATAGTAATCGTCATGGGTATTTCTCTGGGAGCCGTTGGCTTGTCATGGCGAATCATCATGCAGCGGGAGCGGGAGGAAGAGTTGCTTTTCCGCGGGAGCCAGATACGGGATGCCATCACTCGCTGGTACGCGCTCAAGTCGGTAGATCAGGCCGCCATGCCGCTTCGGGATTTGAAGGATTTGCTGAAAGATCCTCGTACACCACAGACGGTGCGCTACCTGCGTCGCATGTATGCCGACCCTATGACGAATAAAGAGTGGGAGGTGATCAGCGATCCTTCAAAAGGAATCTTGGGTGTCGCAAGTACCAGCCAAGAGACGCCGCTGAAAACAGCCGGTTTCCCGGAAGACCTCCAGGACTTTAACGGCAAGGCACGCTACAGTGACTGGCGCTTCGTCTATACTCCGGCAACGCAGCAGGGGGTTTTGAACCAGACGCAATCCCTTCCTCCAGGAATGAAACAGCCAGCTGACGGCGGACAAGCTGTTCCGCCAGGGACCGTGCAACCGACTGCGGCACCGTCAGGAAATCCGTAAGGTGTTTGTTCTCCTGCCCTGGCTGGCAGGGAATCAGAAATCAGGGTGCCGATACCTGTATTACCTCACTGCTTTCTCCGTTAGGGTTGATCACCTGCACCGTGAAACTTTTCTCAGCCGAATCGTAGGGGTGCCGTTGGTAGATAATCCTGTTGCAGTCCACGTAGATAACTTTTTCCCTTTCGACGGGATTCACCGCGGAGGCAGTCATGGATTTCCCTTCCACAACGACCTTTGAACTGCTCTGCAAATTCCGGCCTTCTATAATCAGATCATAGTAATTTACATAATTCTCTCCCTGGATTATCCCGGTAATCTCTGGTTTTGAGTCGATAAAAAGCGCGAGCGAGGATGATAGTGTTCCGCCGGGATTTTTTACCTGGACGGTATGGAGGCCACCGGCAATTCGGGGGATGTGAATAGCAATGGCCTCACTTGATTCGAAGCGGCTCTTGATCACCGCACCATCAAAAAGCACTTGGGAACTCCTCAGAAAATTGCTTCCACTGATCACTACTTCCCGTTCCTCATTCGTAGTGCAGGCAAAGATCTTGTCCGGTGTCAGGGACGTGACGGACGGTGTCCGTGGCGTGATGGAAAATCGGTATCCCTTACTAACCGCACCATCATCGCGTCGAACGAAAAGACCGTAGAGTCCCGGTGCCAGGTCCGGGATTTCGAAGCTGAGTTGTTTCGGCCCCAGCACGTTGGTTTGGGCTTCCATTGGGCCAATCAAGACGTGCGTTGCATCGTTGAATCCTGACCCGTAGAGCGTTACGCTCATTCCCGGTTCAGCCTGGGATGGTATGATGCTGAGGATGGTAACGGGGACGCGCCCGTTTGCCCGTATGTCCAGTGGTTGCCCGGCCGCGATGTTCCACGGCATGATGAGCAGCAGCAATGGTACCAGCAGCATCGCCGAGACAGGCCTGAATTCGTTTAACTTCTTTATTTTTGAGAACATGTCTTTTCTCCCTGTTCCACTTTATCAGGCAAATAATAGCCTGAGTACTTTGGTGTTCCTGAAAAATGAGTCGACGGCGGAACACATTGAAAAGGATGATACTGCTGAGTGTACCATTCTATAGTAGCGGAGGGAAGACGTCCCGTAGTGTCTGTAGCTAATTTCCATCCGGAAAGTCTCGACAGGGGCCGGGCAGGAACTTCCCCGAAGCCTCTCGTAATCGATCACCACCCGTTACACGGAACAGGTGTCTTGCTGGTTTCAGATGGTTCAGGGCTGAATTCCTCCAGGTAAGCCCCCGGTTCTGGGGGGGATCTTACTTGCCTGAAAACGTTGGTAAAATAGAATTTTGACAACCCTTCTTGCTCAGGTTTCTCTCCCACTTTCTCCTTGCACTTGCTTTGGGCACTTGTTATAAAAAATGTGTCAATTCCAAGGTGTTAACCAGTCAAAACCCGTGGGGGCTGGCTTGGACAGAAGCAAAGTGATCTGCTTGAGTGCTCTCCCGTTCATCCCCTGTTGAAGTCATACGGTATCGCAACGTACAACAAAGGGCCAGCATTACATGAAAATTCTACATACATCGGATTGGCATATCGGACGGGCACTGTACGGCCGTAAACGCTACCAGGAGTTTGAGCGCTTTCTCGACTGGCTGATCGCTTGTATTGAGACCGAAGGGGTCGAGGCGTTGCTGGTGGCAGGGGATGTCTTCGACAACGGTACACCGAGTAATCGGGCGCAGGAACTCTACTACCGCTTTTTGTGCCGTTGCGCCGGTGCCGGCTGCCGACATGTGGTGGTCACGGCCGGCAATCACGATTCCCCCTCTCTCCTCAATGCCCCGCGCGAAGTGCTCCGGTATCTCGATATCCATGTGGTCGGCTGCATGGCCGAGTCGGCGGATGACGAACTGGTGGTGCTCTATGATAGCAACGGCAAGGCGGAGCTGATCGTCTGTGCGGTTCCCTATCTGCGTGATCGCGATATTCGCCGCGCCGAGGCTGGCGAAACCTTTGAGGACAAGGGGCGCAAGCTGGTGGAGGGTATCCGCGACCATTACCAGCGAGTGGGCGAGGCTGCCCTGGCCAAAAGGGCCGAACTGGGCGGGGGGCTTCCCATTATTGCCATGGGGCACCTTTTCACGAGCGGCGGCCGGACCATTGCTGATGATGGGGTTCGGGAACTGTATGTGGGGACCCTTGGTCACGTCCGGGCAGATATCTTTCCCGACTGCTTCGACTACCTTGCGCTAGGGCACCTGCATGTGGCGCAGCGGGTAAGCGGTTCGGATGCCCGCCGCTATTCGGGGGCTCCTCTGCCGATGAGTTTTGGCGAGGCCGGGCAACGCAAGCTCGTACTGGTGCTGAATGTGGATTGCAGAGGTGTAGATGTCCAGGAAATTAGCGTGCCCTTTTTTCAACCGCTGGCAACGGTGCGTGGCGACTGGAGCCAGATCACGGAGCGGATTGCGGAGCTGAAGAGGGACGCCGTTTCGATTTGGCTGGAGGTTATCTACGAAGGAGAAGAAATCCTCGCTGATCTGCAGGAGCGGCTGCGGGAACTGATCGACGGAACGTCCCTGGAGATTCTGCGGTCAAAGAACCTGCGACTGGTGGACCGGACCTTGAGCCGCTTGGCAGCGGAAGAGACCTTGGATGACCTCACGTTTGATGACGTGTTTGCACGCTGCCTGGCGGCCCACGAAGTGCCCGCGGAACAGCAGGGCGAGCTGGTTGCTGTCTTTCGCGAAGCTGTCCTCGCGTTACAGGACGATGATTTGCGGGGGCCACGATGAGAATTCTGCGGCTGTCTTTCAAAAATCTGAATTCGCTGGCCGGTGAATGGCAGATCGACTTTACCCATCCCGACTATGTTTCAAGTGGCATCTTTGCCATCACCGGGCCGACCGGCGCCGGAAAGACCACCATCCTTGATGCCATCTGCCTGTCACTCTACGGCCAGACCCCTCGTCTTGCCAAAATAACCCAAAACGATAACGAAATCATCTCGCGGCAAACGGGTGAATGTTTTGCCGAGGTTGAATTTGAAACGGCCAAGGGGCGTTTTCGCTGCCACTGGAGCCAGCACCGTTCGCGCAAGCGGGCGGACGGGCCGCTGCAGTCGCCAAAACACGAGATAGTTGACGCTGGAAGTGGACAAATCATTGAATCGAAGCTTACTGCCGTGGCAAAAAAGGTCGAAGAGGTCACCGGCATGGACTTCGAGCGATTCACCCGTTCGATGCTGCTGGCCCAAGGGGGCTTTGCCGCTTTTCTGCAGGCGACTCCCGATAAGCGGGCACCGATCCTGGAGCAGATTACCGGTACCGCGATCTACAGCCGGATTTCCATCAAAGTCCATGAGTGCACAACGGAACAGCGCAAGAAGCTGGAGGCGATGCGGCTGGAGTTGGCCGGGATGCCGCTTCTATCTCCAGAGGACGAGGAAGGATTGCGCTGCGAGCTGACGGAAAAGCAACGACAGGAGGCGGCGCTCTTCGTTGCTCTCACTGGCATCCGTGATGCTCAGGCATGGAGAGAGCGGATAGCGCTTCTGGAGGCTGAGACAGCTCACCTGGAAGAGGCCTGGCTTTCCTTTGAAGTGGAAAAGCTGGCGGCGGCACCGGACCTGGAATCCCTTTCACAGGCCGCGCGTGCCGTGACACTCGAAGGTGACTACGCACATCTCGTCGCCTTGAGAAAGCAACAAGACGATGAGCAGACCGAACTGACGAGTGCCGCGGAGATGCTTCCCACTGCGCAGCTGAGACTGCAGGCGGCTGTTGATGTGTTGGCACAAGCTGATCTCGAACTCAAAAATGCACAGCTAGAACAGCAGCGAGAAGCGGAGCTTATCCGTGCAACCCGTGCGCTCGATGTCAAGATTGATGAAGCGAATTTCCAAGTGATGGGGCAACAGGCGGACTGTGAAACAATCAAACGTCAGTGCCTCGACCAGCAGACTTCTCTTGTACAAAACGGGGAAGAAAGGCAGCTGGTTGGGAGGCTGCTTTGCGAGGTTGATGCCTTTCTGCAGGAGTACCGCGCAGATGCCGGTCTTGCTGAGGCTTTGACGGGACTTGAACAGCAGATCAAGACGTTGAAGTTGCTGAATCTTCATGCTGCAGAAGGTCGTAAAAAGCTGGAGCAGCAAGGTTCACAACGTATCTGCATGGAGCAGGCGCTGCAGCAGGCAGAAAACAGCTGGCAGGGAGCTGTACAGTCAGCGACGGTGGCCGAAAAGCGCTTGGGTTTGCTCTTGGCAGCTGTCGCTGCCCTCTTGCAGGGCCGTGAACTATCATCCTGGCGTCAAGAGGCCGAACTGTTGGCAGCCAGGCAAATCAGTCTGACAAATCTTAAAGATGCACTGACGCGCATGGGAGAATCCAGACAAAAACTGGACACGCTGCAGGCAAAACTGGGCACCCTTGAACAGCTGCGTCATGGTTTGGACGGGCAGGAGAAAAACCTGGCAAGGGAGTGCGGTTTGTACGAGGAGGTGACTCGTCAGCTTCAGGATAAGCTTGTGCTTCTCAATCGGGTGCGTGATCTTGAAGAGGAACGGTCACTCCTCGTTGATGGCCTGCCCTGTCCTCTCTGCGGTGCCATCGAGCATCCCTATGCCGCCGGCAACGTTCCGCCTCTCGATACCGCGCAGAATGAATTGGGAAAGACCCGCAGCGTGTATAAAGAGGTAAACGAACAGCTCTCAAGAGTCAGGATGGAACTGGTTGGGGTTGCCAAAGAGATCGAGCAGGCAAAACGGGAGCACTTGGAGTGCCGGGACAGGCAAGATTTTGATGAGAGCATTTGTGCCGCCGGATTCACCGAAATCGCAGTTGCTGCCGATCCATCGACGCGGGACGCTGTTATCATGATCGAGCTGGATTCATGTCATCAGATGCTGAACACGTGCCGTGATGTTATCCGAGAGGCAGAAGGTCTGGACAAGGAGCTGTCAAAGGCGAAATCATCTTTCGAAACGGCCAAGGACGCACTGAATCAGTATGACAAGGCGCGGCAGGCAGCGGAGCTTGGCTGTCAGGCTGCGGTGAGCACACACGAGCGTCTTGCTCTCGAAAGTGAGGCCTTGCAGGACGATCTCGACCAAGCCATTGCCGAAGCGGGACGCGTCTTCGAAGAATATGGCTACAAGGATATAACTCCGAACACTGCCGACGGAATATTTGCCTCTTTAACTGCGCGCCGCAATGACTACGTTCAACGACTGCAGGAAAAAGAACGACTGGAAAAGGCACTTGCAGACCTGGACGGCAAAAAGAGGCAGGTGCAGGCTCTCCTTGCCGCAGCCGAAATAAATCTCTCCAGCCTGGAGCAACGGCTTGCCGGCAGTCTGATGCAACGGGACAACCTTTCCGGACAGCGGCGGGAATTGTTTGGCGAGCGCAATCCTGACAGCGAAGAAAGACATCTGGCAAATGTCCTTTCCCAAGCTGCGACGCGACGTGAAGAAGCGTTGCGGAGTCAGAATATTCTGCAGAATGAGAGTGTCGGGCTGGAACAGCGGATTCAGAAGCTGACCGCAGCCATAACCACCAGGACGACGCACATTCTTACGCTTGAAGCTTCTCTGCAGCTGCGTTTGAATGATGCGGGCTTTGCTGATGAGGCAGCCTTTGTGCAGGCGCGGTTGCCGCAAACCCGTTTTGATGAACTCACTCGTCTGGCCAGCACCCTGCAGCATAATGAAGTGGAGATACAATCCCGCCGTCGGGACCGAGCGACTGCCCTGCAACAGGAACTGGCTAAAAAGCTGTCAGAAAAGACCCTCGAACAACTCAGGGGAGAAAACTCGACCACTTCCGCGCAGGTAAATGATCTGCAGAAGGCGTTAGGGGCTATCGAACAGAAGCTTCAGCAGCATGCCGAACTGCAGCAACGTCAACGGGATCGGTTGCAGGCCATGGAAGTGCAGAAAAAGGAGTGTGCCCGCTGGGAGCAACTGCATGCGCTGATTGGTTCCAGCGATGGCAAGAAATTCCGCAATTTTGCCCAAGGGCTTACCTTTGAGCTGATGATTGCCCACGCTAATTGCCAGCTGCGGAAGATGAGTGACCGCTACCTGCTGGTACGTGATGGCAGCGAACCGCTCGAACTGAATGTCATCGACAACTACCAGGCCGGCGAGGTTCGCTCAACCAGGAATCTCTCCGGTGGCGAAAGTTTCATTGCCAGCCTTGCACTGTCCCTCGGTCTCTCCGGCATGGCCAGCCGCAATGTGCGGGTCGATTCGTTGTTTCTTGACGAAGGCTTCGGCACCCTTGACGAAGATGCCCTGGAAACCGCCCTGGAAACCCTTTCTGGCCTACAGCAGGAGGGCAAGCTTATCGGCATCATCTCCCATGTTCCAGCCCTGAAAGAACGCATCGGTAGCCAGATCCAGGTTGAGGCCGGCAGTGTCGGGCGCAGCAGTCTCAGTGGCCCGGGATGTCGAAGAATTTCTTGAAGAGGAGAACCAATCGGTCAGAATTCGGCACCTGACCCGGTCCGTTGACAATGAAAAATTTCTCCATCGCTTTCGGATGCTGTGGTAAACTTACCCGGGCCTTTTCGGTTGCCGAATTGTGCCCATGTACCGTTACACTGTAAGCGTCTCCAGTCCTGACACAGGAACCGATCTATGAAGTATTACCCCATCAATATCGACATTCGCGGCAAAAACACCATTATTGTTGGCGGTGGTGCGGTTGCTGAGCGTAAGTGCCGGACACTCCTTGAGGCGGGCGCTGCGGTGACTGTTATTGCCCCCCGTCTTTCCCGCGGGCTTCGGAGCCTTCTGGAAAAGGGGAGTATCAGCCATTGTGCCCGTGATTATCGTCGTGGCGATCTTGCCGGAGCCTTTCTGGTCTTTGCCGCCACCGGAAACCGCACTATCAGCGCGGCAGTGGCCGAAGAGGCCTCGGATTGGCGGATCCTGGCGAATATTGCCGATATGCCGGAGCGGAGCGATTTTACCACCCCGGCAACCGTGGCCCGAGGCGAACTGCTGTTAACCGTTTCCACCGGGGGCAAATGCCCGGTGCTGGCAAGGGAAGTCCGGGAAGAGCTGACCGCCCGCTACGGCGATGAATATGGTGAGGTGCTGCGGATACTGGGGGCGGTTCGAGAGAAACTGTTAGCGTCAAAAAAGGGTTGCCATGCGGTGAAAGAAATCCTGCACTCTCTTATTTCCCATAACCTGCCGGGCATGTTGCGCGGCGACTCTCCAGAGTCCGTTGACCGCCTGCTTCGGGAGATTGCCGGTCCGGGATTCAGCCTCAACGAACTGGGTCTGGAGAAGAGGAAGGCCGAATGAGCGTATATTTTTATATAACGGTTCTGGTGCTGTACGGAGCGGCGACTCTCCTGTACCTTCTGTACATCGTCCTGCCTCACGATACCGTTGGCCGCATTTCCCGCTGGGTACTGGCGACAGGTTTTGTCTGCCATTGCACATTCACCTTTTTTCGCTATCTGGAAGCGGGACATACACCCATAACCAATCTCCATGAGTCTCTTTCGTTTTTCAGCCTGACCATTGTCGCGGTTTTTCTCGGATTTCAGCACCGCTACCGAGCTGTCATTCTCGGTTCCTTTGTAACCCCACTGGCACTGCTTGTCATGCTGGTTTCGGCGATATTCCCCTCGGTAATCGTCCCGCTCAATCCTGCGCTGAAAAGCGGCTGGCTCGGTTTTCATACCATTACCGCCTTTGCCGGGTATGCCGCTTTTGCCATCGCTTTCTGCGCGGGGATCATGTACCTGCTCCAGGAGCATTTTCTGAAAAACAAGAAGCTTGGTGCCCTGTACCATCGGCTTCCCTCTTTAGAAGTTCTTGACGACATTAACTACCGCTGTCTGACCATTGGTTTTCCACTGCTGACGCTTGCCATCATCTCCGGGGCCATCTGGGCGGAATCCGCCTGGGGGGCTTACTGGAGTTGGGACCCAAAGGAAACCTGGTCACTGATCACCTGGTTCGTCTATGCTGCGCTCCTCCATGGCAGGTTGACAACTGGTTGGCGGGGGAGCAGGGCCGCCATTTTGGCAATTGTCGGATTTTGCGTTCTTCTTTTTACTTTCCTCGGTGTAAATCTGCTGTTGCCGGGGCTCCATAGCTACAGGTAATTCCGAAACAATGAACATTATCGTTGTGGGTCTTTCCCATCACTCAGCTCCCATAGAACTCAGGGAAAAGTTGGCATTTAATGCCAACAGGATTGAAGAGCCGCTCCGCGAGCTGGTTTCGCTTCCCGATATAGCGGAAGGTCTCATCGTGTCTACCTGCAACAGGGTCGAGGTGTACGCCGTTACCCGCGACATAGCCGCCGGGATTGCCCAGGTTAAACGCTTTCTGGCCGCCTTTCATTCCCTGCCCTTTGATGTTGTTGAGCCCCACCTCTACGGCTACCATGGAGAAAATGCCATCCGTCATGTCTTCCGTGTCGCGTCCAGCCTTGATTCGCTGGTCGTGGGCGAGGCCCAGATCCTCGGGCAGGTCAAGGCGGCCTATGGCTATGCCGCGGAATACAAATCTTCAGGCCTGATACTTAACCGCTTCCTCCATAAGGCCTTTTCCGTAGCCAAACGGATACGGACCGAAACCGGTATTGCGTCTTCCGCGGTTTCCGTCGCTTTTGCCGCTGTCGAGCTGGCGAAAAAAATCTTCGGTAGTCTCTCTGACAAGACGGTGCTTCTCATCGGGGCGGGTGAGATGGGCGAACTGGCGGCGAAACACTTCGTTTCCGCTGGCGTCGGCGACGTTCTGGTGGCAAACAGGACTTTTGAGCGGGGTGAACGCCTTGCCGGGGAATTCGGCGGTCGGGCGGTGCCTTTCGATGATCTTTTTGACCACCTGCACAAGGCCGATATCGTGCTTTCCTCGACCGGGGCGTCCCATTTTATCCTCGTGCCGAAGAAGGTGGCCGAGGTTATCCGACGCCGCAAGCTGCGACCAATGTTTTTCATCGATATCGCCGTGCCGAGGGATATCGATCCGGAAGTGAACAGCCTGGAGAATGTCTACCTCTATAATACCGATGACTTGCAGGGGGTTGTGGAGAACAATCTGGAGCAGCGCCGGCGAGAGGCGGAAAAGGCCGAGGAGATTGTCGATGGTGAAATCGGGCAGTTTCTGGCCTGGCTCTCTTCCCTTGAGGTCGTTCCGACGATCATCGCACTTCGCAGTCATTTTGAGGGGATCCGTCGGGCTGAGCTGGCAAAAACTCTCGCATCCTGGAAGGATCTGACGCCGGAAGAGGAGAAAAGACTGGAGGCACTTACCTCAGCGATCGTCAACAAGCTGCTCCATGTCCCGACAAACGTCCTGAAACAGACCGGCCAGGGGAATCGAACCGATCTGTATCTCGATGCCCTGCGAAACCTTTTTGCGCTCTCCACCGAACCGGTCGCTGGGCAGGATGATCCTCCCCAGGACGAGGATGAGGGCTGGAAAAGCGAGTAGGACAGAGGCATGACAGGGAGTAGTTTTCCGGCAGAGCTTTTATTTGCGTCTTCTTGATAGCTGCGATCTGAAACAAAGAACCTACAATTCTTGCAATGGAGAACGTATCAGCGATGTCGAAATTACTGAAAATAGGAACTCGGAGCAGCCCGCTGGCTCTCTGGCAGGCAGAATGGGTGAGTGCCCGGATTCGGGAGCGGTATCCGGATATCGAAGTTACCCTGGTGAAAATCAAGACCACCGGCGATATGATTCTGAATGTGCCCTTGGCACAGGTGGGTGGCAAGGGCCTCTTTGTCAAAGAGATCGAGGAGGCGATGCTCAGGGGGGAGGTGGATATTGCGGTCCACAGCATGAAGGACGTCCCGACTGTGTTTCCGCCGGGACTCGGCCTAACCTGCATTTCCAAGAGAGAGGATCCGAGGGATGCGCTTGTTTCCCGGGGGCTTTCATTCGCCGAGCTGCCGCACGGTGCGCGGGTCGGAACCAGCGCTCTTCGTCGTCAGGCCCAGCTTCTGGCTCACCGGCCCGATCTGGAAATGGTGGTGATCCGCGGGAATGTACAGACCCGCCTCGCTAAATTGGAGGCTGAGGGACTGGACGCAGTGATCCTTGCGGCGGCCGGATTGAAGCGACTTGGTTTTTCCGACAAGGTGACAGAATACCTGCCGGTGGAGCTGTCACTGCCTGCCATCGGCCAAGGGGCGTTGGGCATCGAGTGCCGTCTCGACGATCAGGAACTCGTGAATCTTATTTCTTTCCTCAATGATCTGGAAACACAACGGGCTGTCGGAGCCGAGCGGGCTTTCCTCCTGCGCTGCGAGGGTGGCTGCCAGGTTCCCATTGCCGCCTTTGCTGAAACGGAGGGGGATCAGTTGCGACTCACCGGGTTCATTTCCTCGGTAGATGGAACCCGGTCGGTGCGTGGAAACATCAGCGGCCCGGCAGAATCTTTTCTTTCGCTGGGAACGGAACTTGCCGACCGATTGCTTGCAGATGGTGGTCGAGAGATTCTGAGCGAAGTGTACCAGAGAGAGCTTGGCGGTGAGCAGGAGATACCGGTGTAGGCGTTTGATGCTGTGAGTGTGAAGCAAGACGTGGAAATGCTTTGCGTTCTGACTCTTCACGCCTCACGTTTTTCTTATTTATAACGAATTAAGAATGGTTTGCGAAATATGACCCTGAAATCTGAAAAAAACGGCTATGTCTATCTGATCGGTGCCGGTCCCGGTGATCCGGGACTGATCACCCTGAAGGGGCGGGAATGTATTGGCAGGGCTGATGTCATCCTCTACGATTATCTGGCACACAAGGAGCTGCTGTCATTTGCGCGCCCTGATGCCGAGCTGATCTATGCCGGCAAGGTTGGCGGGGCCCATAATCGTGAACAGTGGCAGATCAACGAGATGCTGGTGGAGAAGGCGCAACAGGGCCTGGTGGTGGCGCGTCTCAAGGGAGGCGACCCGTTCATCTTCGGCCGCGGTGGCGAAGAATGCGAGGCGCTGGTGACGGCGGGCATCCCATTTGAAGTCGTTCCGGGAGTCACCGCGGCGGTGGGTGCGGCGGCTTATGCCGGTATCCCTCTGACACACCGTGATTTTACCACCTCAGTGTCCTTTGTTACCGGCCACGAGAGCAGCAGCAAGGAGGTGTCGGGGATTGACTGGGGGCAGCTCTCTCTCGGCAATGGTACACTGGTCTTCTATATGGGGATGAAAAACCTTCCCCAGATTGCGGCTAACCTCATTGTCCACGGCAGGTCCTCACAGACCCCGGTGGCGCTAGTCCGCTGGGGTACGCGCCCGGAGCAGGATGTCCTGACCGGTACCCTGGCTGATATTGCCGACAAGGCTCACAAGGAAGGATTCAAGGCCCCGGCCGTTATCATCGTCGGCGAGGTGGTGCGCCTGCGGGACAAGCTGCGCTGGTTCGATACCCGGCCCCTGTTTGGCAAGAGAATTCTCGTTACCCGGGCAACCGATCAGGCGGGAGTCTTTTCCCGTCTCCTCGGGGGGTATGGCGCCCAAGTTCTGGAATGTCCGACCATTGTCGTGACCCCACCGGAAAGCTTCGAGGATTTGGACCAGGCGCTGCGTGCACTCGAAGGCTACGATTGGCTGATTTTTACCTCGGCGAATGGCGTGCAGTTCTTTTTCAAGCGCCTGGCTGAATTGGGGCTCGACAGTCGGGCACTGGGCTCATGCCGGGTCGCTGCCGTCGGTTCGAAGACAGGCGAGTCGCTTGCCGGCCACGGAATCAGGGCTGACCTGCTTCCCTCCAGCTATCATGCGGAAGGGGTTGTCGCAAAGTTTGCCGAAAAGGATGTGGCCGGCCAAAAGGCCCTCTATCCGAAAGCCGACCGGGTTCGCGATGTTATTCTCAAAGGTCTTGCCGGACTGGGCATGGAGGTTGTGGCTCCTGTTGCCTATCGAACTGCCCTGCCGGATTCCTTCTCTGCGGAGACCCTCGCTGCCTTGGAAGATCGGCGGATCGATTGCATAACGTTCACCTCTTCTTCAACGGTCACCAATCTTGCAACGCTGCTGGGAGAAAACCGGCTCATTCACCTCCTGCAAGGGGTTGCGGTCGCGTCCATCGGTCCCATCACGTCCGCCACCTGCCGCGAATTGGGGCTCCGGGTCGATATGGAACCGGAAAAATCAACGGTTGAAGCGCTGGCGGAAGAAATCGTAGCATATTATTCCGCACGCTGAAATTTCAGGCTGGAACTATCCTGTTTGGGAGGGTTTTATGAGACAATCATGGTTGCGTGTCATTGTTCTGCTGGTCGTTACGGTATTCCTGGTCTCTTGCGAAAGTAAGAAGAGTACGCCGGAAGCCGATTTCGCAAAGATCATAGAACCGGCAATGCTTCTGTCAAAGGAGGAGGCAAAGGCCCTCACAGGTGTCGATTTCGGTGAGTGTGAAGTCAAGGAACAGCCGGTGGTCGGACAGAAGCTCTGTGTCTATGACAAGGGCGACTCCATGGTACAGGTGGGACTTTCGCAGGTAGCATTCATGGCGAAGAAGACCCTTGATTCTGGAACGACACCCGAATCCATCTTCAAAACTACGAAAGAAGCTTTCAGCGGCGCCGAGAGCCTTGCCGGTGTCGGTGATGATAACTTCATGGCTCCCCCGGGATTGCATATTTTGAAAAACGGGTACTATCTGACCATCTCCCTGGGGATGGCCAATGATAAGGAAAAGCTGAAGGCCGCGGGAATGAAGGCTATCGCGAATCTCGACAGGTTGCACTAGATTTTTCCCGGGAAAGGTTTCCCGGGTTTCAAATCGGCTTCCCCAGAGAAAATCCAGGAGACTACTTCCCGTAACTGAGAAGATTCAAGGAGGATATCTATGTTCTACCCAACCTATCGAGGTCGCCGCATCCGTGGCAGAGAAGTTTTTCGCCGGATGGTCTGCGAAACCAGCCTTTCGGTCAACGACCTCATCTATCCAATGTTCGCGGCGTTTGGCAGCGGCATCCGCAAGGAGATCTCCTCCATGCCCGGTATCTACCAGCAGTCGGTGGAAAATATAGTGGAAGAGGCCCGGGAAGTCTACCAATTGGGCATCCCGGCCGTCATCCTCTTCGGCATCCCTGAATACAAGGATGCCGTCGGGAGCAGTGCCTGCCTGGAGAAGGGTGTGGTGCAGGAGTCAATCAGGGCGTTGAAGCGGGATGTGCCCGGGCTGGCAGTCATAACCGACGTCTGCATGTGCGAGTATACCGACCACGGCCACTGTGGCATGATCAAGGACGGAGATGTAGACAACGACGCCACCCTGGAACTCCTTTGCAAGGAGGCTCTTTCCCATGCGGAAGCGGGTGCGGACATGGTCGCACCGTCGGATATGATGGACGGCCGGGTCAGGGCAATCCGCGAGGCTCTCGACGTCAACGGCTTTACCCACCTGCCGATCATGAGCTATGCAGTCAAATATGCCTCCGGCTACTACGGTCCGTTCCGCGAAGCAGCCGAATCGGCCCCGCAATTCGGAGATCGCCGATCCTACCAGATGGATCCTGCCAACCGGCTTGAAGCAATTCGTGAGGCGGCCATGGATGTGGAGGAGGGTGCGGACATTCTGA
>RPRC01000147.1 GCA_003857395.1 Geobacter sp.
CCCTGCCTTTGTCAATAACAGAAAAGACTTTTATTGAATCGTTATCAGTTTTTCCATCGTGTAAGCGCGTGTCTAGTGAAAGTTCCCAGTAATTTCATCTTTTTGATGGTATTTGTTGCTTGCCGGGCTTTCAGCGTATTGCCATATGCTTATTTTGTGTCACAATAAAGACAAGTAAGCTCATGATTTTCATCCTGCAGCGTGCTGCAAAAGGGAGGTACTTTATGTTCAAGCCTGGGAGAATCCTCGTACCTACTGACATGTCGGAACATTCAAACAATGCTATTCGAGAAACTCTCGACATTGCGAAACAGTACGATTCTGAAGTGATCGTGCTTCACGTAATCAAGCACCCGGTACAGCAGTGTAGTGGCGATTACTGTATTAGTGTCGAACTGTTGACCCAACTGAATGCCGAGATGATTGACTCCGCACAAAAAGCAATCGCCGACGTACTTGCAAAGATGGAGGGCATTGCCGGGCTAAAAATTACAACCGATGTCAGAGCCGGTGTTCCCTACGATGAAATCATCAATGAGGCAGAAGAGAAAGGTGTAGACTTGATCGTTATTTCGCCTCTTGGGGCAACAGGTCTTGCGAAGTATATTATGGGAAGTGTGACCAGGCACGTGCTCCTTGGGGCCAAGTGTCCAGTCCTGTTGTTAAAGTAGCGCAACTCCTGTGTAGTAAAGCAAGGTGACCTGCCGTCTCCTGACCACGGACTGTGGCAGGAGACGGCAACTGACTGTTCGGTGGGCAGGCCCCTTGATCAGGAAATCTTCAGTTCAGTTTTTCTCGTACCCTGTCACCCTTTCATCTGCGGTCAAATCAAATTTTTTACCCCTGGCGCGGAGCGGCATTATCGAAAATAGAAGTGATGGAAAATACTAGACTGTTTCCCTGATAACTGCAGGAGTTATGTCTTCCAGGGGTAGAATCTTGTCAACTGCTCCCAGCTTGATTGCTTCCTTAGGCATCCCGAAGACCACACATGTTGCTTCATCCTGGGCAATGGTAACGGCCCCAGCATCTTTCATTTCGAGAAGCCCCTTTGCCCCGTCGTCTCCCATTCCTGTCATAATCACACCGACAGCGTTTTTACCCGCATAGCGAGCCGCAGAACGAAATAAAACGTCCACGGACGGCCGATGCCTGCTGACAAGCGGTCCATCCTTGATTTCAACGAAATAGCGTGCACCGCTCCTCTTCAGGAGCATATGACGGTTGCCGGGTGCTATGAGTGCACGGCCCGGGATAACGGTGTCGTTGTTCTCCGCCTCTTTTACCGAAATTCGGCAGAGCGTATCCAGTCGGGCGGCAAAAGAACGGGTAAAGTTTTCCGGCATATGCTGTACTATAACAATGCCTGGCGAGTCGAGAGGCATATCCTCGAGAAACACCCGCAGCGCTTCAGTACCTCCGGTTGAGGCCCCCACGACAACAACTTTCTCTGTGGTTCGAATCATCGCCTTGGCGCTTGGTTTCGCAAGGACTGCATCTGCGGTAAGTTTTGGGGCAACCTGTTTCGAAATCCTGATTGGTTGCACGCGGGCAAGAGATGCCGCTTTTACGACATCGCAGATGAGCACTTTGGATTCTTCGAGGAATTGTTTGACTCCCAGTCGCGGCTTCTGAATGATTTCAACGGCCCCGTATTCCAGAGCTTTCAGGGCTGTTTCCGACCTCTCTTCGGTGAGGCTTGAGCACATGACAACCGGAATAGGATGCTGGCTCATGATCTTCTGTAGAAAGGTAATACCATCCATCCTCGGCATTTCCACATCCAGTGTAATGACGTCGGGAAGTTCGTTGCGAATTCTTTCCGCGGCGATATAGGGATCAGCGGCTGACGCCATAACCTCGATTCGCGGGTCTGAAGAAAGTATCTCGGCAAGTGTCTGGCGAACAACTGCCGAATCGTCCACGATCAGCACTTTTATTTTTTTCCCATTCATAGGATCACCTTATTGTGTCGCGAAGCCGTTTAAGATAGATTTCACCCGTATGGGTGTGAAAAAAAAGCTTTCTCCCACGAGTACCCCCCACGTCGGAGGCGAGTAAATTCAGCTGCTCATTCTTGATAATCTGCTGTGCGCGGAGGATATTCTGCATTCCGACTGTCTTATCCCGGTAGTTGTTTTGGCTCGGAGGGAGAATGTCTGATCCGCCAAAAAGCTTTACAACAAGGTCCTTTTTATAGATTCCATGGCGGCCAAACATTTGCAGCATGGCGGCGATGGATGAGTCAACATAGCGGTATGGTTCTCCCGGAATGATCTCTACCGGTAGGACTGCGTGACAGATGCAGCTTATCTGGTGTTCCGGGTTGTGCATGGTAATGGATACGCATGACCCAAGGATGGTTGAAACAATTGACGGTGATAGTGTGAAGTGGTATTCCCCTGGTTTCAGGTAGATTGTTGGAATGGTATCTGATGCATCTATCATGCTGGTTTTCGGTAGATGGTTGAGCTGACCTGCACCAACGGCACATCGAGTCCGTTCAGAGTCTCCGAGTGGCCGAGAAACAAGTAGCCGCCTGGAAGAAGGTGGCGGCAGAATTTGTTCAGGAGTATCTCCTGGGTTGGTCTGTCGAAATAAATCAAGACATTCCGGCAGAAAATAATTCGCAGCGGAGTGCCAATCTCAAATGTATCATCCATGAAATTCAAACGGCGGAATGTAACAGCGGACCGCAGTTCAGGACAAATCCTGACGACCTCTCGACTTTTGTCCTTGCTGCGGAGCAGATAGCGTTTTTTTAACTCATAGGGTATCGGCGCTATTTTTTCTTCTTCATAGATGCCGAGTTTCGCATTTTTCAATACATCTGTGCAGATGTCTGTGGCGAGAATGGAAAATCGAAATCCCTGACAATTCCGTGCATACTCACTCAGCGTCATGGCCAGTGTATATGGCTCTTCTCCGCTGGAGCAACCGGCACTCCAGACCCTGACGCTATTCTGTATTTCGATCTCGGGTAAGCTGGGCAGAACCGATTCAGTCAGGTAGGTGAAATGAGCGGCTTCCCGGAAAAAGTCAGTTTTGTTTGTCGTTACGGCATCTATCATGCTGACCAGTTCGTTTCGCATCCCTTCAGGACTGATAAGGTAGTCGTAATACTCACGGAATGAACTTTTGCTGTGATGCCGCAGCCGCTTCTTCAGCCTCGATTCAAGCATTAATTTCTTGGATTCGGGCATCCGTATGCCGGTGGTGCTTTCAATCAATTGACTGAACAAGCTGAATTCACGGCTGGTCATGCCGGAGGATTTCACTCCGGATTGTCTTCTGTCAGTATGTAACTTCTCGTGCATGCAGTATTCACCGCTCCTTACCCCCACTGAACAAGCTGCGGCACATCAAGGATCAAAGCCACGGAACCATCTCCCAATATAGTGGCTCCCGATACTCCCTGGACATCGCGATACATCTTGCCAAGAGACTTTATTACTGTCTGATGCTCACCGATCACCGAGTCCACGAGAAGGCCGATACGCTCACCGGCAATTTCGGTCACCACCACGTGCTGGATACCGGGGTTACTTTTACCAAGTTGGAATCGTTCCCGGAGTGGTATGTAGGGAATCAGGGTGCCGCGAACATTTGCCAAGTTTCTTCCATGTGCCAGTTCTATGTCAGTCAGGGTCAGTTCTAGACATTCTTCCACCAATGACAGGGGCATGACAAAATATTCATCGCCAATTTTTACCATAAGGCTTTCAATGATTGCCAGGGTGAGGGGGAGTTTTATGGTGATTATTGTTCCGTTTCCCTTTTTGCTGCTGATTTCGATGAAACCGCGGAGAGCTTCAATGGATTGTTTCACCACATCCATGCCAACACCGCGTCCGGAAATTCCGGTGATTTTTTGTGCGGTGGAAAAGCCGGGGGCGAAGATGAGTGCAAAAAGTTCCCGCTCGCTCAGTTCGGCTGTTTCCGTAATCAGGTTCCGTTCAATAGCCTTTGCGCGAATCGCTTCCTTATCCAGACCAGCGCCATCGTCCTTGATGGTAATAATAACGCTGTCTCCGGAATGTTCGGCCGTGAGGCAGACGGTCCCATGCCTTGGCTTGCCAGCTGCCAAGCGGCATTCTGGCGACTCAATTCCATGGTCGACGCTGTTCCTGATAATGTGGACCAGGGGATCGTTAAGGCGCTCTATTACTGTCTTGTCGAGTTCCGTGTTGGCGCCTTCGGTGAGAATTTCCACTTCCTTGCCGAGTTGCTGGGAAAGGTCACGCACCAGGCGCCGAAATTTGCTGAAGGTCGCGCCAATAGGCATCATGCGGATATTAAGGGTGCTGTCTCGAAGTTCCGAGGTTAGCCGCTCAACCTCTTCCGCAATATGTGCCAGATGCTGGTCGCCGCGCAGTGACGCTGTCTGGCTGAGGCGAGCCTGAACAGTGACCAGTTCTCCCACCAGGTTCACCAGCGTGTCCAGTTTGTCGGAAGGGACGCGAATACTAGCTGCCGATTCGTTATTCTGTCTTTTTTGTTGGACCTCACGAATCTGCTGCTGCTCCACGAGAGCTGCCTCCACTTTTGAGGGAGCAGCCAAACCCGATTCCACCAGTATTTCACCAAAACGCTTTTTATTTTTCAGCACAATTTCCATGTCTTCCGGCGTCAGGTCGCCTCGTTCTACAAGAATTTCTCCGAGTTTCTTGTATGTCGGCTTGTCAATGGAGTTGCCTGAGTCGTCAATCACCTCAATGTTAAGTTGGCAATCATCTTCAACAAAAATAAAGACATCCTTGATTCCGTTGATCCCCTTGGAGGTGGAGAGGATAATGTCCCAGTAGGTGTAGCAGCGTTCCGGGTCCATGACTTCTAAAGAGGGGATATCGCAGAGATGGGCAATAATCCGACATGTGCCCAGTTCCCGCAGTTCCTTCAGAAGGTGCAGCGGATTGGCGCCGGTGAGAAAAATGTCCGGAGACGGTTTAAACCTGATGCGGTACAGTTTTTCCGCTTCACTGTTCAGTTCTGTTTCCGATGAGGAAATCTCCGTAATTTCTTGCGCTTGTTCGCTATGGATCGATACCGCCATGTGACGGAATCCGGCAATCAGGTTCTGGCGTTCCGCCTCATCAATTTGGCCTTCACTCGAAAGCATGGCGCGAATGAGATCTCCTGCCTTGAGAGTCTCGTCGATGAGATTTTTACTGACGCGCGCTGAGCCGTTACGGATATGGTCGAAAACGGTTTCCACCTCATGCGTGAGTTCGGAAATGTCGGTAAAACCAAACATGGCTCCTGAACCCTTGATGGTGTGCATAGAGCGGAAAACGGAGCCTATCAATTCAGCATCGTCCGGGTTTTCTTCCAACTCCAGAAGTGATGTTTCAAGGAGTGCAAGCAATTCGTGTGCTTCCTCCCTGAACGCTTCACTGTGCATTTCTGCCATTTTCATGGTAAACCCTTCCTGTGTTGTATCAGACTTTCCGTAGTGTAATGACCTGCTTCGATCAGGGACGTTTCTCTTCTTGCCAGAGGCATGGTACCCCGTCTTGCTGGAGACACCCTGATTGCCTTGGAAATCCCGCATCTTCAAGACATGTAATGAATGAGTCAGCTGCCCTTGACAGGACAAGCTTCTTGCCAGAGTGAATAGCTGCCCGGTGGGCGGAGCAGAGGACCTGAAGACAAGAGAGGTCTATTGCATCGGCTTTGCTCAGGTCAACCTCACTCAGGGAAGAACCGGCTAGTGATACGGTCAGGGCTGTTTTCAGGTCTGCTGCGTCTTCAATGGTCATTGAGCCGGTGATGGTAAGCGTTGCAGTCTCTTCAGACTGTTCAAGGCTGCAGTTCATGAAAACTCCTTGTGGCAAAATTAAAAAGCACTTCAGGATGTGAGTTATACATCCATGAGAAAGGCAGTGGCTGGAAAACATGTCTGGCTGACAGGAAGGCACAACGAAAAAACCGCCTGTTGTGGGTAGTCTCCTCTGCACATCTTCAGAGGGAGCTGCAGCGGTAGCCTACTTGACGAATTTTTTGATTGTATCGAGCAGTTGTTCCGGCTTGAAGGGCTTCACGATCCAGCCGCTGGCACCAGCCTGCTTTCCCGCCATTTTTTTCGAGTCCTGTGATTCCGTTGTGAGCATCAAAATAGGAGTGAACTTGAAACCGGGAAGGCCTCTCAATTGACGAATCAGTTCAATCCCGTCCATTTCCGGCATATTCAAGTCAGTAATCACCATTGCGATTTTGGTAGTACCGAGCTTTGAAAGTGCATCTTTGCCATTATTTGCTGCAATTACATCGTATCCGGCATCTTTGAGTGTAAAGGAGACCATTTGCCTCATTGAAGCGGAATCATCAACAATTAGTAAGGTATGAGCCATTGTATCTTTCTCCTTCGTGTTTCATATACATGGTGAGTTTGATTTGCTACCAGATTTCCGGCTCGGAACTGGAAAGGGTTTCTTTCATGACTTGTCGCTCAGATTCCATGGTGTACATATCCTCCATCCAGGAAATATCATCTGAGGCATTTGTGTCGACAGTTCCAACTTCCTCGCCCCTCAGCAATGCCATGATTATTTCGCCATTGCTGCTGATGTTGCGGAGCGGTTCAATTACATGCTCAAGTTTCTGGCGAGTTATGTCCTGAAATTGCATTGAAATGACAATTCCGCTGATGTCACGGGCGAGGGAGTCAGTATCCGTCGACAGTCCGTCCAGCTCATCCTTTGCATGTTTCATGGAATCAGTAAGCTTACTCATCGTTTCGTTGATAATTTTTTCTGAATCAAGAGAAAGTTTCTCCGTCTGTCCGGCATTTCCTTCCGTTTCTGCATACATCCCTTGCAGATCAGTTTCGACCGTTCGGATGAGCTTGCCAATCTGAGCTGCGGCTATCGTTGAGCGGCTCGACAGTTTTCGGACCTCATCGGCAACCACTGCGAACCCTCTGCCGTGATCTCCGGCGCGGGCGGCTTCGATTGATGCATTGAGCGCCAGGAGGTTGGTCTGGTCGGCAATATATTCAATTTCCGAAATGACCTGCCGTATGCTTTCCATGGTAGTGGTGGCATTGCTCATAATTTCCAATGTGTGTCTTGCAACATCACTCACGCTTCGCAGGTTCCCGATCACGTCCGCGAGAGCTTCCTTGCTTTGCACGATAAGCGTCGCTCCGTTTTCCTCCGCACTTCCGGAAAAATCTGTAAAGGCATTTGCTGAGCGGGATGCCTGGTCCCGGGCACGGGAAACGATATCCATGAAACCTTCACCAATTTCAAGCACGGCATTTTCTGTGTCTTGTATTACCGTCTCCAATTGTTTTATGAGAACGGGAAATACCTGATTATTGGAACTCAGGCGTTTCAGGACCACTTCAGTGTCTGGTTCCGGCACACTGTCATCTTCCGGCATTTCTCCTGGCTCATCCTTTTGATAGAACCGTACAAAGAGGCAAGTGGTCAAGCATGACAAAACAAGAAACACCATAGCTGCGGCAATAATCCGGATGCTGGCACTACTGATAAGGCAGGGTGCGGCCGCCAGTAGAAATAGGGCGAAGATGATACTGATGTTTTTCATTTGGCTAGAAATCATAAAAGATAAAATCCTGCGATTGTTAGTTTGCCCCCCAAGCTAACTAAAGAAAAAGGGCAGGGAGGGGCGTGAACCCCGAGTTCAAAATGGGGTTCACGCTAGAGGTAAGTAATTGATATTAAAACTTCTCGAATTCGTCATCAAGGGTGTCAGCATTCATGTCAAAGGCAAAACCCGATTCGTTTACCGCTTTCCTGCTGTGGTAGCCATTAGCTTTGGCCTTAGGGGTGACCTTTTCCTCACGACGCTGAGTCGGTTTTTTCGCAACTGTTGCACGGTTTGGAGCAACGGAGAGCGTATCTTCGGTGCGGAAAAATGCGACTGCTCCCTGCAGTTGAGTGGCCTGGGCGGATAGTTCCTCGGAGGTCGACGACATTTCCTCCGCCGTGCTGGCGTTCTTCTGAATCACCTGGTCCAGTTGCTGGATGGCCTTGTTGATCTGTTCCGCACCGGTATCCTGCTCGCGGCTGGCAGCCGTTATTTCCTTTACCAGGTCGGCAGTCTTTTCAATGCTTGGCAGAATGTTCGCCAGAAGAGAACCGGCCTTTTCGGCAACTTCAACACTGCTTGCAGATAGTTCGCTGATTTCACCGGCAGCGGCCTGGCTGCGTTCCGCTAGCTTGCGAACTTCTGCGGCAACAACCGCAAAGCCCTTACCATGTTCACCGGCGCGTGCTGCTTCGATCGCAGCATTTAATGCCAGCATGTTAGTTTGACGGGCAATTTCTTCGACGATGTTGATCTTGTCGGCAATCTCTTTCATTGCCGCAACTGTCTGTGCAACCGCTTTACCGCCTTCGTTTGCCTCCTCTGATGATTTTACGGCTATTTTTTCCGTCTGAATCGAATTGTCGGCGTTCTGTTTGATGTTTGCCGACATCTGTTCCATGGACGAAGATGCTTCTTCGGCTGCTGCGGCCTGTTCCGAAGCACCCTGGGACATCTGGTCCGCGCTGGTGCTCATTTCCCTGCTGCCTGCCGCTACGTTGTCTGCGGCACTTTTTACGTCGTTGACAACATTGCTCAATTTCTCAACCATGGCTGCAAGGGCAATCATCAGTTCATCCTGCGCCGAGCGTGGAGTAACTTTAACCAGGAGGTTGCCGTCGGCAATTTCCTTGGCTATTTCTTCAATGTCACCCATTGCCGATTTTACTTCCTTCAGACTGTTGTTTATCCTGCTGAAGTTTTCGTGCGCTTCCTTGGTATGTTTATCCGCGGATTTAATATTCAGATCGAAGCCGAGATCTCCTTTGGCCAACAGGAGCAGATTGTTGGCGAGCCGGTCGACTTCTTCCTGAGTATAGTCTTTTGCTGAAATCATGGCGGTGAGATCCTGGACTACTTCAACATAGCCAAGCTTTTCACCACGCTTATTGAGAAGGTAGGAGGTATCCTGTTTGCACTTGGATCCATGCCAGTCGAAGTAACTTTCCGTAACGCCCTTGTTGAGCTGCTTTATGCCGCAGCCTTCGTTGTTGCAGATGTTAGCAGCGGCGTTGCTGCAAGGGAGGCCTACAGCCGAAACTCGGTCCTTGATCTGGCCGGCTTCCATCAGCAATTTCTCGAATGGCTTATTGAGGAATGTCCAGTTCATGTCCATGTCGGTAACATGGATAGGGAAGGGGACGGCGTCGATGATGGCCTCATACCAGCCATTCTTTTCAACGACCGTGTCCAGTGTTTTGTTGATGCCTTCCACGATAGTGCGATACTCGCCGTTATGTTTCGAGGCATCAGCCCTCATTTCAAAGTCGCCATGAAGGGCTGCTTCAACGAGATTTTCCGTATCCTTTATCATTCCTCCAACGGCCTCTTTGACAACGCTTAAACTGCTGTTGATCTTGCAGAAGTTTTCGTGTGCTTCCTTGGTGTACTTGTCAGCTTCCTTTATACTTAGATCGAAACCGAGATTGCCTTCGGCAAGAAGGAGAAGATTGTTCGCCAGTCGGTCAACTTCCTCCTGGGTGTAGTCCTTTGCGGAAATCATGGCAGTGAGATCTTGGACCACTTCTACATAACCGATTTTTTCTCCGCGCTTGTTGATGAGGTACGAGGTGTCCTGCTTGCACTTGGATCCGTGCCAGTCGAAGAAGCTTTCCGCGATGCCCTTGTTGAGTTGTTTGATGCCGCAGCCTTCGTTGTTGCAGATGTTTGCGGCGGCGTTGCTGCAAGGGAGACCCAGGGCAGATACTCGGTCCTTTATCTGACCGGCTTCCACTAACAGTTTTTCGAACGGTTTGTTGAGGAAAGTCCAGTTCATGTCCATGTCTGTTACATGGATGGGGAAGGGGACGGCGTCGATAATTGCCTCATACCAGATATTCTTTTCCATGACCGTGTCCAACGTTTTGTTGATGCCCTCAATGATAGTACGGTATTCGCCGTTATGTTTCGAGGCATCGGCCCGCAGATCAAAATCACCGAGGACCGCTGCATGAACCAATGTCGCCACATCCGCAACAAGGGCCTGAACTGCGTCAATAGAGGTGTTGAGGTTATTTTTGATGTCATCGAAGGCACCATTATAATTATTAATGATTCTCGGCGGTATATCTCCCTTGCTTATCTTGGCGAGATAAGAAGAGGTGACCCTGAGAGGTGCCCCGAAACCGTAAATCAGATCATTGAGCCCTTTGACGATATTAGCCCATTCTCCGTTGAACTTCGTTACATCGCCTTTGACGCTGAGGTCACCGTTTTTACTTGCCTGGATCAGATTGCCCAGTTCTCCGCGAAGACCACACATGGTATCGACCAAGGCATTGATATTTGACTTTATGTTATTGTAGTCGCCGCGATATTCCTCGGAAATCTTTTCCGGGAGCTCACCTTTGCTGATTTTACCCGTGTAATCCATGGAAACTTTCAGCGGTGCGGTCATGTTTTCGAAAATATTATTCATGCCGCCAGCAACTTTAGAGAAGAAACCTTCGTGTTTGTCCGTGTCGACCCGCACGTCAAGGTGTCCTTCATAGGAAGCGATACAGACTTCTCGCACGTCAAGTCGTAATGCTTCAAGCGCATTTCTCATTCGGTTAAGGCTTTCCTTTAACTCTGCAAAATCACCATTATATCCATCGGTTATTTCTTCAAAAATATCGCCGCGGCTGAGTTGACTGATGCGTTCTGCCGCGTGGTGAACCGGTTCCAGCGTAGCATCGAGCATGCCATTGACTTCAACGATGATTCGCTGGTATTCGCCGTTATGTTTTGAAGCATCCGCCCTCGCTTTCAGGTTACCTGCCATGGCTGCCTGTGCGAGCAAATGAGTGTCTCCCATAAGGTTCTTTATGGCACGAACCATTTCATTCATCGAACCGATCATACTGTTGGCATCTTTTCCTTCCATGTTGATCTCAATGGAAAGATCCCCTGCGGCAACGCTCCTGGCAATTTCAGCCACGAGCTGGGGGTCATCGCCCAACTGCTGCTGGACATCCCTGTTGATGAGGAAGCCAAGGCCTATGGCGAGCAGCATTCCCAGAAACACAACGATTAGAGAGCTTTTCTCCGCCGTCCCTGTGAGCGCGCTTGTTGTCCCTGCAGCCTTTTCCAGACGGATGGATTTTTCGGTCAGAAGTTTCTGGACCAAGTCAGCTAATGATCCCGCTGATTTCTCGATCTCAGGGCCACTGAGAATTTTAGCAGCTTCCTCAAGTCTGTTCTTCATTGACAAATCGATTGCTTTAACTTTCAGGGAAGAATATGCCGCGCGTGCATTTTTCAGGAATGCGACCTCTGACGCTTCCTCTTTGCTCACGGCAGCTTTTTCCAAAAGAGAGATGTCGCTCGAAATTTGCTTTTCCAGTTCCTCAAGGGTGGTGATAAGTTCTTTTGAATCAGCAGTTTTGTTGACTGAGACTAAAATGCGTAATGCTGATTTTTCCTGTTGAAGGGCACCTGTAATTTTTCCGAGTGCGGCAACCGGAAGAGCGTCATGCTTTTGTGACGTTGCAAAGGCAGCGTCGATATTTTCCATCTGGATAATTCCGTACCCGCCGATCAAGCCGCCAACACAGGCTGCAAGAAAGAATGCGAGATAAATCTTTGACTTGAGTCTCATTTCTTTAAAAAATCCCATACCATTCATGTGTTTCCTCTCTCTGGAGTGTCTCTCCTATGAAATAAAACTGTGTAAAATAAATACTTGAATTGTCAGTGCATTTACGCCGCGTTCGAGTCAGTCATCTCTGTGAGTACGGTACCCTCAGTAACTGAAAAGATTTTGTCTGTGTCCAGGATAATGACGAATTCATCGTTCAGTTTTCCCATTCCTTTTATGAAATCTATGTTTAACTTCATACCGATGCGCGGTGGAGGTTCAATCTGTGAAGGATCAAGTTCGACCACCTCCTGCACTGAGTCGGCAAGTGCACCAACGATGGTTGTTTCGTTTTCAATAGTGACTTCCAGGACGATGATGCAGGTGTTAACGGTTTTTTCCGTTGGTTCCATGCCGAATTTTAACTTCATATCTACGACCGGTACCACGCTGCCACGCAAATTAATGACTCCTCGCATAAAGTCCGGGGTCTGGGGTACTTTTGTGATTGCAACAAAATCGAGAATTTCTCTGACCTTGGCTACGTCGACCGCAAAGGTTTCCTGCGCGAGTCTGAATGTTAGATACTGTTGGATTTCTTTTTCCAATTCAGCCATGTGTTACTTCCTTTCGATGTGGGAATGCTCTCGCATGAAAAATAGTAAAATCAGTAGTACTACAGCACCCAAGGATGATAAATCGGGGCGGTATCAGACCGCTTATAAGTTAGTTTCGGCAATACTTCCTAAAACTTAAGTTTAGTTTTCCTTAACATGATACCCTTTGTCGTACATTGTCGGTCGGGGACAGATCTTCTGTGATGCCTTGATTTTTCTATGAAATAATGATGTGTTGCAACTGCCCCAGTTTCTCCATTGTCTGAACATTATTATTCGTTACCAAATTAAAACCGCTCGTTTCACATCCGGAGTTTCCGGATGATGACTATTTCGTTATACCAGTGCAATGGCCGTGAATTTGCCTATTCTTGCAGAGGGATTTCCCCTAGCATTTCATGGAAACAAACTGCTCGCGCACGCAAGTCGTTCGTTGACTTTACCGAGGCTCATTGTTAAAATACTAAATTTTCGGTGGAAGTATGATAGATGTTCTGAAAATTCTGGCAGTACTAGTAATTCTCATTATCTTGCTTCGTAAAAAAATATTTCTCGGAACGGTGATGGCAGTGGGTTCTCTCTGTCTTGCGATTTTCTATCGGACACATCCGATGGATTTTCTTGAGGGGATTCAAATTGCCTTCCTGGCGCCAGTTTCATTGGAGATGACGGGGACTATTGTCCTTACCATGATACTGGAGAACATACTTCGTAAGACCGAGACTTTGAAAAAGATGGTAATGAGCCTTTCTCGCTTCCTACCCGATTATCGTCTGGTTATGGCAACAATGCCGGCAGTGATAGGGCTTCTTCCTTCACCGGGAGGAGCGGTGTTTTCTGCTCCTATGGTGAGTGAAGCATCTGCTGCCTTTGGGGTAAGCCCTGAGCGAAAGGCTTTAATCAATTACTGGTTTCGCCATATCTGGGAATATATCTCCCCACTGTATCCGGGACTGATACTCGCTGCGGGGATTGCGCAGATATCGTGCCGAGAGCTGGCTATTATCAATGCTCCTTTTGCAATTTCCGTTGTTGTGTGGGGCTTTCTCCTCTGTTTTTCTGGAATTCGGCGATCAGAAGCAATTAATGCTGTGCCGCAGGAAGGAAAGGGGAGGGTTTTTGCAGTTTTTTTTATTGCCTTTTCCCCGATACTACTGATTCTGATACTGGTGGTCGTTGCTGGAATAAGTCCGGTTCTGTCCATTGGTGGTGTAATTCTGGTGCTTTTTCTGCTGCATCACTATTCTGCACGTCGTGTTTGGATCACTCTTCGAGAGAGTGTCTCCATTCGCATGCTTCTTATGGTCGCTGGAATACTGGTGTTCCAGGAAACTTTGCGGATTACCGGTTCACTTGCAGGAATTTCCACTTTTTTTGCTGCGAGCGGTCTGCCGGTTGTTCTTATTGTTGCCGTTCTGCCTTTTTTGACAGGTTTTATGACCGGGTTAACAATCGCTTTTGTCGGCATTACTTTTCCGCTGCTGCTGCCGCTTATTGGACACGATGCTTTGTTTCCTGGCCTTCTTGCCCTCGCTTTCGGCAGCGGCTTTGCTGGCGTCATGTTATCTCCTCTTCATCTCTGCCTGGTCTTGACTCGTGAGTATTTCAACGCAGATCTCAATAAGGTTTATCGGCTTCTCTTGCTTCCGTCTATTCTGGTTTTGGCCGCGGCGATTGTTCCATTCGTTTTATTGTCATGAACATATTACTGGGGCAATTACACATATCAATGGTAGGGGCTAGGCGTGCCTCGCCCAATCTGGGCCCGGCGCACCGTGCCCCTTCAGCAGGGTTGTGATGTTTAATTGCCGAAGCAATAGTAACTTGTGCACTGTGCATTCTCATCTTTGATTTTCAGTAAGTTTATTATTACGATTTTTAGCCTGGTGAGGCTGGAATTTGATGGGCAAAGGAATAAAATTTATGACTAAAGGGATTACTGCTCTCTTCTGCTTGTTTCCACTCTTGGGACTAGTTGGCTGTGTGGGTCAATCAGCTTATGAAAAGAAATCTGTTGAGGCAACCAGCTTTTCCAGAAACCTTGCGGAGGAAAAGCAAAAAAATGCTGATCTTGTTCGCGAGAATGAAGGTTTGCGGGCTGATATTTCCGGACTTCGGGCAAAGGTTGAAGAGCTTGAGACTGCGAGGAAAAGGCTTGAACAGGCAATCGGTTCCGGTGAGCAAACTCCCTATCAGTTTGTCGCGGAACTGGAAAGGGAAAAGTACCGGTTGCGTGAGGATTTGGCAAAAATCATGCGGACCCAGGACGATCGGGTGCGCACCTGCAGCAGAATCTACGAGAGTTTTCTGGAAAGAATGAAAGAAGATATAGCCCAAGGACAACTACGTGTATCCGAGTTGAGGGGAACAATCAGACTGGAGTTCCGGGATGAGGAAATTTTTGATGGAACCAAGGTGACCCTCACTCCCCAAGGAAACTCACTGATCAGGAAAGTAAGTGATTTGCTGAAGGATAAAAATGATATTGATGTTTCTGTCGAGGCGTATTATGAAATACCCTCAACTTCAGATAAACAGTTGCCCCCTTGGCAGGTCCCGGTGCTGCGAACCGTATCCATTGCACGCTTGCTTCTGCAGGGCGGAGTAAAGTCTACAATTCTTGGAACAAATACTCGGGGCAAGTTCGGCAATGCCACAAAAAATGAGATGATGACTGGACGCGGTAAAGCAGTTGGGATTGCAATCTCAATAGCCGTGAAGGAATAGCGGATAAAACCTATGAAGAAAAACCGAAAAAAGGAAGAAAAAAAGAAGGAAATACAAAAGGATTTCACCAGTTCTCCATTCAAGGGTTTGAAGTCTTTTGCTGTTGAGGGGGACCGCCTTCCGGCTAAAGATACGGTGATAGCTTTGCCACCCAAGGCAGTGGAGGACAATGACGGGGCCAGCCTTTTTTTGCGGTATGTGGAAGGAGTCGTTCCTATGAATGAGCCTGCTCCTGAAAAAGGGGCTCCGCCAAAACAGAAGGAGGAATCCAGGAGCATTCGGGAAGAAGAAAGTAAGCTCTTTCTTTCTTCTCTTGCAGGCATGGACGTGACTTTCCGAGATGAATTCCCAAATGAAGAGCCGCTGCGACCGGTTGCAACAAACCGTATGCGTCAAGTGAAAAACGGCTCAATCCGTATAGATCTGGAACTGGACCTGCATGGCCTTACGCGGGAAGAGGCCTTGACAAGCCTTCATCGGTTTGTAACAGGCGCTTATAATCGAGGGCAAAAGGCGATTCTTGTAATAACGGGCAAAGGAAACAATTCACCCGCGGAACCGGTACTGCAAGGTGCAGTAGCATCCTGGCTACGGGAAGCGGGAAAGAATATGGTTGCCGAATTTGCACCTGCCCCGAGAACCATGGGTGGAAGTGGTGCTTTTGTGGTATTTCTCAAAGAAAAAAAGAACATGGATACGCCAGTGCAGTAGTCTGCAATTACACCAAATGGGGAGGACAGAAGTGCGTCAAGGTTTTTTTACGGGAAATGTTCTACTGTCAATATTTTTAGTCTTATGGGCTATTGTGCTGATGCTGGCTACAGGCTCACACGCAAACGATACCGGACCTGTTGATGCCGGTTACTCTCTGACTGATTGAACAATCTGGTTTTTCTCGAAATACTTACTAAAACAGTTGGTTGAGGATCTTTCTTTAAGGCATTACCATAAGGTTTCTGGTTTCATGCTGTTGCTTGGTCAGAGCGACACTCTGAAGCGGTTCAAGCCAGGGAATTTATAGGCAGGTTTTATTCGTTGAATGGCAGAAAAAAGGCGGATTATCCAATTCTGGTAATCCGCCGTAACATTTCTCGGCATTTATGCGGGTGCGTGACAGGCCGGTGCATGGCATGCCGGTGCGTGACAGGACGGTGCATGGCAGGACGGTGCATGGCAGGTAGGGCCGTGGCAGACTGCACTGAAAGATGCCTTACTTTCTACTTTTCTGGTCTTCAACATGATATCACCTCCTTTCCGTAGTAGTCATAGCGGTATTTTTCCTGATGCTTTCAGAAACGGCTTCCGATCATACATCCGAAGTGATTCTCTGCATCCGAAATCAGACTTTAAGTAAACCGTACTCTGAGGGAATCGCAAGGTGAAAACCGAGATAATTTCTTTTTTCTAGAGAAGCATGTCAGCCTTTATCCCAAATTCCGGACGTGAAACAATTGTACCCAGCTCGATTAGTTGTGCAAGGGCTGTAGCACATTCAGTCTGAAAGTCCTTGGAATCCATGTCTTGCCCATACTTTTTATGCAAAATTCCAACAATTTCCTCGAAAGCCATTGAACCATTGCTCAGTTGGAGCAAGTCGCAACCGAACTCGTTGATTTCCGTGAGTTCAATGCCGCCTTCTTTTTGAAAGGCTACGATAATAGATGCTTCTTTTTCATAGTTTTCCTGGTAAATACCGTTCTTAAGGTCGCTGATGATGTCGGCAATATTCCACTCGAAATTGGTTGCCACGGTGGATTCGTGCCGTAAGGGTAGCTGTTCGTGCAGGCGACAAAGGTCAGCGGTCGCAGGTGATCTTCCGATCAGCGGTCTTGCCACGTCCAGAAAAAGGTTTTCGTAGTTGACGATGTCGAGTACATGTGCCCAGGACGAAATGTTAGTTTCTCTGAGGGATTTCTCGACAAAAAATGGCAGGTGTTTTCGGCAGACTGCCGGAGTAAGATTTGGCACGGCAAGTCCTTCTTGTGCTTGTACCAGGGAGAGAAGTTCGGTAAATAGCCTGCTGACCGACTCCTCTAATGCCAGAGAGAGCAGGAGGAAGGATTTTGGGTAAAGATTGACAATGAGTGGAAAGTGGGCGGCAATGCCATTCAATTCGGCCAGAGACATGCCCGCGCAGGGGAGGTTGTAGAAACTGCTGAAAAGCAGCGGCTCTGATTCGATAAGGCGGGAATCTTCTGGGAGTCGATGACCGTTGTCAAACTCAAGACCAAGAGAAAAGTAGGTGTCCGCAACTCGCACGAGCCTCTCTCCGTAACGGCTGTGAAGTTCAGTTCCCGCCAGAACGGTCGGCAGCTGCAGGAGCGGA
>RPRC01000148.1 GCA_003857395.1 Geobacter sp.
GCAAGCTTTCCCAAAGTGTCGTTACCAACTATTGTCTTCCCGAAAAACAGATGCTGCTTTTTGTCGCGGTGGGTGTTAGCTACGATTCGGATATCGATTTTGTGGAAGAAATTCTTGTCGAAGAGGCGTTGCAGGCGGCGGGAGAAGTACCGGGGTTGCTGGCTGATCCTCCTCCCTATGCCCGCTTCAGTCCCGGGTTCGGTGACAGTTCTCTGAATTTTACCATTGTTTGTCAGGTGGGTGAATTTGTCGACCAGTACCTGGCGCAGCATACCATCAGAAAAAGGGTTTTTAAACGATTCAAACAGGAAGGGATCGAAATTCCCTTTCCACAGCGCACGGTACATCTGCGAAAAGAGTAGGAAAGACAGGGTTTTGATCGCTTTTTGGTCCTCGCGAGTCCGCAAAAGGGCGCATTTTTATGCGTCCTTTTGCGTTACAGGGGAGTGTCCTTGCCGGTCCGCATGATCCTGATGCCTTCCGGCTCATACCCTTCGGGCAGGTACTGGCTTGGGATGGTCGTCCGGTTACCGTCACGGAGCTGGGCGTAGTGGGGCGACATGATCTCGACCCCGGCCTCATTGAATTTCTCCTGAATGTTCTGGTGCAGGTCCGAGTAGGTCTTTGCCATGACTGATGGTTTTTCCGTGTAGGCGTTCAGTTCGTAACGTACATAGAAATCGTCAAGGCTGGTTTGGAAAACAAAAGGTGCGGGGAGCTCGAGAATGTTTTCCGTTGCCTTTGCCGCCTCGATCAGCAGTTCATGAACCGTGCGCCACGGGGCGTCATAGCCGATGGTAATCGATGTGTGGAGAATCAGGCCATAATCTTTTGCCGAGGAACTGTAATTGACAATGTGGCTACCCAGTACCATGGCATTGGGGATGGTAATGTCGACGTTTTTGATGGTACGGACGCGGGTGACCAGGAGTGTTTTCTCAACCACGTCCCCAACGGTATCGGCAATCTTGACCCGGTCACCCAACGTAAAGGCCCGCATGTAGGTCAAAATTACGCCGGCCACGACATTGGCAACGGCCGAGGTCGAGCCGAGAGAAAAGAGCACGCCGAGAAAAACGGAAACACCCTTGAAGGCCGGGGAGTCGGAGCCGGGCAGGTAGGGGAAAGCCACTACCGCGGCAAAGGCGATAATCAGGAAGCGGGCAATTTTGAAGCTGGCATCAGACCATTCGGGATAAAATCCCGGGATCATGATGGTTTTCTTTTCGATTTGAGTGAAGAAGAAGCGGCAGAATTTGCTGGCAAAGTGAGAGAGTACGATAATAATAGCCAGGTAAAATATATTGGGCAGATAGGCAGAAAAGGCCGTCCAGATTTTCTCCATCGGCAGCAGAAAATATTCGATGAGTCTTGCAGATAGTCCCCTGGTCCAAGGGAAAAAACTGAGTACAAGGGGAACGTAGATATACAGAAGTATCAGGATAAGTATGATGCGCAGTGTTTTGGCCAAGGTGATCAAAAACGCTTCGATGCGGTCTTCCTGCAGGAGTTCCAGGGATTGGAAGCGGATCGTGTGGATTTTGGTGCCCTTGTAGGAATGTATTTTCGCGACGACTTTCTTGAAAACGCGGGCAATGGCAATGAGCAGGGCAACGAGCACCGCTGTCGCGAGGAGCGCGTACAAAGCGCCGATGATGATACTTCTGATGCTGTAAGCGTTGCTGCTCTCCTTAATCGCGGACCGGATTATTTCTGCGTAGTTCCGGGCCAGCTCAGTGCGCGGTTTCCCTGTAACTTCGGCATCTTTCTCCGTCACCGTCATGATAATTATTTCGCCGGCGGTTATGTCGGTTGTGGTTTCGCCTTCAACGGTGGTGATGGTATCGGTTTTAAACAGGGGGTTCCTGACAAGCCTCGCAAGGCGCGCGGAAATAAGTGAAGCGCGGTCCTCTGGCGTGAGGGAGAGAATCTTTTCCTGCATCGTGAAAAGGGGTTTTCCGTCAAGCACTACTCGCCCGACAGGCAGTTTTGGCGGTTCCTGGGCTGGCGGTGTCTGCTTTGTCGTTTTGGGGACAGCAAACGCAATGGTGCTGGTGGTGATAATGAGCAGCAACAGGGTGATGATTCTCTGGAACATGGCGCCTCCATGGGAGTTTGGCTGCGGCTGAATGCAGATTGAGAGATTGTAAAATCTTTAGAAAATGGATGCTATTTGGGGAGACCCACTCCATGACCCTTTTCTTCCGGAAATCTGACATTCAGGACCGGCGCATCAACAAGTTGGAACGTGGCCGAGGCAAAAGTAACCTTGCCATCGGTAGCCTCGAAAGCATCGAGAATTTTCGTGAAAAGAAGGTCCTTGGTGGAACGCCTTTTTTTGAAGTCTATCACATAGCGCACCGTAAACTCGATCCAATTGTCATTTGCGACCATGGTAACCAGCGGCTCCACGGTTGCTTTTTCAATCATGAATTTCCTTACCATCTGCTCCCAATCCTTTTGGGCATGGGGGATGTAGCTGCCAACCTCTTCCCGGGCGATGGCGAGAAGAATCTCACGGGCACGGTGGTAGTCGCTACCGTATTTTACCGGAACGGTAATTTCGTCCCAGAGGAAATGGAAATCCGCAGAATAATTAAAGACCGGCGCTTTGAAGACGAAGCTGTTGGCGATTCTGACGATGCGTCCGTTATAGAGATCGGCCTTTACCCATTCGCCAATCTCCATGACCGTTGTGCGCAAAATGCCGATATCGATCACATCTCCCGTGATGCCGCCAACCTGAACCCGATCACCCACCGAATAAAAGCCGCCCACCGAGATGGCTGCCCAGCCGGCGATACTGGCAATAACCTCCTGCAGTGCAAAGGCGATACCGGCACCGGCAACACCGAAGGCCACGGTCAGGTTTCCGAGACGGTCGCTGAATACTACTGTTATGAGGATGAAACTCACCAGCATTCCCAGAAAGCCGATGAATTTCCGGAAGCGGTAACGGGTGTCGGTTCCTTCGATTCTTGGCAGCAAAGCCCGACGTGAAAGCCGCACCAAAACGTTGATGATTATGATGCCGATAAGGACGGTAACGATTTTTCCGACGGTGGGATCAAACAGCCATGAACGGACAACGGGCAGTAATTCGAACATGTGAGGCTCCTTCTGAAGCTCTCTTCAGGGAAAGTGGTGCCAATCAGTCGAAGTTTATCTTGAAGAATACATCAATTCCGCTTTCCGTGCCGGTCCAGGTTTCCACTTCCCACCGTTCGGAGAAGGTATAGCGGGCCTTCAGGTAGGTTGTGGCGGAGAAGAGTGACCTTCCGTAACTGATTAAAAGTTTCGGGGTCAGGTATTTGCCCACCGTGACGATGGATTGGGTGATATCACTACTGTCCTTTTCAACGCCGATGGAATCGATCCCGAATTTGTTCAGGATTTGCTCGTTCAGTCCTGCTGACTGGCTGGCGGAGAGCAGCAGACGTGCTGCCGACATGACGGCGTCAACTTGACTCTGGTCGCCGCTCAGCGGTTGCCCGAGCACCATGTAGCCCATTATGTCGCTGTCAGGCATGGCCGGCTCGGAGTAAAGGCGGATGATAGGGCGGTTGATCGAGCCTACGACGATGACGCCGGCGCTGACCTCCTTGACCGTGCGCAGAGCAATGATGTCCAGTCTCGGCTGGCTGATCGGACCGCCGGTGAAGTAGATGCGTCCCTTGGTGATATCCAGGTTCACCCCGTAGGCTTTGTAGCTGCCTTTTACGACGCGGATTTCCCCCTTGCCGCGGATATCATCGAGGCTGGTCATGGTCACGTCGACCGTTCCGTCAAGCCGGGCATCGATTCCCGCCATTTTGACGTACACCCGATCGCCGAAGGCGACTTTGATCTTGACGTCGAGGTCGAGGGGCAGGGGGCGTTCCTTTTTCCGAACGGCATCCACGATCACCACGTCTTCACTGGGACGGATTGGGGGCGGAGTTTCTCTGCCGGCAACGATGAGGTCGGAAATAAGGAGGTCTCCGCGGACGGTTACCTTTTCCATATTCCCCGTAAAGTCGAAACGCGGGCTTCCCTGGACCTGCAGTTCCGGGAGATAGACGAACTGAAATTGATCCCCCCGGATGGTTCCCTGATAGCTGACCGGTTTCCAGTCTTTGAGGAATACGACCGCAGTACCGTTGATGGTACCCTGGCCGGACCGGCCGGAATAGGAATCGACCGTGATCTGGTCACGTTCGAAACGGGCTGCCAGCTTCAGGTCCGAGAGATGTATCCCGGCGCGCGGCAGGTAGAGGCCGGCGCGGCTGAGCAGCAGTGTGCCGCTCAGGTTCGGGTTTTTCCAGGTCTCCTCGACCCGCAGCTTCATCTCCAGTTCGCCTTTGCTTTCCTGGATCATTCCGGGGAACAATGCCGACATTATCCCGTTTTCGCGCACTTTTCCCTCAAGATTCCCCGTAACGGCCCCTGCGTGATTCATGGCCAGCGGCAGCCGGGCCGGAAGCGGTAGCCGGAAGCTTCCCGTGAGATGCCCGGTATCGGCGAGCTCCACGGCAATGGAGCCGTCGAGGGTCTGGTCGTGCCAGTCCACGGATAGCGTTGCGCTACGAAGGTCTGCGCGTATTTCCCCACCTTTCTGCTGTTGGCGAAGAACCCCTCGAGCAATGTCCGCTTTAGCCCTGAGTTGCAGCTGTTTGCCGGGGAGCAGCTTGCCGGCGGTACGGGCCGACAGGACTCCTTCCAGTGAGAGACCTTCGGGGAGCCAGCCGCGGAAGATTGCCAGATTTACTTCATCCAGGCGGGCTTCGAAGTCTCCGTGATCGGGGAGCGTCAGTGTTTTCGGTACGTCCGTTACCAAGTTTGCCGTGAGTTTCCCCTGTGCCGCCAGGTCCAGATTTGCCACGGCGCGGATTTTTCCGCCGACCGTTTCCAGGTGGACTGTTCCACTGCGCATCTGGGTGCGATAGCCGTTTGCGATGAAAGATCCGGAAGCCTGGATGCTGCCGGATATTTTCGGTGAGCCTTTGGGCGGCGCTGCCAGAGAGATCGTGCCGGACGTGGTCCCGGTCAGCTGGAGTTCGGGAAACCAGATGCCTGCCCGGGCCAGGTTGAGCTTCTGCCAGGTGGCGTTCAGGGAGATACCTGGAGGGCTGCGAAACCACTCCCCGCGAAGTTCTATTCTCTCTCCCGTGCTGCCGTTCAGGACCAGGGGGGAAATGATGGCTCCCTGTGAGGACAGCGTCAGGCGGGTGGCCTGTTCCATGCGCCATGGTCCGAAGGTATCCCGGCCAGAAAGGGTGAGGATGTTTCCTGCCCAGGTGGAAGATCCGTACTTTCCTGCCAGCGACGCTTTCAAGGAGGCCGCAGCGGAAGAAATCTCCAGATCGATGCGATGTTTGACAAGGGTCCCTGCGATGTCAAGTCGTGCTGCGTCTGCCTGGAAATTATGATACCCCACGCTTCGTGCCGCGAGCTGGAGCTGCACTGCCTGTTCTTTCGTGTCGGAGAGAGCTGCGGTAAAGGATGCCGATTTGAGGTGAAGAGACTCCACTGACAAGGCCTTTGCGGTGCCCGTTACGTTTCCGCCGATTCGCCCGTCCCTCCGGCGGGCTTCACCAGTCAGCCGGAGCTGGCCCGCTGTGCCGGGAACAAGCCCGCTCAGATCATCGGCCCGGAGCGCAAAATTGATACTTTTGGCGGTATTCCCCGCGGCACTGATGTCGAATCCTTTACCCCTGAGCAGCAGCCGGTCGATGATCAGGTCCTGATTATCAATGCGGGTTGCCAGCTCTCCGGTCAGTTGTCGCCCGCGGAGTCGGCTTGACAGCAGCTTTGCGGAGATTTTGCCGCGCAGGGGAGCTGATTCTGATCTACGGATTTCCCCGTTCACGTCCAGGTTGATCACGCCGTTCCAGTCGGGGGTGATACGGGACGGATTGAGATTTCTCCCGCGCAGGTCGGCGGAGAGGAAAAAGCCTTCGCTCCACTGCGCGGCGAGGTTTCCGGTGAGCGTTCCAGCGAGCCAGGAGCCCTTGTCGAGAACTAGGGCGAGTCCATTTCTGTTTCCCGAGAAAGTCCCGGCCAGGGAACCGGAACGCACGCCCTTGCCGCTGGTTGCGAGCTTGAGCGTTCCCCGGTAATTTTCGACGGTGCCGGTCAGATCGATGGTGCCGTCAAAGGGGGGAAGCGTCGGAACCTCTGCGGAAAGATCCAGTTTTTCGGCCAGCAGTTGCGCGGCAAGTGCCGGGTCCCGGCCAGCCAGGGAAATCTCGGCCTTGCCGGTCAGTTTTCCTTTCCGGCCGGCTTCTGTCAGGAACAGGTCGTTGATCCGCAGGGATTGCCGGGCAATGCCGACCGCCGTGGAGAGGTGGATCGTTCGGTTTCCCGCTGATGCCGCCATTGCCCAGATCCGCCCGGCTGCCTGATCGGGTGTTTTACCCGGGGCGAGTTCCGTGTGGACGAGCAAACGCGAGAACCCGGCAACCGGCTTCTTCGGAGTAACGGTTGCAAAAAGGTTCAGAAATGGTTTGCGGAAACTGATGCCCGCATCCCCCGTTACCGTGCCTGCCGGAGCTCGGAGTTTCATCTTGGTGACTGCGACCTGCCCGCCGTGGATGTCGACGCGGCCGGTCATTTCAGAAATAATTACCGGTTCCCCGGAATTCCTCCGGTAGGAAAGATCGTGCAGGGTAAGAGACGAGATCCAGCCGTTCAAGCGGAGGGAACTAGCGGGCAGTGTCGGCCAGGAGAGGTCGAGCGGTTCATCCTTCTTCGGCCGCAGGTCCTGGACGGCCACTCCCCGCAGGTCGAGGCTCTCTACGGCAAGATTCCCGGTAAGCAGCATGCCGGGCTGCCACTGGAGGCGGAGCGAGCGGATCTTGATGGCAATGCGCGGAGTTGCAACACTGGTCTGCTCGAGGCGAAGTTCGTCCAGCAGTCGGCCTTCCAGCGTGCCGATTTCGAGCCGGGCACCTGCGCTTTCCGCGGCTTTCTCAAGGAAAAACCATGCCCCTGCTGTTGTGCCGAGCAGCCAGACGGTGGCAATGGCTGTTGCCAGCAGGACGATGCCGAAAAGTGCTCCAAGCAAGACGGCAGTCTTTTTCATAGCTCGAACCCTACGGAGAAATGGACGCGGAACGAGGGATTGTCCACGGCGATTTGCCGGGCCAGGTCCAGTTTGAGGGCGCCAATGGGGGTGAAATAGCGTATTCCCAGTCCGGCCCCCTTGTAAAGGCGCAGGTTATTCGTCGCGTCGAAGGCATTTCCCGCGTCGAAGAATGCTGCCAACGCCCAGTTTCTCAACAGTTTCCGCTCCAGCTCTACGCTGGTGGTCAGGAGGTTTTTGCCGCCGATAACCTTGCCGGTTGCGTCCCGGGGGCCGAGTGACTGATAGGCATAGCCGCGCACGCTCCGGTCTCCGCCGGCATAAAAACGGAGCGAGGCGGGCAGATCTTCGAGTGGATCATTCTGAAAGGTTATCCCTCCCGTTACCCGGCTGATCAGGGAAAAACGCCACGGCAGGGGAATTACGGCACGACCTTCCGCGATCAGCTGGAGGAGACCGGTGTCTGAGCCGAGATACTGGTGTGTGCCGCGTGCCTCCAGGATGTAGCCATAGCCTTTTCGCGGTCTGATGGGATCATCGAAATGCCGATGGGTGAAACGGATGCCGGGGAGAACCAGGATCGAGGAAGATTTCTGCGCGCCAACGGTGTAATCTTCCCACTGGGGTTTCAGGTAAAGGGTGAGAAGCTGTTCACGCTCGAGTGTCCGGTTCCAGGTTCCTTCCAGGGAAATCAGGCGGTTCGTATAGGTATCGGTGTCTTCCCTCTGAAAATTTATCTGGAGGCCCAGGGATGATTTTATGTCCCGGTATGACGGTGCAAGATAGCCGGCCGCGATCCCCTGGAGGCGCTGGGAAATTTTGATTTCGGCGTTCATCTCGTGGCCCAGGTGAAACAGGTTCACATCCTTGTAACGGACGGTTCCCCGCGCTCCGGTGTCGGTACCGTAGCCGATACCGGGACGCAGGCGTCTGCGCGGCAGGGGGGTGAGTTGGGCGAGAACCGGCATGATGGAGCCCTGGGCTTCTTCCCTTTCCGGGGTGAGGAGGACCCCCTTGAAACGGTCCGAAGAAGCGAGGTTGATCTGGGTCTGTCCCAGTTTCTTCTCGGAGAATATTTCGCCGCTCTTGTAGTCGAGATACCGTTGCAGAAAGCGTTGCGGATAGTGCGGTGCGCCGGTAAATAATGTCTCCCCAAAGCGGTACTGGACGCCGGTGTCCAGTTCGAGGGTAATCCGTGCGCTTGCTTCTGCCCGGGAAACCAGAATTTCATGAACCGGAAATGATGCGTCAAGGTAGCCCAGTTCACGGGCTCTTGCCTGCAGTCGACCTTTTCCTCTTTCGTAGCTGCTGTGGTCGAGTCTGTCACCCTTACGGAGGCGAAAGGCGTTGGCGATCCTTTTCAGTGCTCCTTCATCGGCACCGGGACCGCGGAGCCTGATGGTGACCTCTTTAATCGTGACCGGCGCGCCCGGAGTGACCTGTACCAGAATCCGATATTCATTTTCGGCCGGTTTCTGCAGGACTGAGTCCACCTTTGCATCGTAGTAGCCGAAAGGTTCCAAAGCTTCGCGGACATTTTGCGGGATTTCTTCCCGATACAATTCGAGCCAGGGCAGATTCACTACGCCGTCCTTCACCAGCCCCGGAGGGATGGCAAGTGCGGCCTGGACGTTTTCCCTGAGTTCGTCCTCCACCCCGCTGATTTCGATTTCCAAGGGGTCTGCCGTAGCGATGTGGGGGAGGAACAGGAATACAAGGCCGAATAGCAGCAGGAAGGCTGTGCGGAAGTCGATATGTCGCAGAAAAGCTTGTTTCATAGGGAGCGGAGGCCTCAACCTGCCGTAGTCTTGTTGCCGGAGTGTGATACTACTCCGGCAACGAACCTTTGTCTACTGTAGGCTACTCAGGACACTGCCCCGAGGCGCGCCAGTAGCGCGAGCATGGCGCTGTTCCAGCCGTGCGGACCTACTCCCTCGACTTTGTCCAGATTCGGCAGGGACAACGACGGGTGGTGGCGGCCGTCCGGCCTCTGCACGGCCAGCGGGATGTCGGCGCTCTCGAGCATCGGCAGGTCGTTGGGACTGTCGCCGAGGGCAACGGTCCTGAGGGACCCGTACCGTGCCCGGAAGATTACGGTAAGAATTTTTACCGCTTTACCCTTGTCGTTGTCGCCCAGGAGATGCAAGTAGACGCCCTGCGTGGTGAAAAGGCCCCGGTCGCGAATGGCGTGAAAGAGCTTGGCCTTTTCCTCATCGCTGCCCTTGAAAAGGAACGGCTCATCAAAATCCCTCTCTTTGCACAGGAGCGCTTCACGGGTGGATAATCCGGTCTGCTTCGCCAACTCGGCCGTGGAGAGATCCCCAAACCCGGTGATGGGAAAACCTTCCGACCTGAGTTCCGCGAGAGCCTTCCGCAGTTCGCAGTAGGGGGTGCCGAGACGGATTACCCGGTAGCCCATTTCTGAACTTGGCGAAAACCGCTCGAGAACGGTTTCGTCCGGGAAATAGCCTTCCGGAATAAAGATGCCCCCGCCGTTTTCAGAGATAAATGGATGAAAGTTTTCCATCTTGTCCCGGTAGTGTTCGATTTCCTTGCGGGTCTTGCTGGAACAGAGGATTAGCGGAATGGCCGACTCCGCCATTTTCCGGAGGGCCGGTTGCGCCGCGGCAAAGGAATAGTTCTCGTCCAGGAGTGTTCCGTCGAGATCGCTGAAGACGATGATCGGCTCTCCGGGACTCATGGCTGTTTTTCCCGTTCCGGGACAAGAGTGACCTTCACCTTGGGGGTGTCCGGTGCTTTGCCGCGGTCGATCACCGTTGAGATACGTTCCATTGGGATGGCGGCTGTTTCGGTGAGAAAGGTAGCGATTGCCTGGGCCCGTTCCCGGGCAGTCCGAAGATTTTTCGTCCTGTTTCCCAAGGGTTCGGGGTAGGAGGTGATCGTAACCCGCAACCGGGGGTCGGTGGCAAATATGGCTTTGGCTGAAAGAAGCGACTTTTTCATCTCTTCGCGCAATATTGTTTCCGCTGGTGAGAATAGAAGCTCCGGGATAAAGGGGGTTATGCGAATGTCAAGACGGACCCCGATCCCCAGGTCGGAGCCGATCATTCTCTCCAGCAGAAGGATCTGCCCTTCATTGAGGGGCACGTCGGTTCGGAGGTGCAATTCGAGAGGGAATTCCGGCTGTCGGCTGTTGATGCCGAAGGTGTACTCCGTGACGGCAGCGGGCGCGATGACGGCGCTGATCTTGGCTATTTCTTCGTTCATAAGACGCATTGTTTCCGTGCGGGTGTCGTTAACTATCTCCGCTGGTTGCCGCGGCTTTATGGAAACCGGAACCAGGCCCGGTTTTATCGGCTCATCCTTCAGGCCGCCCGGTTGGACCTTTATCTGTTCCAGCTGAAAGGCGATTGGGCGATGCAGGTTTTCGCCGAGAGTTTTTTCCGCACGTGCGATGTCCTTTTCGGAAAGGTATTTGGTTGTGGAGATGACGGCATTGACCTGGAGCTTTCCTTCTTTATCCTCACTCTGGGTGAAAGAAGTCAGCCGGGACAGTCCCTCCCGGTCGAACTCTTTTTTCAGGGCCGTCTGCACCACTTTTTGCAGACGTACCTGGGTCAGCGAGGTGTGGAGCGTGTAGACGAGAGGAATTGAAATGATGCCGATCACGGCCGCCAGGTAGATGACCCTCTTGCGCAGGGAGTTGCCGCCGAGATAGGAGTCGCTTGCCGGAGAGAAGCCATAATAGAAAAGGACGGCGCAGGTGGCAAAGATAATGGCCACGAAGTTGGTGAAAAAGAGAAAGAACCCGCCGAGGAAGAACTTGAGATTGCCGGTGCCGATGCCGAAGCCCGCCACGCTCAGGGGCGGGATGACTGCGGTGGCGATGGCGACACCCGGCACAATGGTGAGGTAGTTTTTCTTGGTGCAGATCGCCACCGCCCCTGCCACACCGGCGAGTGTGGCGATGATGAGATCGTACAGGTTGGGCCGGGTCCTGGCGAGTATTTCGCTGGTGGCTTCCTGGAGGGGCGAAAGCCAGGCGGCGATAGCTGCGACCATCAGGGTTACGGCAACGCTCAGGGAAATCTTTTTCAGGGCACTGTGCCAGATAGTGTTGTTACCAGTGATAAAGGCGAAGCCGGAACTCAGGATCGGCCCCATGAGCGGCGAGATCAGCATGGCGCCGATGATCACCGGGGCGCTGTTGACGATGAGTCCGCAAAGGGCGATCAGATTGGCGAGACTCAGCAGGAGGAAGTATCCGGCGGAAACCTGCACGTCCTGATAGACGTCTTTTGTGACACTTTCGCGGTTGATCTGGGAGATTTGACCTTCCCGTTTCTTTGTCAGGTAAAGGTGAAGCGTAGCGAGAATACCGTTTGCCATGCGTGGGACCTCAAAGGGGGTGAGGGCATTAATCCCGGCCGGTTTCACGGCAGGAAAATACCCGGGTTTCTCTTATTTGTCGGCTGTGTTTCCTCTGGTAGGAATATACCATCAGGGTGGCTATCGTCAATACGGTTTGCAATCGGCCTTTTCGTTGCTATACTAATCTTTCCGGCCCTGGCGGCAGATTCCCGCTTTCTATTTCCCCTTATCGGGCGATTGGTAAACCTGCCAGGCTCTTGAACGCGACACTTACCCGTGTTCTCGGCAGCTGCTCCCTGGAGGATCCGGAACCCATAGAACAATTTTCTGGAGGTGAAGATGTCTGATTTCTATCAGGTGGGGGTTGTTGCTACCTTTCACCGGCTTGGCAGCCAGAATCTGGATAAATTGGAGGAGGAACTCTCGTGGTATTCCCATGAACGGCCGATCGCCCTGGTTCTCCCCTGTCTGTACAGCGAACTCGAGGGGGAGGCTCTTCCGGCCATTGTCAGGCAGTTGAAAGAAGTAAAATATGTAAAGGAGATCGTTGTGGGGCTGGCGCTCGCCTCTTCCAGTGAGTTTCAGCACGCCCGGCAATTCTTTTCCGAGCTGCCCCAGAAGACGACCATTATCTGGCAGGAAGGCCCCGGCATCAGCTCCATTTACAAAGCCATCGAAGAGGCCGGGCTTCATGTCGGTCAGCAAGGCAAGGGTAAGGGGGTCTGGATGTCATATGGTTATATTCTGGCCGAGCAGAATTTTCACACCATTGCCCTGCACGATTGCGATATCCTTACCTACAACCGGGAGCTTCTGGCGCGCCTTTGCTACCCGGTCACCAATCCCAATCTCAACTATTCTTTCTGCAAAGGATATTACAGCAGGATTACCGACCGGATGCACGGCAGGGTAACCCGCCTGCTCTTTACTCCCCTGATCCGATCCCTGCAGAAAATTATCGGCTACCATCCATTATTGATTTTTTTCGACAGCTTCCGCTATGCCTTGGCCGGAGAATTTTCCATGGATGTGGACATGGCCCGCTGCACCCGGATTCCCGGAGACTGGGGCCTCGAAGTGGGGATGCTGGCAGAGGTCTACCGCAATACCTCCTTGCGCCGGGTCTGCCAGGTGGACATCAGCGAGAATTACGATCACAAACACCAGCTGCTGTCGCCGGAAGATGCCACCCTGGGACTCCACAAAATGTCGGTGGATATCTGCAAATCAATCTTCCGGACCCTCGAGTCGGAAGGTATCATCTTTTCCGATGGCTTCTTCAAGACGCTTGTGGCCACCTATGTGCGAACCGCCCAGGATATGCTCAAGAGGTACGAGGACGATGCGGCGGTCAATTGCCTTTTCTTTGACCGGCATGCGGAGAGCCTGGCGGTGGAGACCTTCACCGACGGAATCAGGAAAGCCGCGGCGAAAATCACACAGGATCCCCTGGGGGTGCCGCTTATCTCCAGCTGGGATCGGGTTACCTCGGCCCTTCCGGATATTCTCGATACCATCAAAGATGCAGTTGAGGCTGATAACGATTAACAGAACAGGATCGTGCCTATGGAAGAAATTGTCTTGAGAAAAGAGGTCCAGACCTGGCTGGAGGTGGTGGGAACCGCCGATCTCCTGGTGGGAATACCCAGTTTCAACAATGCCGGTACCATCGGTCATGTGGTACGGGCGGTTCAGGCCGGGTTGGCCAAGTATTTCCCCGATTGCAAGGCGGTGCTGGTTAATTCGGATGGCGGTTCCAGCGACGGGACCCGTGATGTGGTTGAAAATTCAGTGATTGACGATTTCCAGCAGATTCTGATTTCCCAGCGGGCACCTTCCTTCTTCAAAACCGCAACCATGTACAGCGGCATCCCCGGCAAAGGAAGCGCGTTCCGGACGATTTTCGAGATTGCCGATGCCCTCCAGGTCAAAGCATGCGCCGTTGTGGACTCCGACCTGCGGAGCATAACTCCGGAATGGATTGAACTTCTCCTGAAGCCGGTCTACGAGGGTGGCTTCGATTATGTGGCCCCGCTGTATCATCGTCACAAGTTCGACGGTACCATCACGAACAGCATTATCTATCCGCTGACGCGGGCACTCTATGGCCGGAGCGTGCGCCAGCCGATCGGTGGTGATTTCGGTTTTTCGGGAAGGCTTGCCAGCCACTATCTTGGCCAGGATGTCTGGGAAAGTGACGTGGCCCGCTTCGGCATCGATATCTGGATGACCACGACCGCTCTTGCCGGAGATTTCCGGGTCTGCCAGTCTTTCCTCGGGGCAAAGATTCACGATGCCAAGGATCCTGGTGCGGACCTGTCGGCAATGCTCTTTCAAGTGGTAAGTGCGACCTTCGACATGATGGAAACGTACCATGATTTCTGGTCGAAGATAGAAGGGACCACAAAGGTTCCCACCTTCGGCTTCGAGTATGCGGTCGGTCTTGAGCCGGTTTCCGTCAATCTCGAGCGGATGGTGGAAAGGTTTTCACTGGGAGTTCAGGAGCTGGTCGATATATGGAAAATATTCCTTCCTCCGGAAACCATCGACTTCCTCTGTGAAGCTTCCCGGCAGAAAGGGGATGATTTTCGCTTCCCGGATGAAGTGTGGGTGACGATTATCTATTATTTTGCCCTGGCACAGCATAACAGGACTCTGGCCAAGGAACATCTGCTGAAATCCCTCACTCCGCTTTATATCGGCAAGGTGGCGTCTTTTGTCATGGAAATGCGCGACAGTTCCTCCGTTGAGGTAGAGGAAAGACTCGCCAGTCTTTGCCATGAATTTGAAAAACAGAAACCGTTACTCCTGGAAAAATGGCTGTAGCGGAAGGAGGTTGTCGTGGAATTTGTACAAAGACTCTTTATAGATCCCTTTAACCGTTTTCTTGATAATCTGCTGCTCTTTCTGCCGAATTTTCTGACAGCTGTCGTCATTCTCTTTGCGGGCTTTCTTATCGGTGCTCTCTTGAAGATGTTCTTCGGACGGTTGCTCAGGGCAGTCGGCATTGACGGTCTTTGCGAGCGTACCGGGATGAATCAGCTGCTGTGTAAAAGTGGCATCAAAGACCCGCTCTCTCTGCTGTTGGCCAAGATAATCGGCGGAGTAACCGTGGCCGTATTTGCCTTGATAGCCGTGCAGACCATCAGCGTCCCGGCAGTTGAGAGACTTCTCGAGAGGTTTTTCCTCTACCTGCCGAATGTCTTTGTGGCGCTTATCATTCTCGTTGTCGGTTATCTGCTGAGCAATTTTCTGTCGAGGGCGGCCCTGATCGCCTCGGTTAATGCCGGCGTACGGTTCTCCGGCCTGGTTGGACGTTTCGTCAGGTATGTGATTCTGATCATGAGCGTTACCATGGCGCTGGAGCACCTGGGTATCGGCAGCGAAACGGTCATTATAGCATTTACCATCGTTTTCAGCGGTGTGGTGCTTGCCTTTGCCATTGCTTTCGGCTTTGGGGGAAGGGATGCGGCTCGCGATTACCTGGAGAGAAAACTGAAAGGCTCCGAGAATGACGATGCTGACGAAATAACCCACTTGTAGCAATTCGGAAAGGATAGTCGAAGAAATTTTATGGTATGGCGCCGCTCCTGCGGCCGGATGCACACTTTCTGGATCCGAGAATGAGGAACCCTGCAGTGCGAGGAATTATTTCGTAAGGGAACGTCGACTTCTCGGATTTTGTTTATTTCTGGTACTTTGAAACCTTGATCCGGCCAGTTCGGCATCATGATCCGGTAGTGTTTCTCCGGAGATATTCGTCATGAGCACATGATTTTCGGCACAGTCATAACCATGATTTTTGCTTTTTGCTATTTTGCGCCGAGTCGCTTTTTCGGAGATGCCGCTCCAGTCAGTATTGCCTAACGCCAAGGAGGAATCATGCACTGGTATCAGATGGAAGCTCATGAGGCTCTGAAAAAACTGGCCACCACTGATGATGGCCTTTCCGGGCAGGAAGCAGTCGAGCGCCTGGAAAAATACGGACCCAACAAGCTTGCGGAAGAGGAGCGCATCAGCAGGCTGAAAATTCTCTTGCACCAGTTTGCGAGTCCGCTCATCTATATTCTGCTGATTGCCGGCGCTGTCACCCTGCTCCTGGGCGAGCATATCGATACCGGGGTCATCATCGCCGTAGTGCTGCTCAACGCCGTGGTTGGCTATTTCCAGGAGTTCAAGGCGGAGGAAAGCGTCCGCTCCCTTAAGCGGCTCCTGGTTCCGAAGGCTCGCGTGGTGCGGGACGGGCGGGAGAAGGAAATCCCTGGTACCGACCTGGTGCCGGGCGACATCGTTCTGCTTGCTTCGGGTACCAGGGTTCCCGCCGACCTGCGGCTGATTTACATCAACGAATTGCGCATCGACGAGGCAATGCTGACCGGAGAGTCGGTGCCCGTGGAAAAGCAGATTGAGCCAATTGCTGCAGATAACCTGGTTGCCGCCGACCAGACCAACATGGCATTTATGGGCACGTCTGTGGTCAACGGCCGTGCCAAGGGGGTCGTGTTCGCTACCGCCGGTGCCACCATGCTCGGCGCTATTGCCGGCGAGGTCAAGGACATCGGCATGGTCAGGGCGCCGATTCAGGAGAACATCGACCGCTTCGCAAAAATCATCGGCCTGATCGTCATGGGCGCCTCTGCCGTACTGTTCCTTATCGGCCTGCTTCTGGGCGAGACACTCAAGGACATGTTCCTGGTGGCAGTGGCGGCTGCGGTGGCGACCATTCCTGAAGGACTTCCCATTGTCGTCACAATTGCCATGGCAGCCGGTGTGGCGCGCATGGCCAAGAACAACGCTATTATCAGAAAGCTGCCGGCAGTGGAAACCCTCGGCAGCACCACCGTCATTTGTTCCGACAAAACCGGCACCCTGACGCGCAATGAAATGACGGTGACAATACTCTTTGACGGTGAGCTGACCTACGGCGTTACCGGTGCCGGCTACGAACCGAAGGGCGAAGTCGTTCCCGATGGAAAGACAGCGGCGGACGAACACATCCCCCTTGCCCGTTTGCTGCGAATCGGCCTGCTCTGCAATGAATCGGGCCTGTATGAAGAAGAGGGACGCTTCAAGGTTGACGGCGACCCGACCGAAGGGGCACTAATCGTGTCCGCGATCAAGAGCGGCCTGCGCCCTGAGGAGGAAAAAGAGTGTTACCCCCAGATCGATATCGTTCCCTTCGAGTCGGAGCGGGGTTTTATGGCGACCCTGCATGAGCACGAGGGGAAGAAGGTGATCTTCGCCAAGGGAGCGCCGGAGCGGATCGTCGAAATGTGTAGCGACGGGACAGACCGGGAGGAAATTCTTGCCCGGGCAACGTCCTTTGCCGAAAAGGGGTTGCGGGTGCTGGGCTTTGCCTGGAAAGAGGCCGCCGATGATCAGGATGAACTGAGCCACCACGACGTGGAGAGCGGCCTGGTTTTCGCCGGCCTGCAGGGGATGATCGATCCGCCGCGGCCGGACGCGATTGAGGCTGTCGCCGGCTGCAAGCGGGCCGGCATGCGGGTTGTAATGATCACCGGCGACCACGTGGTTACCGCCAGGGCGGTCGGCCGGCAGTTGGGAATCGTCACCGGAAATGACGAGGCGTTGGCCGGGCGCGACCTGGAAACCATGAGCGATGACGCTCTCTTCGAGCAGGTTCGCCATGTGAGCGTCTTCGCCAGGGTTGCGCCGGAACACAAGCTGCGCATCACCCGCCAGCTGATCCGGCACGGCGAAACCGTCGCCATGACCGGCGACGGCGTTAACGATGC
>RPRC01000149.1 GCA_003857395.1 Geobacter sp.
AGCGCGGCAACTTTCCGGAGCCGTCGTAGTAGTAATCCTGGGTTGTTACCGTTTCTTGAGTAGCTGTGTATCCCTTGGATGCGCTGTAGCGCGCCCAGAGTTCATCTGGTGTTGGGAACTGGTCGAGGGGGATTTCTCTTTCGACAACGCCGTCCGTGGCAGTGCGGTCGTGCCCAAGGAAAGCATCACCATTGGAACTATAGGCGAATGGCACGTCGAGAATCTCGGCGTATTCAAGGGCCTGCTGCATACCGGCGCCCACGGTGTGGTTATTATCCTTCGCTTCAACGACAGCGATGGGGATGTTTGGTTTGTAGAACAGGATGTAGTCGGCCTTTTTCGCTTCGCCACGCTTTACTGTCTTTCCGCGAACGATGACTCGGCCCTTTGTAAAATAGATTTCCTCGCGAAGCTGGGTCAATACGTTCCATTTGTTGCCGTCAGCACCTACGAGCGCAGGCGTGATGAACTTGGTGCGGATATCCGTTTCCGTGAGGGTTTTCATATTCATAGTCTCAATTTTGCATTTATGGTCGGGCTTTTACTGTTGATCAGCATAGTAGTCAGCTTAATGGACTTGATGGCAACCTTTTTTTCAATTCAATCTAAACATGCCTTCGCTAGACACTTCTGCTGGAGCCGGCTAATAAGCTCCAGTTTTCGTAGAGTAGTTGGAAAATAAGCAAATAAGAAAGAATGGGTGAAGCCGTTCTTGAGACTCTCTTTCAGAAAGTCGCCTACCTTGCCACGCGAACGGTTGTCCTTAATTGCGGAATGGATTGTTGTGGACACGGCTTCCTCCTTGAACCTTCTGGTTTTAGCAGAATCCCGCCAGAGTCGCCATGAAAAAATGTTTACTTACGAGAACGGAGCAAGGCTACAGCATCTTTCGCAGGAACTGGCCTATTTGTGCAGCGACCCGATCGCCCCCTCGGGCACCTGTATCCTGCGCCAGATGGGAGGACAGATGCCCTTTAACATAACCTTGAACTGGTAGACTTTACCGGTTTTGGCTTTCATGGGTTTTCTCCTCCTGGCGAATTGTCAGCTTTGTTGCTTCTTGCTCAGAAATTTCTCGAAGCGACGGCAAGTCCTTTCAAAGGAACGCATTTCCGCTTCACTCATGCTGTCAAAACCATCAGGAAGGATGCCGTCACATTCAACCGACTCCAGCAGTTTTTTGATAGGATCGACTTCATACTCTTCGTAGAGCGAAACATCCGAAATGATACTCCCGCCTAAAAGCCAGGCATTATCACGGTGCTGTACGAAGGTCTTTCTTGAGACACCTTGCTCGATCAGATCCTGCAGGAATCCCTCGAAATACGGAAACAATTTTTTCCCATATTCCAGATCTTCCTCAACGCCCATCCAGGATCTCGGCCACTTGTCAATATCCGGCGCCCAATCGCGTAGATTCAATGCCATAACAGCTTACCCCCTGACTTTTTCCATATATTTGCTGAACAAAAGTGGATTCAACTCTTTCATCTTTCGACGCACACGAATCAACTCTTCGTCGTTTCTGAATTCAATCCGCAGATACTCGGCGCGCTTCAGAAGTTCGAACCAATGGCGCGGCACGGAATTTCCCTCGAATGGAACTTCCGTTGTGAGTAATTCGCTATCGAGCTTCCGTTTTCTGTCGATCACGGATGTTTCAATACCAAAGATTCCCTTCAGCCAGCCCCAGACGGGAACCCAGCAAACCGCTTCCTCTCCGGCAATCCCTTCTTCTTCGATCTCAAGTGGCATTTCCATGACATCCTGATCCCGGAGATGGTCAATATCAATGCCATGGGGGTCTTCGAGAAAAGCGGCAAGGTAACAATCCCGCGCGGCGTCGGTTTCACCTTGAATGATCAAGGCATCACCGAGATACGCGAAAAATCTTCCCCGTTCGGGTATTCCGGAATCGAGCGCAAAGAGAAACCATGTTTCCGCCTCAACGGATCTTCCACTTGACAGCAGAATACAACCCAGGTGAAACCGAGGCGGGATAAAGATGAGTTCAGGGGATTCTTCCAGTTTCAGTTGTTCCATGATGAAGGAACTAAGACCGGACCTGAGAAGGGGAGGCGCAGGTTCCGCGAGGCTTTGATAAAGTGCATATATCCGGTTGATCCCGGGGAGAGAGGAGTGATACAAGTCAAGCCGATGCCGCCAGACTTCCACTGTCTGTTTCACGAAGATGATGGCGGGATCGTCCGGTGCCTCGGTCAGGATCTTATCATAGAGTGCGCTCGCCTGCTCCAGTTCAAGGTTTCGGAGATGTTCATTAGCCGCGTTGAATAAAATTGTTCGGCGGTTATCAAGAAAGAGATCCAGCTGCATCTCGTGATCCTCCAAACCGACACTGACGTCTGAAGCTCTTACGACAGCTTATTTGCTCCCAAAGTATTTTCTTTACAGCATCTTCCGCAAAAACTGGCCGGTATAGGAGCGTGTCACCGCCGCAACCTCCTCCGGCGTACCGGTGGCGATCACCTCACCACCCCGGTCGCCACCTTCGGGACCCAGGTCGATCAGATAGTCGGCGGTCTTGATCACGTCCAGGTTGTGCTCGATGATAACGATGGTGTTTCCCGCCTCCACCAGCCGGTCAAGCACCTCCAGCAGCTTGGCGATATCATGGAAATGCAGGCCGGTGGTTGGTTCGTCGAGGATATAGATGGTCCTGCCGGTGGCCCTCTTGGAAAGCTCCTTGGCCAGCTTCACCCGCTGGGCCTCGCCGCCCGACAGGGTGGTGGCCGACTGGCCCAGCTTGATGTAGCCGAGTCCGACGTTCTCCAGGGTTACCAGCTTGTTCCTGATGCGTGGAATGTTTTCCATGAACTGCAGCGCCTGGGAGACCGTCATGTCGAGAACTTCGGCAATGGACTTTCCCTTGTACTTCACCTCGAGGGTTTCGCGGTTGTAGCGGGCGCCCTTGCAGACCTCGCACTGGACATAGACATCCGGCAGGAAATGCATCTCGATCTTGATGATGCCGTCGCCGGAACAGGCTTCACAGCGCCCGCCCTTGACGTTGAAGGAGTAGCGGCCCGGTTTGTAGCCGCGCAGTTTCGATTCCGGCAATCCGGCAAACAGGTCGCGGATTTCGGTGAAGACCCCGGTATAGGTGGCCGGGTTCGATCGTGGCGTGCGGCCGATGGGCGACTGGTCGATATTGATCACCTTGTCCAGGGTTTCCAGCCCCTGGATCTCCCGGACCGCGCCAGCCTTTTCCCGGCTCCGGTACAAGCGCTGGGAGAGGACCTTGAACAGGGTATCGATGATCAGAGACGATTTCCCCGAGCCGGAGACCCCGGTAACGCAAGTCATGACCCCGAGGGGGATCGCCACATCAACATTCTTGAGATTATTCTCCGACGCCCCGATGATCCGCAGGAAGCGTTCCACCTCCCGCCGTTTCTTCGGAACCGGGATGAGCAGTTCGCCGGACAGGTAGCGGCCGGTGAGAGAACGGGGATTGGCCATCACTTCCGCCGGTGTCCCTTGGGCCACCACCTCGCCGCCATGCACCCCGGCCCCCGGCCCCATGTCGATCACATGGTCCGCCTCGAGGATGGTCTCCTCGTCATGCTCGACCACCAGCACGGTATTGCCCAGGTCGCGCAGGCGCATCAGGGTCTTCAGCAGGCGGGCATTGTCTCGCTGGTGGAGACCGATGGAGGGCTCATCAAGGATATAGAGCACCCCGACGAGGCTGGAGCCGATCTGGGTGGCAAGTCGAATCCGTTGCCCCTCGCCCCCGGACAGGGTTCCAGATGAGCGGTCGAGAGAGAGATACTCGAGCCCCACATTCACCAGAAAGTTGAGCCGCTCGCGGAGCTCTTTGAGAATCCGCCGGGCAATCTCGGTTTCTTTCTCCGACAGGATAAGCGTTTCGAAGAAGGCCAAGGCGTCAGCGATGGAAAGGGCCGATATCTCGCAGATGTTCCTGCCCCCGACCCGGACAAAGAGCGCCTCCTTTTTCAGACGGGCACCCTGGCAGGTGGGACAGGGCATGACATTCATGTATTTTTCCAGATCCTCCCGCACCTGCTCCGAATCGGTTTCCCGGTAGCGTCGTTCAAGATTGTTGAGCACCCCTTCGAATTCCTTGTAGTAGGTATGGCGACGGCCGCCATCCTCTTCCCACCAGAACTGCACCTTTTCCCCGCCGGAGCCGTAAAGAATGATGCGCCGCGCCTCCTCGGAAAGCTTGGAGAAGGGCGTGCGGATATCAAAGGAATAGGCCTTGGCCAAGGCCTCAAGAATCTGGTGGAACCAGCCTGAGAGCCTCTTTTCCCACGGTGCAATCGCCCCTTCCCGCGGCGACAGATCCGGATTGGGAACCACCAGATCCGGATCGAAATACATGCGGGTACCGAGTCCGGTGCATTCGGGACAGGCACCGTAGGGGTTGTTGAAAGAGAACATGCGCGGGGTCATCTCCGGATAGGAAATGCCGCAATCGATGCAGGCCAAGGCCTCGGAGAACAGCATAGTCTCGCCATCGACGATCTGCACCTTGACAATACCCTCCGCATGGTGAAGCGCGGTCTCCAGCGAATCGGCCAGCCGACGCTGAATCCCTTCCTTGACGATCAGGCGGTCTACGACGATGTCAATGTCGTGTTTTTTCTTCTTGTCGAGGGTAAGCTCTTCGGCAAGGTCATGGGGTTGGCCATCGACAATTACCCGGACAAAGCCCTCTTTGCGGAGCTGAAGGAGTTCCTTGCGGTACTCCCCCTTGCGGCCGCGGATCAGCGGAGAGAGAAGGGTAATTTTTGTCCCCTCCGGCAGCGCCATAATCTGGTCCACCATCTGCGATACGGTTTGCGAAGCGATCTCCTTGCCGCAGCTGTAACAATAGGGACGCCCGACCCGGGCAAACAGGAGGCGCAGGTAGTCGTAGATCTCCGTGACCGTGCCGACGGTGGAGCGGGGGTTTTTGCTGGTGGTCTTCTGTTCGATGGAAATCGCCGGAGAAAGACCTTCGATGGATTCCACATCCGGCTTTTCCATCTGCTCCAGGAACTGTCGTGCATAGGACGACAGCGACTCCACATAGCGGCGTTGTCCCTCGGCATAGATGGTATCGAAAGCCAGGGTGGATTTTCCTGATCCGGAGATGCCGGTAATTACCACCAGCTTGTCGCGGGGAATCTCCACGTCGATGCATTTCAGATTATGCTCGCAGGCCCCTTTTATGATGATTTTGTCGTGTGCCATGGATATATTCTATTCCTTGCCTTTGCACCTTGTGCAGGCAATGTAGGGGCGGCCCCCCGTGGCCGCCCGCCGTCGAGCGATCACCGGCATCGCTGCATCCGTCGAAAAGGGCAGGCACGGGGGCCTGCCCCTACAGGTATTATCCGCCGTCCCCGCCGAGGGAATAGAGCGGCTAGCTGATGTGATTGCTTCGACAGACCGGGCATTTCCCCGGTTTCGTCAACCTGGTTCGCTTGTGAAAGATGAACCCACACTCCCCGCATGCGGCCGGAACCACCTGGAGACGCAGGCCGGTTGTGCGCAGCGTTCGCCGAATGTGCTCCAGATGACCATAGACCTCCCGCTCGGGAATCCGCACTTCCCGGGAGATGTCCAGGGCCGAAACCGCTTCTCCGCCAAGGAGCGCCATGATCGCGTGCCGTACCGTGTCCTCCTTCAGGGAGGGAATGGTCGGTTTTTTCGCTCTGGCCTTCATGGTTTTATCCGTTTTTCAGCAGTTTGATTGACTTTCAGCGGAAAACCGTTCTCATCTGAATCAGAGGCCGGCGATCTCCCGCCCCGCCCGGAGAAGTTCCTCAACCGCCGCGGGTGTTCCCGCTTCGCTGTAGAGACGGAGAACCGGCTCGGTCCCGGAAGGCCGGATGAGCAGCCAGGAGCCATCCGCAAAGATATACTTGAAGCCGTCACGGAAGTTTTCCCTCGCCACCGGGCGGGAAGCGATGGTACTGACGCCGCCGGACCGAAGTGTGCCGATCAGTCGTTCCTTTGACTGATTATCAATGGCAAGGTCGATGCGGCGGTAGTAGAAGTAGCCAATCTCCTCCATGGTATCGTTGAGAAGCTGCTTCAACCCCTTTCCTGACACTGCCATCGCCTCCAGCAGGAGGAGCCCGAGGAGAATGCCGTCACGTTCCGGGATATGACCCTTTACGCCGAGACCACCCGATTCTTCGCCACCCATGAGGATGTCGTGATCCAGCATCAGTTCGCAGATGTGCTTGAAGCCGATGGGAGTTTCGAACAGCTCCAGGCCGTATTTCTCGCAGAGGAGATCCACCATCCGGGTGGTGGAGACGGTTTTCGCCACCGCGCCCCGCATCCCGCGATGCTCCAGGAGATGGCGCAGGATCACGGTGAAAATCATGTGCGACGAGAAGAACTCCCCATTCTCGTCCACCGCGCCGATGCGATCCGCATCACCATCCAGGGCAAGGCCGGCTCTGAAATTGCCTTCTTTCACCAGTGCGGACAGTTCCACTAGATTCTCGGGAGTCGGCTCGGGCGGCACACCGCCGAAGCCGGGATTCTCTGCGGTATGAAGTTCGACCGCTCCCGGAATCAACTCCGGAAAGTACCCGACTCCAGCTCCGTACATAGGGTCCACCGCCACCGGGATATCGGCAGCACGAATCCGTTCCAGATCCACATAGCGGGACAGCTGCAGCCGATAGGACACTCCGGCATCGAAGAGTTTTACTTGTCCGGTGTCAATCGCCTCGGCCAGCGGCATTTCCAGGACCGCTCGACCTCGCGCCATGTTTTCTGCCACAATCTCCTCCACCGCCTTGGTCGTGGAAGGCCGGGCCGAACCTCCAAAATTCTCTTTGATCTTGAAACCGTTATACTCGGGCGGATTGTGACTGGCGGTGATCATAATCCCGCCACCGGCACCCGATTCATGGACTGCCCAGGAAACCGCCGGGGTCGGCGTATAGCGGTCGCTGAGCCGGACCCGAATGCCGTTCCCCGCCGCAACCTCGGCCACCCGTTCGGCAAAGCGACGTGAAAGAAAACGCCTGTCGTAGCCGATTACCAGACCTGCATCAGCCAGGCCCTGCTCTATGAAATAATCCATGGTCGCCTGGGCAACATTGGAAAGATTTTCAAAGGTAAACTCGCGGGCAATGACCCCCCGCCACCCATCAGTACCAAACCGTATCTCCATGACATCACCCTTTCCGGAACAACGAGAAGTAGAAATGAAACTTTTTTGGACCATCACAACGTGGCAACAACGAAACACGGCCCTGACCATGAATTTTCAACCATGGAGGGCCGTGTTGTCAATGCATTTGATTTCAGTTTTCGAAAGGACCTGTCAGGGATTGGGAAGTATTTCCCGTAGAACCTTTTCCACTGCCGCGTATTCCAGCTCGATCCGGCGATAGCGATTCAGGGCATCGTCAAAATTCCTGCCCTGTACGCACTCTTCCAGTTCGCGGCAGAGTTCGGAAAGATGAAGGGCTCCGACCATGGCGCAGGATGATGTAAGACTATGAGCAGTCTTCTGAATGCCCTTTCCATCTCCCTTGACAACCAAATCGTAAAGGGTCTGCAGGAGATTTGGCGTCTGGGTCAGAAACAACCCTGCCACCCGGTACAGCACATTCGGTGAATTGTCCGAACTGAGAGAGGCAATGCTCTCTAAGGTAACGACATTAACGGGTGAGCCGTTTCGAGCTGGCTGTGGCAGGAACTGAGCATCCGGAGACTTCAGCGTCGTGACGGGATTCGCGTCGCTTGATCCGCCATCCGTAGTATCGCCGTGTCCCGACGGCAGCCATCGATTCAGCATCTCCCGCATCGACTCTATGGTATATGGTTTTGAAAGGAAATCATCCATGCCCTTTTCCAGACACTGTTTCCGATCTCCTTCCATTACCCGGGCAGTAAGTGCAATGATCTTGGTATGCTTTCCCTTTTCCCGATCAAACACGCGGATACGACGGGTTGCCTCAACACCATCCATTACCGGCATCTGGTAATCCATCAATACCAGGTCATAGGATTTCCTGAAGAGAGCGTCCAAGGCCTCCTGGCCGTTCGAAACGATATCCACGCGGTAGCCAAGGTAGGAAATAATCTCGGCACATACTTCCTGGTTTACCATGTTGTCTTCGGCCAGAAGGATCTGGCCAAGAACCTTCTGGCCCCGCGCTCCAGGAGCCACCGGTCCATGGTGCGGTTTGACAGGCTCGTCAGCGGAAGTAATATCGGACACCGTAATCTCGGACAATTTTCGGAGAGGAACGGTGACCCGGAAAACTGAGCCCTTCCCCGGTTCGCTTTCAACACTGAGGCCACCACCCATCATTTCCACCAGCTGCTTGGCAATGGTCAATCCCAGGCCGGTGCCGCCGAACTTCCGAGTGGTTGACCCGTCACCCTGGGAAAAGCACTCGAAGATCTGTCGCAATGAGTCCGGCGAAATCCCGATCCCCGTATCCCGGACTTCAAGCACGACATTCGAATATTCGCCTCCGTTGCCAATCGTGGTTACCTGGACAGAGACGCTCCCCTGTTCGGTAAACTTAACGGCATTGCCCACAAGATTGACCAGAATCTGACGCAGGCGTCCCGGGTCACCCTCCACCTGAACCGGAACATTCTTTGACAACACCAAGTCCAGGGAAATCGCTTTTTTCCGCGCTTGTTCGGAAAACAGTTCCACGCCATCCTGTACGGTTTTAACCAGATCGAAGGATATTATCTCCAGCTCGAGCTTGCCTGCCTCTATTTTCGAGAAATCCAGAATATCATTGATAACGCCGAGCAGAGACTCAGCGGATCGGTAGGACGATTCGGTAAACTTCCGTTGTTTCTCGGTCAGTTTCGTATGCAGGAGCAGCTCGGTCATGCCCAGAACGCCATTCATGGGGGTGCGGATTTCATGGCTCATGTTGGCAAGGAACTGGGATTTGGCCTTGTTTGCCGCCTCAGCGGCATTTTTGGCCGTTCTCAAATCGATGATCATGTCACTCAGTTTCGCATTTGTCCGGGATAGCTCCGAGGTACGTACCTCAACTTTTTCTTCCAGCTCTTCATTGGAGAGTTCCAGCTTTTCATCCCGATCTTCGATCTGTCCAAGCATCTCATTAAACCCGTCCAGTAAAATCCCGATCTCATCGTTACTCTCCTTTTCAACACGGATAGAGTAACCTTTGCCTACTGAAACGGATTTCATGACACCGGCAAGCTGCAGTATCGGTCCCGAAATTACCTTCTGGAGTTTTCTCGAAATGAAGAAGGCAACCAGCGAAGCTCCAAGCATGATTGCCAGTACCATGACACCATACCAGAGCAGCTTGATTACCAGCACCTTTTCATCGTACAAAATGACAACAGTACCGATCTTCCGGCCATCAATGATAATCGGACCAACCACCACGAAATTGCCGTCAAGATCCCAGAAAGTACCCGCCGAGGAAGCCAGGCGAGCCAGTTCGGACTCTGAGAGCCGCAATTTTATGCTGCCGTTCGGCATCGCGGCATGGCATAACATGCCGCAACTTTGGCTGCGCCATGAGTCGGGAGAGATCCCTTCCAGTGCCAGGCGCTTTCCGTGCACCTCCTCGGAAATGTAGGAGCTGAAGAGATCGCCCTCGTGGGTAAAAAGAAATGCGGCAAGGATATTGGGCTTTAAGGAGAGCGTTTCCAGGGTTTCCACGGCAGACTTCCGGTCCTCGAACAGCAGGGCGGCAGAGACATTCTTTCCGACAATTTCGGCCAGTGAGGTCAACTCTTGCTGGATATTGCTGCGGAAGGAAATAAGTTCATTGACGGAAAAGGCCAACGAGGCAACCAAGAGCACGATGCCGCTCGTAAGCATGAGAATCGCCATCAATTTGTTCTTTATCGATAGATTTCGAAAGATGCTCTTCAAGGCCATCGTAATACTCCTGCATATATTCAATACAGTACCGAGTCCCTTCCCCTCCGGATTCGGCACCAAGGTAAGAAGTTTAATCAGAACCGCAGGGTAGCCTTCACCCGGAAGGTCCTGCCGTCCTGTTCAATACTGTTCAGGAGATGCTCACCACTTGCAGGGACGAAATATTTGCTGTTGAACAAGTTGTAAACACTCCCCGACAGTTCCAGGTTTTTCAGCAGATTGCGGCTGAACAGGGTAACGTTGGTGATGAAAAAATCACCGGTTTGACTCCCGGAAAGGGTATTTTTCCGGCTCGTGTACTGCTCCTCGACCCCCAGAAATACCTTCTCCTCGATCAAGGGAAACAGCAGGTTGAGCTTTACCAGGTGCCGGGCCGAGTTGGGAAAACGGTCTCCGTCCATGAGATCCTTTGCATCCTGAAAACTGTAGCTGATCCTGCCGTTCAGACCGCTATCCCACTTCTTGTCCAGCTCCAGTTCCACGCCCCTCAGTTCCGCCCTGCCGATATTCCTGAAGACCAGCAGCTCATCAGCCGGATCGCTGACAAGGGTGATCAGGTTTCTGATCCAGGTGTAGTAGCCGGACAGCGTCGCGCGAAAACGTTTGCCGAGATTCTGCTCCAGAATCAGTTCAACGTTTGTGCTCGCTTCTTCATGCAGGTCCGGGTTCGTTTTCTGGGTTGAACCATCGCTGTAGTAGAGCTCGTAGCCGCTCGGCGGACGGAAGGCGGTGCCGAACAGGAATTTGACAGTGGTTCGGGAAAGCGGCGAATAGATCAGAGCAACACGGGGATTTACCGTGCCGCCGAAAGTTTCGAAATAATCGTAGCGGATTCCGGCAGTAAGGATCAAGTTGTCAAGGAGATGGTACTCGTCCTGAAGATAAAACCCGATATTCCAGGTGGATCGCCGGTCGTCCAGATTCATCGCCACATCAAAATTTTGCTGATCCATGCGCAGGGCATCCCGAAATTCAACGCCACCGATCAGCCTGTGCTTATTCATCAGTTCCTTGCTGGCCTGGATCTCACCCATGAGCCAGGAACTGCGAACCTTGTCGATGTTCTCGATCAGCAGCGGCGGGTCACCCGGATCAGCCCAATCATAAACATAGCGGCCATCGTAGTTGTACTGATTCCAGGAAAAACGGGTCATCAGAGCTGCCTCGTTTTCAAAGGAGTGCTGGTATTTCAGGTCTACGAACAAGCTGGCGTCAGTTGATTCCGTGCCGGGATTGTTGAAAACAGTTCCCCAAGGAGCCGTGGGCAGGGCCTTGTCCCTCTTCACATAGCCCGCTTCCAGCGTCAGGTCCCGATATGCCAGCTTGAGGAAGGCATTGCCGGATTGCTCCCGGTCGCAGCCCCGTGCCCAGCCGAAGTCGCTGGCAGGTGAAGCGAATTCCTGATAGAAGAGGTCCTGGCCCCGACGGTGAAAGAAGGTGCCGGACACCAGCATTTCCGTGCTGCCGCCAACCCGCGAGCCATAGCTCACTCGCCCCCGGTAGCCGTCAAAGCTGCCCGCTTCTCCCGAAACCTCAAAGCCGTCCAGGTCTCTTCCCCGCTTGGTGATGATGTTTATCACTGCCATCATCGCATTGGCGCCATACAGGGTGTGGCCGGGACCGCGGATGATCTCGACCCGCTCTATGAGGTCGGTGTCCACAACCAGCTCATTGCCGATGAACATTGAATTGTAGGTGGGCTCATTCTGACGGATGCCGTCCACCATGAGCAACATCCGGGTGCCGTAATCTCCGGGCAGACCAAAGCCTCTGATACCGGAATACTGGTAATTCCGGTCATTGGTCACGGAAAAACCGGGGACGCTTTTCAGGATGTCCGCCAGGTTCCGGTAGCCGTATTTTTTGATTTGCTCCGCGGTAACGATACTCACCGAGGCCGGAGCCTCGCTGAGCGGCTGTTCATAGCGTGATGCCCCGGAAACCGTTTCAACCTCGATTCCCATCAGTTCTTCGATCGATAAGGTTGTCAGGTCCGGCCGTTCAGTTTCTGGTAAGTCATCGCTTTCGGCGTGGGACACCGCTACCAGCAGGAATACGAGGAAAACGAGAGAAAGTAGCATCAATCCCGGCAAACGACTTCGCACGGAGCGCAATCGTCGCGACACCGCAAGGAAGGAGCGAATACATCCGCAAAAGAGGAGATATTTCATCATTCGAACACCTCCTGTGCCAGTTTCAGCAGATTGGAACTGATCTGCAAGCCGTCACGTTGTGCCGCTGCCAGATTTATTTCAAAGCCGACCCGTTTGCGCATCAGAAGAAGATTGATCATAACTCCTGAACGGCCGAAATCCTTTGAATCTCCAACCGTAAGGATGGAATTGCCCTTGATCGTTTTCAGAATGCGCGGTAGCGCCCGCTTTTCCGAGGCACTGATGAAAAGGATGTCAGCCTCTCGGGCATCCTCCGGATCATCATACCTCTTGATGACCACTTTCCGACCCTTGACCGTTTTCCCTTTCAGGGAATCACTGGCACTGCCAAAGGGATCCTGGCCAAGAATGCCGATAGTGAAGGTATCATCGCCAAGGGCACCTTGTGGCCACTGGATGAAATTGGCAAAATTCAGGAGAAATGCCGCTTTCACCTGGTATTCGCCAGCCTGATAAGGCTCGGCTTTGACCTCATGGGGAGAGAAAAAAGAAAGAGAAAGAATGAGTACAAACCGGAACAAACTGAAAAAGGGTATTTTTTCCCGCAATCCAGACAAGCGAGACGTGCATCCCGAAAAGTCGTGATGACAATCAATTGCGTCTGCTCGGATCAGAAATGCCATGCTATTGCTCCGGATACCCGCCACATCACATCGCAATAACGGTGGGTAGCAACTCGAAATACTGAAATGATAGAGGTTCCGCCACACCAGGAAAATTTTAAATTCCTGGAATATTTTCAGGATCCTCTTTGGCTATAAACGGTACCCCGGCACTGGCCGCACAAGAACAGAAAGCGCTATAGCCTGTATCGGTACAGCCCGTCAAAACTTGAATTTTTAACCTTTTGCCCCGGATGCTTGACCGGCCGACCCACATGACTTATAAAGGAAAGTGTCTGTTACCACGCCAATCGTAGCGATGCGCCCCATTTCCAGGAGGATGCTCCATGAGAAAATCATTCTTGCCGTTGCTAACCACGTTCGCCCTCAGCACCACCCTGTTGCTTTCCCTCCCGCTCTCTGCTTCAGCCACTGAACCGGGAACACTCGCAACCTCCACCCTCAAGGACCAGACCGGCGTGGCACTGACCGTTTATAACGACAACCTCGGCCTGGTCAAGGACCAGCGTGAGCTCACCCTGCGAAAGGGTACCGGAGAACTCCGCTTCATGGACGTTGCCTCCGGGATCATTCCGGCCAGCGTCTCCATCACGAGCCTTTCCGCCTCCGGCAGCTTCCGCATCCTGGAACAGAACTACGAGTATGACCTCCTCAACCCCCAGAAGCTGCTGGACAAATACGTGGGGAAAGAGGTTAAGCTCTACCAGAAAAATCCCTACACGGAGCGGGAAGAGATTGTCGCCGCAACGCTCCTTTCCAATAACGGCGGGCCGATCTACCGGATCGGCGACAGCATCACCTATGGTCACCCCGGCAGGGTCATTCTACCCGGAGTTCCGGAAAACCTCATCTCGCAGCCCACCCTGGTCTGGCTGGTGGACAGCGATCTGGCAACGACCCGGAAGATCGAGGCATCGTACCTTACCAACGGTATTTCCTGGCGGGCGGACTACGTCCTTACCCTGAACGAGAAGGACACTCGGACCGACCTGGCTGGTTGGGTCACCATTGATAACAAGAGCGGGGCCAGTTATCGCGACGCACGGTTGAAGCTCGTCGCGGGAGACCTAAACAGGGTGCGGGAAACCAGTCCCTACCAGGACAGGATGCTGAAGACAGCCTTGGCCGGAGCTGCACCACAGTTCCGTGAAGAAGGATTTTTCGAATACCATATCTATTCCCTGGAACGGTCTTCCACCATCAAGGACAATCAGACCAAACAGATCCGCCTGCTCCAGGCCGCGGGAATTCCGGTGAAAAAGGAGCTTCTTCTCAACGGCGACCGCCGGTATTTCTACGCCCCCTACGGAGAGCAGGACAACAACCTCAAGGTGGGAGTATTCCTGGAAATCGAGAACCGGAAGTCCAACAGCCTGGGCATCCCGCTGCCCAAAGGGACTGTCCGGGTCTATAAGCAGGACAGCGACGGCAGCCTGCAATTTGCCGGCGAAGACTCCATCGACCACACGCCGAAAGATGAAACACTGCGGGTCAAGCTGGGCGAAGCATTCGACGTGATGGCAAGCCGGAAACAGACTGAATGGAAAAAGATCGCCTCCGACACCTACGAGACCGCCTTCGAAATAACCCTGCGCAACCACAAGACAGAAGATGTGGTGGTTAAGGTGGTGGAACCGGTCCCTGGTGACTGGAACATGCTCTCCGCGTCCCACCCCTGGAAGAAGGGGGATGCCTTTTCCGCCGAGTTCTCCATCCCGGTGCCAAAGGACTTCGAGTCGAAACTGTTCTACCGGGTACGGATGAGGTATTGATGCAGGGTAACAGGGCACAGGGTGCAAGGGTCAGGGTACAGGGTAAGAGCCGGGAACCGGGTACTATGAACTAAACGATTCTCACGGGTTCCGTCATAATCAGGAGATGACCATCAGCGAATACAGCCGACTCTATGCTTATCTGCGCTCCCTGCGGGGAACTTATATCAGTGGGCTCATCCTCCTGGTAGGAGCAAACGCACTCGCCCTGATGATTCCCTGGCTCTTGAAGAGTGCGGTTGAGAGCCTTCAGTTCCCCGGACGCAGCGCCTATTCGCCCGCCCACTTCGGCCTGATCATCATGGCGGTCGCCATTGCCCACGGCATTGTCCGGATTTTCTCGCGCACGACGCTCCTCCATGCCGGCCGCCATATCGAATACCGGATCAGGGAAGATCTGTACAAAAGCCTCCTCTCCCTGGATCTCCCCTACTTCGCCCGGGAGCGGACCGGCGATCTGCTTTCCCGCTTTTCCAACGATCTGTCAAATGTCAGGATGCTCCTTGGTTTCGGTATCCTCAATGTCATCAATACCGTGATCGTGTATATCTCGGCAATTTTCCTCATGGGACGCATCAATCCATTCCTGACCTTGTGCGCCGTGCTCCCCTTTCCGCTCATGATCCTCCTGGTAAAACAGGTCAGCCGCCGCATCTTCCACCACTCGAAAAGGGCGCAGGAAGAACTTGCCGCCCTGACCAGCCACGCGGAGGAAAGCATTACCGCCTCTGTCGTGGTGAAGGCCTATTGCCGCGAGGAGTTCCGGACCAGAACTTTCCGGGAATTGTCCGCACGGTACCTGTACAGCAGCATGAAAATGGCCAATCTGCGGGGGATTGTCATCCCCTTCATGGCCTCCATGAGCGGCATCAGCACGCTGATTGTCCTTTTCGTCGGCGGCAGCCGGGTGATCAGTGGGGTGATGACCCTGGGAGATTTCGTCGCATTTACCAGTTACCTGGCGATGCTGATCTGGCCAACCGTGGTGATGGGCTGGATAATCAACCTCCTCCAACGGGGTGCCGCCTCCATGGCCCGCCTCAATGCGGTGCTCGACGCCAGGCCGGAGATCACCGAGCCGAAGCAGCCCGTGGAAATAGTGAAACTTGCCGGAGAGATCGAGTTTCGCCATCTTACTTTCGGCTATGCCGGTGAACCACTCCTGAAAGACATCTCCCTGCGGATCAGTCCGGGCATGAAGCTGGGCATCGTCGGTCCGGTCGGCTGCGGCAAGACGTCCCTCGTCCGCCTCATCGCACGCCTCTACCCTGTCCCGGACGGCATGCTCTTCCTTGACGGAACGGATATCAATCGCCTCCCACTGAAAGAACTTCGGAACTCCATCGGTTTCGTCCCCCAGGAGAGCTTTCTTTTCTCCCGCACCATCGAGGAAAATATCGCCTACGGACGGGAGGGGGCAACGCAGTCCGAGGTGGAAGCCGCAACCCGCCTTGCGCAGCTGGACAGGGACGTAGCCGGTTTCCCCAAGGGATTCAAGACCCTTGTGGGAGAGCGGGGCGTTACCCTCTCCGGCGGCCAGAAGCAGCGCACCGCCATCGCCCGAGCCTTGCTGAAAAACCCTTCCATCCTGATCCTCGACGATCCGCTTTCGGCAGTGGATGCCAGTACCGAGGAAGAAATATTGAATGGCCTTGCCCGCTACTACGGAAAACGCACCGTGCTGATCGTCTCGCACCGGCTTTCGGCACTGCGAGGCTGTGACCTGATCATCGTTCTGGAGGAGGGAACCATTGCTGAGCAGGGGACCCACCAGGAGTTGCTGGCCCTGGAAGGCCGTTATGCGGCTATCCACCGGGAACAGAATCTGCGCGAAGAGTTAGAGAGATTATAAACGAGACCTGCCAGATTTTGAAAACCTGGCAGGTCTCTCCGGATAGAAGGTTTCCTTATGCATTTTGGCGGTATCTATGAAGATGAAATAGTCGGCAAGGCCTACGATCGCAAACTCCTGGCCAGGTTTATCCGTTACCTGCGCCCCTACCGGTGGCTGGTTGCCTGGAGTCTGCTGCTCCTGCCCCTGATCGCGGCGGCCAAACTCACCCAGCCCTGGCTTATCAAGATTGCCATCGACAACCACATCACCACCGGCAAGATGGAAGGGCTGCCCCTCCTGTCATTCTGGTACTTTGCCCTTATCATTGCGGACGGCCTCCTGACCTACCTGGAAATCTATCTCCTGCAGTACCTGGGCCAGAAGGTCATGTTCGATCTTCGCATGGAGCTTTTCTCCCACATCCAGGGCCTTTCCTCGTCTTTTATGGACCGCACACCCACCGGCAGCCTGGTAACACGGGTAACGAGCGATGTGGAGGTCCTGGGCGAGATGTTCACGGCCGGCATCATCTCCATCATCGGCGACATCCTGGTACTGGTGGGCATTGTCGGGATCATGCTCTGGATGAATCTGAAGCTGTCCCTGGTCACTTTCATCGTACTGCCGATGCTCCTTTATATCGTCTTCACCTTTCGCCTCAGAATGCGCAAGTCCTTCCGGGAGGTGCGGGCACGCCTCTCCAATCTCAACTCGTTCCTGGCCGAAAGCATCGGCGGCATGGCAGTGGTACAG
>RPRC01000150.1 GCA_003857395.1 Geobacter sp.
ATATACGTACAGCATAACCGCTTGCAAAAGTGGACAGGAGTACTTTTTTCTTGTTGACAACTGACAACCATATCAGTTTCCATCCGGAAACTCCGGATGTGAAACTATTGGTTTTCAATTCGGAAACGAGGGATTTTTCGCCCTGGCAAGGAAATCAAGGAATTGCGCGGAGGCGTACATAGGTACGCCGCACAAGCAAGCCCGCTGATTGACACAGCTAGGGCGGAAAAGAACCGTTTCCAGATGAAAACTGTTTAGAATCTTGTGGAATGGAACTCCCTCAAGGCACCGAATGCTGCAGTGTCTGGAAGCTTTTCGAATTGGGTTTACTACTCCGCCAAAACCCGGGATACGATTTCGATGACTTCTTGAGGGATGAAAGGCTTGAGGATAACATCCCGTGCACCGATCGCCAGTGCGGCCTTGACATCGTCATCGTAGCCCATCCCGCTGCAGATCAACACCTTGGCCTTCGGATTAATGGAAAGGATATCCTTTGTGGCATCAAAACCATTTTTTTGCGGCATATAAATATCGAGAATAACCAGTTCAGGACGGTGCAGACTGTATTTTTCCACCGCCTCGACACCATCGGCAGCCTCCGCAATCACGGAAATACCTTTTTCCGCGAGAATAGTGCCGAGGAGTTTCCTGAAAAACAGTTCATCATCAACTATCATGACCGTTTTGGAGACTTGAGCAGGATCAAGTTGCATAGTGTTCGCCTCCTCCTTGGCAGAGTGGTATCAATCCGTTTCTGCCGGAAAATCACACGTGATGTTTTTGACATAGTAAGGATAAATTTATTTTTTACAAGAATTTAATAGAGCCAGCCGCCAAAGACATTGGCAGAAAAGGGCACCCTCACAAAGAAAGGAGACAACGTTGACGGTCAACACCTTGATATTATTTGAATAGCAATGCCCCCAGCGGGCTAGGTAAAGAGCGCCCCGCGGCATCCAGAAAATATTCATCTCCGCCGTTCAGTTTTTTTCAAAAGCGAAAGAACATCCTCACGGCACGCTGTGTTTTTCACAAGAGACCTGACGATGCTGGAATATTCCCTGAAAACGATGCTGGATCTGCCGGTGATCTCATTCTTCTGCCTGCTGTAAACGCTTATGGCAAGATCAGGACACATTTCGGCACATTGAGCACAACCAACACATTTTTCCTGATACAGCAACACTGCTGCAACTCGGACGCTTTCTTCCTCAGGCACGTCCAGATCCAGAAGCCTTCTCGGGCAGGCTATCGTACAGAGGCCACACCCTTTGCACCTGGATCGATCGATTTCGATCCTGGCAAACATGATAAATTCCTCATTTTCTGCAATAGACAGTGCACACGTCGGGAGAGGTACCAAGCGGCACTGATTCAAACGGAACAGCAAAAATAGTGCTGCAAAGAAAAGAAATAAGGGTGCTGCTAATAAATGTCGCGCTAATAATGATGGTTTCGCTCAGTTGCTGTCCGGAAATATTTCCGGCAGAATTTCGAAGAATTTTATCTTAATAAGAACGTTCCCCAGCGAACACAGGGAAACCCTACCCTATTTAGTGATAGTTGTCAAAGCAGGTAATCCGGAACTCACCGCAAACCGCCTGCCGCGGCATGTCACGCGAGGCAAACGATTCCCTCAGCCACGGCAAAAGCAAGAAACTCTTGAGCATCTTCCAGGGGTAGTGCCAGCTCCTTGGCAATACGGCGAGCAGCTACTGTCCCATCAAGCCTTTTCAGCAGATGGAAGTATGGCTCGGCCAGTGATTCCGTGGCAACCTCGCCGGAACGTGGATAGATTGCGGCAAATGAGCCAGCAGGCTGCAGCCTGCTGCAGAGAAACTGCAGATCGGGCTCTCCCACATCCAGCAGCTCCAGAATCTCGTAGCTGAATACCGCCAGCCGGGTCGATGCCGCAATGATCAGCGGCTGGGAGAGCAGATCAATTCGTGCCAACTCCCGGCGGGAAAGAACTCTGGCTGGAACCGCAAGCAGGGTCACTGCATACTGGTGGTGATACTCGACGTAATCCAGAGCTGCAGCAAGCAGCCGCTTTGATTTCCGCAGAACAAATATCTCCGATAAAAATCCCCGCTGCAACTGATGAATATCCTCATCCTGATAGTCCTTCTCGGTACAATCCTTTTCCCCTTTTTTCTCCAGCCAGCTCGAAAATGCCCCAAGAAACTCGGCCGGGGACATACGCAACCCGGCAACGATGCCATTGAACCAGGCAACGGACTTGCCGCGACTATAAAAAATATCGCAGGCATCAGCCAGCCGCTTTGCCGCAAGCAGATCGTCAGCCGAAAAAGATGGAGACTCCAGGATTGTATAGGGGGGATTCGGCAGATGTCGCAGTTTCAACTCTTCGGCCCGAGAGGCCAGGACTGTTCCGGGAAGGACCGCCAGGGGAAAGATGGCAAGGCTGTTGGGGTAGAGGCCAAGGGCGAAGTCAAGGGTCTCCCGGAAACGTGCCAGGCTGTCGCCCGGCAGGCCAAAGATAAGGTCGAAGCCGAACACCACTCCTTCCCTGTTGAGGAGTCCAATTTTCTCAGCGAACTCACGACGATTCAGAGGCCGGCGCACAGAACGGGACACCGCGGGGTCGGCGGTCTGGAGCCCGATCTGCAGCGAACACTTCATGCTGCCGAACAGACGAGCCTGTTCCGCGTCCAGCAATTCCGCCCTTGCCTCGAAATGGAAGTGCACATGGGGAGCCTTCTTTCGGATCAATCGCAGCAAGGCTTTGGCCCGAGATCCGTCCATGTTGAAGGTTGAGTCGAGCACCACCACCTGGCTGGCACCGTGGTGAACCAGGTAGTCCAGTTCCGCCTCCAGCCTTCCGGTCGGAAAGCGGCGTACGGTCCGGTCGCCCATGCCGTCGAAGCAAAAATCGCAGCCGAAGGAACAGCCCCGCGTCAACTGCCAGAGCACACCAGCGGGAATGGAGCTGTCCAGGATGCCGGACAGGTACGGCGACGGGAGAGCGCCAAGATCGGCAACCGGCGCCCTCCTGCTTTGTTCGATTCCTGAAACCGTCCTTCGGGCAATCCCGGAGACTCCCTCGATAGAAACACCTTCCTCAAGACGGTCGATCACCTCACGCAGCGTCACCTCCCCCTCCCCCAGCACCAGGAAGTCGAAGCCCGCAACGGCAAGCAGTCCGGACGGATCGGCTGTTGCCTCAGGCCCCCCGGCAAAGACCGTCAGGGAAGGCAACTCCCGACGCAACATATTTGCAAGGGTGAGGCACTCGTCCCGGTTCCAGACATAGAGGGAAAAACCCACAAAATCCGGTCTTACGGCAAGAATGGAGCGGGAAATTTCGGCTAAGGAATCGCCAGAGAAGTAATCGGCAAAGGAGACCGCAACCGGTCGAACCGTTCCCGAACGGGCATCGAGTGAAGCCTTGAGGCAGGCGGCTGCCAAGGGGACGGCCTGTGGTGAATGAAATGCGTGGATGGTTACCAGGTGAAGATGCATGGAAACCCTTCTATTCCTGACCGGTATCGGTTTACTACCAATTCCAGATCAAGGATGATCTCAAGGCGGCGAGGATTGAGGTTGCGAGGCGAACTGAAGAGTACGTTGAGCAGCCGAAGACGAACCAACGCAGAGAGGGCCTTGATATGGAATTGGATTGACACCTTTTATACGTCCCGTACCGAAAACCGGGAATAGGCGTCGATCCGGTTAATCTCGACGGAACCGGTATTCCCACCGGGATAGATCTCCGCAGCGAGATACGCCAGTTCATCCGCCTCCTGATCGAAGGGGACGGATATCCACCAGCCTTTTGTTCCCCCTCGTGAGCCGTCGTTCCAGCGATAGCCGCGTTGCTTCAGGGCATCTTTCTTATCAAAGGGAGCGCCAACCGCGTAGATCTTGGCAGAGACCTCCGCCGAGGCCGTCAGCAGAGCCTTGAAGATGGGTGTATCGGAAACGGGAAGCCTGCCCAGCAGGAGCCCCAGCAGACCCTCGGTATCATCCAGGGCCCGATGGGCATTGATGCAATAGCCGCCGCACTTGTAGAGCAAGTATTCCAGCGTGCGGGAGGAAATCCTTTCCGCCTGCCAATTGACCTGGGAGACGGTACAGGCCCAGGGGATGTTCATGAAAATGGGGAACCGGGCTTCGACGAATTTCCTGTCGAACGCAGCATTGTGGGCAATCACGAGACTCGCTTTTTTCGCCATCTCTTCAACCTGTCCATCGTCGAAAGCTTGCCCAGCCACCATTTCATCGGTAATGCCGGTAATCTGAATGATCTCTTCAGCCAAGGGAACACCGGGGTCTTCAAAGCCGGAATATCGGCCAATGATCCTGATGATGGCACCGGTTTCAGGGTCGTATTCGAAGGCCACGATTCCCAATTCGATGATCCGGTCCTGAGCATGGTCCAGCCCGGTCGTTTCGGTGTCGAGACAAAGTGCTATCCGGGATCCGGGAACGGATTTCCCGCTAAAGCGGTGGTCTCGCGCCAGGTCAATCTTACGGAGTACCACGAAATCGCCGCTGGAGAGCAAGGTCGATACGGCAATCTCGATATCCAGGGAGTTCGGGGAGTCGTTACGGGTTTTTGAGGATTTCGATTTCTTCATTATAAGGTCCCTTCTCCTCCCTTAACCTGAAGATGTGTTTCCAGTGTCTCATCGGCCACGGCAAGGTACAGGGAACCTTCCGTTCTGGTAACCGACCATCGTATGGTTCTCTCCAGCAGGGAAACCAGACGGGAAATGAACTTCTGGTCGATAGTGATGGAAGTCAGATTGCGGACGCCCTCAAGCTTCGGCAGGTGTTCCTTCTCCCAAACCGGCAGCGAATTCCCGCACGATAAAAGTGCCACACGCTCACAGTGCCGGCTCGCCTTGAGCAGTCGGTCAGAATCGGGAAGGCCAACCTCAACCCAGAGGAGCGTTCGTCCGTCGGCGCCCTTCAGCCAGAGGTCAGGCTCATCCCCTGCTGAGATTCCCTTTGTGAACTCAAGATCAGGTTCAAAGAAAAGCGCGTATGCCAGGAGGCGGGCAACAAGCCGCTCCTCCGTTTCCGAAGGATGACGGGCAACCGTGGCCTGGAGCGATTCATAGATCTGCCGGTCGATGTCAGAGAGTTCCAGCGAAAAACGATAGATTGTTGACGGCAGTGCCATGTAAGAAGGTCCCCTTATGTGTGTTCCGTTTCAGGCTGTTGAAAAATCGTTTTCAAACCGCCTGTTATTGCGGCCTCTGGCCCCGCAAAATGCGGCTGAGGAGACTGTCCAGTGACGCGGCAAAGCGCTGCCGGTCGGTATTGTTAAACGGTGGAGGCCCACCCTGCACATAGCCTCCGGATCTCAACTCCATCATCAGGTCCCGTATGGAGAGTCGCTCTCCTACGTTTTCCTCCGTGTAAATCTCTCCCCGAGGATCCACGGCAATCCCTCCGCCGGCAACAATCCTTGCGGCAAGTGGTATGTCGGCAGTAACAACCAGGTCGCTCGTCGCAATGTTGTCGACAATATAATCATCCGCGACATCGAAACCTTCATCAACCACCACCGAGTCAACCAGGTGGGCATTATGTTTGGTCAGCTCCTTGTTTGCCACCAGACATACCGGAATGTTCAATCTTTCCGAGGCCCGAAAGATGATATCCTTGATCACCCTCGGGCAGGCATCGGCATCAACCCATATTCTCATAATCACCTTTAATATTATATGTATTCTGGTTTTTGACACGGGAACGTATTCCTAAAGTATCCCGGTTCCCCTCATTCCGTCAATCCCTTTGCCAGGGGACGCCAATGAACCACGTACAATCTTTTGCTCGCCCGCGTCAGGGCAACGTAGAGAAGGTTCCGGTCGATCTCCGTCTGGCGGTACTCCGTATCGCTCGGATTCCAGAGGATGACATTCGTGAACTCGACCCCCTTGACGATATGGGTATTCACCACCAGCACCCCGGGCTCGAAACATACCTCCCCTTCCCCATGTAATCCTGCGACTCCCGCAAGAGATTGGTGAAGTGTCTTCACATCGGTTTTTTTCTTGCAGATGATGGCGGTAAGTGCATTCGGCTCCCGGGCCACAAGCTGTTCGACAATCCGGCGAACCTTCCGCAACGCAGCAGACGAGTCTTTTTCCGGATAAAACTTTACTACCCCGGAATGGGACTTGGAGGTGTCCACCGGTCTGCCGCTCACCCGGGCCGCCAACTCGAGGATCTCCCGGGCCGAACGGTAAGAGATGGCCAGGGTTTCCTTGTCCAGGCCGGACAACTGCAGTTGCCGGCGAAAGTTGACGAAGCCCGTTCCGTCGACGAAGGAAAGAATTTTTTGCTTTTCATCGGCACAGACCGTCAGACTGCAGCGGGGCGAAGTGGCCGCCAGCACCGCCTCAAGCTCCAAGGCACCGAGATCCTGCGCCTCGTCGACGATGATATGATCATAGTGATTGAGCGCCCCCGGTACCACGGCATCAGCATGATTTCTGAGCTGGCAGAGCCGCAGCAGAATGCTGACATCCGAGAAGGAAACAATCCGGTTCTTGTCAATGAGCCGCTGCTGGATGTCCGAGGAAAAGGCTTCCCGCTGTTTTTCATCAGCAAAAAGGGCCTCAATCACATAGCAGCAGGAAAAGAACCGCCACAGGTCCATTATCGGATCGATCTTCCGCGTCTCCCCCACGTAGCGGCGGAGCAATTCAGCAATGGCGCTGTTTTTCTTCCGGGCCCCGTGGGGATCATCGAAGGTGGTGGTCAGGGAATACACCCCCAGCTGCCCGAGGGCGGAAAGGGACCAGGCGCTGAAGGTATCCACCCGCGTCTTTCCCAGGAGTTCTTCGGAGGTCTTCTTCACGTAGTCCCGCAGGACCCGGTTGAACATCAATACCAGACAGCGCTCGGTGCGAAAAAGCTTCGGCTGGTTGAATTGCAGATAGGAAAGCCGGTGGAGCGCCACGGTGGTCTTGCCACAGCCGGCACCGCCGGTGATGTAGGTACAGCCGTCAGTTTCCTTGGTGATCATCCGGAACTGATCCGGGTCGATCAGTGCCACGATATCCACCAGGCGATGATCCCCGGCCAGGGACTTGGTATCGGCCGAGGTCTGAAACGTCGTACCGTTACAGTGCCAGGCATCGTCCACCAACTCAAAAGTATCGGAGGGAGTCTCGATCCGGTGCAATACCTGGCGGGTTATGCCGATCTTGTCCTTTCGGACCAGCAGACCCTCCCGATCTTTCCCCTGGATGGTCTCCAGATAGTCCTCTCCCTGCTCATAGTCATAATAGAGTCGGGATATCTCCGCCTTGCGCCAGTCAACGATGGCAACCCTGTTTCCGTCCATGAGGGACTGCTTGCCGATCAGGTACTCTTTGTTACCGATCCTCATGTCGCTGTCTTGTATACCGATAATCGCGAAATAGGGAGAACCGGCGCTGTCGCAGAAATCCTTGAGGTATTTCCGGGGATCGTGGTGGCCATGCTCAATAAGCTTCTCAGCCAGGTCGTTCTTCTCCCGCCAACTGACCGAATCCAGCCTTTCCTGCTCCAACTCCCTGGCTCGTGCATCATGAAGCGAAAGGGTGGCGTTCCGGTCCGCGGCTGAACGATCGATGATCCGACAGATATCCACCAGTCTTTTCTGCTCTTGGGCGATAATGTCCAACGAATGGTTCGAAGCCCCCATCAGCAGCCGGTTCCCCTGTCGCCAGTGGAAGCGGAGAGAATGGAGTGGACCCTGCCCACCTGGCCATCCTGCAGCCGGACCTTGATTCCCCGGGAGTGGAACGGGGCACTGGTGAGGAGATCCTTGACGACCCCTTCCGTCAACCTGCCGCAGCGCTGGTCTTTCTTCAGCACAATGGCCACAGCCAAGCCGGGATAGATGTCTTTTCTGTTCTGGCCGTTCATCGTATAATACTCCTAAATTATTTCCATCAAGCGAAATCGGCTTCGCACAATGCAAAAGGGGTCAGCCGCACCAGGCCGACCCCTCCCTTGTTCTTGCCTAGGAACGGGGATCAAAAATCCCGACAATCAGGCCGGGTTTCTATCCGAAAAGAGCCGGCACTGTACCCCAGCACGGCCCGAGATGTCAATAGTTGTGATGGCAGAGACAGAGGAACGCCCTGACACTGATCGACCGGCAATCCAGGGGATATTTGCCAGCGGTTGATTACCTGGTTTTCATCCGGAATGGTCCGCCGTTTTCCCCTTTTCAGAGATCATCCCGCCGGTTACCACAAGTCCCATGGCACGGTGGGTGGAAATATCGACTTTCTTGACGGCGGAACGCGGAACGATCACCGTGTATCCGCCAATCTGGTAACTCAGGGGAAGATATACGGCAACCTCCCCCTCATACCCGATCCCGGTCGGCAAATCACTGAAATCACTACGGGTTACAAAGCCGATCATGCGCAGGGATGTTCCGCCAAAGTTCAGATCTACCGTTACCACCTGGCTGAACTTCGAATCATGTTTGGCAGTGAAAAAGCCGATAAAATCCTTGAGAGAACCATACAGTGTCTTGACCAGAGGGATGCGGTTCATTGCCGCTTCCCCCAGCAAGATTATCCTTTTCACCAGAAAGGCGTTGAGGGCCAGACCACAGAGAAAGGTTACCACCAGACCGGTCATCAGACCCATCCCGGGCAGATACCATCCGTCAGGAAGCAGCACCTCGAGGAGACCGCCAAGAACGGTTTCCGCTGACCGGACCAGCCAAAAGAGAATATAGATTGTCAACAGGGCCGGCAGTATTGCCACCAGTCCTTGGAACATAATTCTGCCAAGTCGTTTCATTGTTCTCGTTTCTCCAGTCACGATCGACATATTTTTACTTAGTTTTCATCCGGAAACACTAAAATAGTGCTATCCCCCGTTGGGCTGGGGCTTTCCCGGAGTCTCTCGTACGGCTTCATGGCACAACAGCGAAAGCAAAGAAAGCGCCTGATGCCGGCAGGTCGCCCGATCAGTGTCTCGGGTGGCGACCGATTACGAGAGGCTTCGGGGAAGTTCCAGCCCAGCCCCTGTTGAGACTTTCCGGATGAAAACTACTACTTTCCCGTCCCGTCTTTCCGGATAAAAGTACTTGTTATCACACTAAAGTATCCACTTTTGGATGCAGGCTATTCCCACAGGTCCTCTCCCAGGAAAATCATACAGCGTCTCTCCGCGGGCAGGTACACAATGTAGAAAGAAAATAACACCAAATAAGGTTTTTGCATACTGTTGCTTGACTAAAGAGCATTAGCGCATAGAATTAAACATCATAAATATGTTGTTTATTCTAAAACGAGGGATGGGAAAGGAGAGATAAAAATGCGCAAATTGTTAGCAGTTATTCTTCTTGGCTCGGCATTGTGTTTAAGCGGTTGTGCGACGACTGATACACCTGCCCAGAAAACCGATTCAGCAAAACAGTTTATCAAATGTTCCACCTGTGGAGCCGAGTTTACCTCTCAGGCAGGTCTTATCGAACACCTCAAGCAACACCCCGACCATCAAGCCGCCGAGCCTTTGTTCAAATGCTCCACCTGTGGTGCCGAGTTTACCTCACAGGCGGGAATTACAGAACATATCAAAGCACATCCTGGACATCAGCAGGCACCAATTGAGGGGCAGTTCCCTCAGTAAAGCAGGACACCCACCACCTTTGACAAGTGGGGAACAACTCTGGACAGACATGCCACGCATGAGCATCCTTCCTTGCTCCCTAATCTCTACCAAAGCAGTAAAAGCCGCCTCTTGAGGAGACGGCTTTTTTTCGTCAATCCGTCTCCTATTGAGAATCTTTAAAGCTGCTTTACAGGGTTCGTGTCTGCCCTCCCCGAATTGTATCTCTCCAAGGAAACAACTTCCGCTACGGCAAAAACTTGACGGCCACAGGCTCGGTTCAGCGCGGTTGTCCTGAGTCGGCCGGAGCCAATTCACCCGTCTCCTCCTGCGGTTTCTCATTCAGTCTCGACAAGGGAGGCTCCAAAGGAGCTGATGTCGGGGAGACAACTCCGCCATGTACGGGACAATACTCGGTCGGCTCCGTTCCCTCGATATAATTCTCATCCCGCGTAACCGGACAGTCAGGGGCGGCCAGATAACCTGTTTCCGGATCAATCAAAACGGACACTACCGTATCCGGTTTCGGGAAATCTACGTTTGGCTCAGCGGCCAGAACCGAACGCATGAAACGTCCCCAGATAGGGGCACTGACAGCTCCTCCGGTAAAGCCTTTTCCTCCGGGTCGGGGTTTGTCATACCCAACCCAGACGCCGGTTACAAGGCGTGGAGTATAGCCGACAAACCAGGCGTCCCGATAATCATTGGTGGTGCCGGTCTTTCCGGCGGACGCATGTTCTCTGCTGAATTTTTCGAGAGATTTTGCGGTGCCATAGCGCATGACGTCTTTCAGCATCTGCGTCGTGACATAAGCGGTAGCAGGAGAAAGCGCCGGAGTAACGGACGTGGGGTTTTCCGTCCAGACACGACGATTTCGATCATAGATACGGATAATGGTTCTTGATTTGGGCAGCAAGCCCCCGTTGGCAAAAGGGGCGTATGCTGAAACCAGATCATGCAAGGTAACATCATCTGTTCCCAGTGCCAGGGAGAGGCCATTGGCAGCGTGCAAAGAGAGCCCCAATGTACTGGCAAAACCGGTAAAATACGGAATTTCAATGGCATCCAGCAGCTTTACCGTGACAACATTATTTGAATAGGCCAAGGCTTTACGAAGGGTCAACTCGCCATAAAGTTCCTTTCCATAATTCTGAGGTTGCCAAATCTCACCGTTTCCACGATTGTACGTTACCGGTGAATCATCAAAGAGGCTGCTCGCGGTGTACCCTTTTTCAAGGGCAGCCGCATAAATCAATGGCTTAATGGCTGAGCCTGGTTGACGCCTGGCAAAGAATGCCCGGTTAAAAGGACCTTGCGCATAATCAACGCCACCAACAGCCGCCAGGACATCTCCGGTAGCAGGATCCAGGCACAATAGCGCGCCCTGCAAATCGGGGGAAATCTGTTTCACTCCGTCACGCAGTGCCTTTTCCGCCAGTTTCTGCATGGGAAGATCCATGGCGCTTATCACATCCAACCCGCCTTGTTCGATAATTTTCGAACCGTACTGATCAACGAGTTTGCTCCGGACATGCGCCAGATAATAGGGAGCTTCATTACGTTTTACGGTTACAATCGGTTGGGACGACAGTTGTTTCTTTTGTCGCGCAGAGATGATCTTCAGTTCGGCCATGCGCCCGAGCACCAGATCTCTACGGGCTTTTACCATGGCAGGGTTTCCCAAAGGATTATAGCGTGAAGGGGCCTTGGGTATTCCGGCCAACAGGGCACATTCGGCTTGGGTCAGTTGCTCCGGTGTTTTATCAAAATAAAGGCGGGCTGCTTGAGCAACGCCCCAAGCTCCATTGCCAAAATAAATCTCGTTGAAATACATCTCCAGAATCTGTTTTTTGGTGTATTTCTCTTCGAAATCCATGGCCAGGCGTGCTTCGGTAAGCTTTCTGTCGAGGGTTTTTTCTCCTGACAAATACTTGTTCTTGATCAGTTGCTGGGTAATGGTCGAGCCGCCTTCGACCATTTTGCCTTTGACCACATCCTTCATCAATGCTCGGGCAATGCCCCGGATATCTATTCCGCCATGCTGGTAAAACCTGACATCTTCAATGGCGACCAATGCTTTCTGCAGAAACACGGGAATCTGGGCGATGGGGACCCAGTACCTGCCCTCAGACGGGAGACGACCAACGAACCGACCTTTGTGATCAAAAACCTTAATGGAACTATAACCGGGCGGCAAGGCCGGATAGGTGGCTAATTTTTCTCTGGCTACTGCCGCAGGCGCGAGAATCGCAACCAAAAAAAGCACGGCAATGAAAAGAAACAACAATTTTTTAAGGGGTAACAGTGTTGATGAAATCACGATAGTAATCAACTCCTTGATTAATGAAGGGTCCAGATGGGTACGTACCAGAGTAGCAACGTGTCCGTCACTCTGAGGGTTTTTCATACTATCATACCTCTATTGTTCTTCGCTACTTCCATGTCAGCTCAAAACCTGGCAACTCCACATACGGCTCTCCACAACCCGATTTCCTACCATTGCCCGTATCCGGCACGACTCTCAACGATGAAACAAGTCTCAGCCAAAAATAATCGTGACCAGGCAAGGTTTTCCCAACAAGACACCGTGAGAATGCGGCTGGCTTGAGCGAAATTCAGCACTCGACGATAACTATTTGACAGCATCGACACGACTGCGAAAGAATTTATAAAAAAATAACTTCAGATATACGCTGCGCTGCCGATAATTACTCATTAGAACAGGGTTGCAACTTTGCGGAAAGAATAGTGCGAAATATTTCCGCTGCTCCTGTGCAGCAAATTATTATGCATCTATCAAATAGACTTATATACGGCAATTATTCAACGTCACAAAGGAGACGACCATGGGTTTTTTGGGATTTGGAAAGAAACGGAAAGTTGGCGTCGGTGCCATTGCACTCCAGAGCACCGTAAATGGCCTGACAGGCGAACTCGACAAGGTTCGTTTCACCCCAACTTTTGTCAGCGCCTATGTCTCGCCACATGTTGACATTGACCAGGTTGCCAAGGTCCTCGCCACTCGCTTTCCAGGCGTTCCCATGTTAATTTGTTCCACTGCAGGTGAATTGCATGCGGATGCAGGAAAATTATATTGCGCTACCGGCAACAGCTGGGACCGCGTGGTGGTGCAGTGTTTCGATGCATCAGTAGTAGCGGAGGCCGAGATTGTCACTGTTCCTCTTGGGTGCGAAGACTTGCGCCGGGGCAGCATCGAATGCAACCTGCAAAATCGAGTAAACCGCATCAGCAAATCCCTTACCGACTTGAAAGTAAACATGAAGATCGACTTCCGGGACACCTTGGCCTACGTCCTGTTCGACGGACTGTCCGCATCCGAATCATTCTTCATGGAAGCTCTGTACGATTCCGGCCGTTTTCCTTGCCTGTTCGTGGGCGGCTCAGCTGGAGGAACCTTTGACTTCCGCAATACCTGGCTGCACGACGGCAAGAAAAAGCTTCAAAACCATGCCGTGATCGCCTTTATCAAGACGCCTCCTGACGTCCGTTTCGGCGTATTAAAAAGCCAGAATTTCGAAATAACCGGAAACAGCTTCCAGGTGCTGTCCGCCTCGGTGGAACAGCGCTTTGTAACTCAGGTAGTTGATCGCCAAGGGCATATCAGCACCCTCGTGGAGGCTCTCTGCGAAACACTGAAATGCTCCCCGAACAATCTCGAGGCCAAACTGGCCGAGTACTCCTTCGCCATCACAGTGGGCAAAGAATTGTTCGTTCGTTCTATTTCACAATTAAACATTAACGCCGGCCAGGTACATTTCTACTGCGACATCGCCCCGGGTGAGGAGTTATTGCTGGTGCGCAGAACAGGTCTGGTCAGCAACTCGGAAAAGGATTTCAAACGTTTCATGCAGGGAAAACCGGGGGCACCGCTGGCAGGTATTCTTAACGACTGCATCTTGCGACGTCTCTGTAACGAGCGAGAACTCTCCGACATGGGTCGGGTGTTGTCTGGAACGGCTATTGCCGGTTTTTCAACCTTTGGCGAAATCCTCGGCCTGAATCTGAATCAGACATTAACAGCCGTTTTATTTTTCCACGTGCCGGCAGGGACTGAATTCCGGGATGAGTATGTGGACAATTTCGTTGCCCATTATGGAGAGTTCAAGGCCTTTTTCCTCAGACGGCAAATCTCAAAACTAAGCGGCCTGTCACAGGTAGTGGCAAAACAGATAGACGATTTTAAAAAGCAGCAGTTCGAGTGTCGGCTTGACGCATCAGGTCTGGAACCTTCCATGGCAAAACTTTTCGAAGGATTAAACGATCTCGGCCAGGTACTGAACGAAGCCCACAGCCATCGGGAATCCATGGCCGGCCAGCTCGAGGATTGCGCAAATGATCTCTACGGCTCGGTGGATGACCTTGCGTCACACATCGAGCAACAAGTGCAGACAATTCATGAGTTGGGCGAAAACTTCTCCGGGTTAACCAAACAGGCCACTACCTCGGCCACTAACGCCCGTGAATTGGCAAATGCCAGTCTCCAGATCCAGAGCGTGGTGGAAATCATTGAGCAGATTGCTGACCAGACCAATCTGCTGGCCCTCAATGCCGCCATCGAGGCAGCCCGAGCCGGTGACAGTGGGCGCGGATTCGCGGTTGTAGCCGACGAGGTTCGCAACCTGGCGGAAAAATCCCGCACCAGCGCTCTGGAGATCGGGACCAACATTTCTCGCCTGGCTACCGATATAAGTACCGTGGCCAATGAAATTGAATCACAGTCAACCGACGTTGCGCACCTCTCTTCCCTGCTCGTGGTAATCGAGGAATCAAGCGGACGGAGCTCCGAGACGGCCGGACATACCAAGGGTGTAGCAGACACACTGAAAAACATGACCCGTACAAGTCATTCCTATTCCTGATCAGCCGTTTATCACCCCCGTATTCAGGGTTATGATAACAAACGATGGCAGGTATGCACTTGGAACATTGTACAAGGTGCAGACCTGCCATTTTCTGTTTTACCCAGGCAAAAGCAAAATCAAGGGGAGAGCTGTACCATGTCAAAGGACTCATGCGAAGCGTTGCCCCGCTGGGTGATTGCAGCTGTCCCAGCTGTATTGCTGGCCCTGCTGGCCGGCAGCACATGGTTTTACCGCTCACAAGCGCAACAACACCAGCAGATGGTCACTGCTACGCTGATGTCAACAGCTCGTCTCAAGTCAAATCAGATAGCAGCCTGGCGGAGCGAACGCTTTGCGGACGCAAGTATCCTCCATGAAAGCCCCTTCCTGACCGCTCCCGTGACTGAGTATCTCGCAACCGGAAACGGGAAACACAAGGAGAGTCTTCGCCTGCTCTTCCGCAGCTTGCAGCGACATTACGGGTATGCCAACATTCTCCTGGTGGACACCGAGGGGCGGGTTCATCTGAGCATGATCGAAAACCTTCAACACCTCGACGGCTACCAGGTGGCATTGGCTACGGCCTTGCGCAACAACAAGCCTGCATTCACCAATCTGCATAATGGGCCGAACCGCATGGCACGCCATATCAGCGTGGTCTCGCCTCTCTTCATACACCAGGGACCAAACCGAAGGCCTCTTGGCGCAATCATCCTGGTGAGCAATGCCTCGCAATTTCTTTATCCCCTGATGAAATCGTGGCCCACGCCGAGCGAGTCCGCGGAAACATACCTCGTGAAACGCGACGGTAATGACGCATCGTTTCTTCACAAACTGCGCCACCAGGCAGCCACTTCCGGCGAACTGCGCCTCCCCTTACGTCGCAGCGACGTCCCCGCGGTCATGGCTGTGCTTGGCAAGCAGGGTATTGTAGGCGGAAAAGACTACCGCGGAATCGAAACCATGGCAGCCATCCTGCCGGTTCCGGATACGCCGTGGTTTATGGTGGCACAGATTGACGCTACGGAACTCTTTGCCGAGTGGCGTTCGCGCATGATCCTGAGCCTGCTGCTCTTGCTGGCAGTGCTTGGTTCACTTACAGGGATCGGACTGGCAGCTTGGCATCGCAAGAAGAAGCGGCATTATCAGTCACTGTATCAGGCCGAAACAAAACTGAACGAAAGCGTAGAACGCCACGCCATCACCCTGAAAGCCATTGGAGATGCGGTCATCGCCACCGATTTCCGAGGCGCAGTGGAAATACTCAACCCCGTGGCCGAGGACCTTACCGGATGGACCCAGTGTGAGGCCCTCGGGAAACCACTGTCTGAGGTTTTTCGCATCATCAGTGAGGATACCAGGCAAACGGTGGAAGATCCGGTAGCCAAGGTCCTGCGTGAAGGAATGATAGTCGCGCTTGCGAACCACACCCTGCTGATCGCAAAGGATGGTCGAGAAATTCCCATCGCCGACTCAGCCGCCCCTATCCGCAGCGAACACGGTGAAATTACCGGAGTAGTGCTGGTTTTCCGCGACCAGTCAGAAGAACGCCGTATCCAGCGCCTGATGGAAACTCGACTTTCCCTGCTGGAGTTCGCAACAAATCACTCACTGGATGAGCTTCTGACGAAAGCCCTGGATATGGTTGGCGAACTGGTTAAGAGCCCCATCGGGTTCTACCATTTTGTGGCTGCGGATCAGCAAACCCTTTCCCTGCAACAGTGGTCCACCCGTACCTTGCAGGAGTTCTGCCACGCCGAATGTCGTGGCATGCATTATAGCCTCGATCAGGCCGGGGTCTGGGCTGACGGCGTACGGGGGAAAAAACCGGTCGTGCATAACGACTACTGGTCGCTGCCGGGGAAAAAGGGGCTGCCGGAGGGTCATGCCGCGTTGATTCGCGAATTGGTGGTCCCCATACTTCGCGAGGATCAGGTAGTTGCAATCCTTGGAGTCGGCAACAAATCTTCGGACTACACCGAGCAAGATGTTGCTATTGTGGAATATCTCGCTGATGTAACCTGGGAAATCATCGAACAGAAAAGGACTGCGGAGGCGCTTCGTGAGAGTGAAACTTTTCTTGGTATGCTGCTCAATGCAATCCCTGTCCCTGTATTCTTCAAGGACAAGGAAGGCCGATACCAGGGATTCAACAGGGCTTTCGAGTCTTTTTTCGGTGAAACATGGCAGCGACTGATAGGAAAAACCGTATTTGATATCAACCCGCGGGAACTCGCGGAAATTTATTTCGCCAAAGATAATGAGTTGTTTGAAGGTGGGGGAACACAACAGTATGAATCCCAAATCAAGAACGCTCATGGTACGGTCCGCGACGTCATGTTCAACAAGGCGACATTCAAGGACAGTCAGGGGAACCTCAAAGGACTGATCGGCACAA